>NZ_JANZKZ010000005.1 GCF_025770725.1 Sulfurospirillum oryzae | reverse complement strand
AATTGAGAAGATCAATGTGATCTCTAAAGAGAATGTTGGAAGTATCGACAATGTCTCTCAAGCATCAGAACATTTACATGTAATGACTGAAAATCTCAACAATGAGCTTGGGAAGTTTAAGTCGTAACCTAATTGCTAAGAACAAGTAAAAGAAATTATTTACTTGTTCTTACCTCCCTCTGTGACATTTTGTGCTAAAATTTTTCAAGTAAGTTTATATCAAAGGGGAGTGCTATGCAATTTAAGATAAAAATTACACTGACTATCTCGATACTTATGTTTCTAAGCCTTAGCATTTTTGGTCTTTTTAGTTACATAGATACGAAGAAAAATAGTGTTATTCAAGTAGAATCCAGTATCCAAATGGCATCACGCTCATTGACGGATTATATTGATCTTTGGATTGCTTCGAAGAAAAATGTTGTCGATGCTACGGCACGCTCACTTTCCAATATTGCTTCCTTAAGTGAAAATGAAATCAAGCATACCCTGCAAGAGACAACAAAAACTATCGGAGGTGTTGACTCTTTTATTGGCTTTGAAGATGGCAAAATGCTTTATGGTAGCAGTGCAAAAGTCGCCGCTGGTTTCGATCCTCGAACACGCCCTTGGTATATAACGGCCAAAGCCTCTAAACAAGCAGGTGCAAGCGACGCATTTATTAGCTCTAGTACCAAAAAATATGTTGTTGCCGTTATGGCACCTATTATCAACAATGGGGTCGTGATAGGTGTTGTTGCGACCAATATTGAACTTGATGCTCTGTTTAAGACCCTCTCCGATATTAACTTTAACGGTGGGTATGGTGTTCTTACCGATACAAAAGGCGTCTTGATCGCTCATCCCAACAAAGATCTTTTAGGCAAAGATCTTCCTTCATTAGTGCCTGAGCTAACCCGTCAATTTGGCGATAAAAAAGAGGGTGTGATCAACTACACTTATAAAGATGCTGGTAAAATATTTGCCTATAAAATTTCAACAGAAACAGGCTGGATGCCCGCCATTACCTTTGATAAAGCAACAGCTTATACGTTTTTATCGGCTCAAATAAAAGAACTTTTTCTGCTTGGCTTGGTAATGCTTATTCTCTCTATTGGATTGACCATTTTCTTTATCACTAAACTTCTAAAACCACTCGGAAATCTCAATGGCGTAGTCGAAGAGCTCTCAAGTTCAGAAGGTGATCTTCGCCAAAGACTTCACGTAGAACACAAAGATGAGTTTGGGCAAGTTGCTGGTAACATCAATAGGTTTATTGAAAAGCTCCATGAAATTGTGAAAAAATCTAAATCCATCAGTCATGAAAATGCTTCTATCTCTGAAGAACTCTCACATACCGCTATAGAAGTTGTTAAAAATGTTGATGCAGAATCTAAAATCGTAGAAAGTACCAAACAAGAGGGATTAGCGCTAACGAGTGCTATCGAAAATTCAGTTGAAAAAGCTAAAGCTTCGCAACAGATACTCCAACAAACTCAAACGGATATCCTTAGCGTTAAAAGCAAAGTCGAGCATTTAGAAAACACGATGCAAAGCACTGCTTCAAAAGAGCAAAGTTTAGCAGAACGTCTTAATACAGTCAGCCACAATGCCAATGAAGTCAAAGATGTTTTAAACATTATCCGTGAAATTGCAGATCAAACCAATCTTCTTGCCTTAAATGCGGCTATTGAAGCGGCACGGGCAGGCGAACACGGACGTGGATTTGCCGTCGTTGCCGATGAAGTACGAAAGCTTGCGGAGCGTACTCAAAAAAGCTTGGTAGAGATAGATGCAACGATTAATGTTGTTGTTCAATCGATCATGGATGCCAATACAGAAATTGCAACAAATGCCAATGAAGTGAATGACCTAGCTTCTATCTCCGTCGAACTTCAAGAAGAGATGAGTACCATTGCTTCTATTATTCATACGACAACCAAAGATACCCATCTGACTGTTGAAAGCTTCATTGAGACAGCAAAACGCATTCAACATATTGTTAATGAAATTGAAAAAATAAATGTTATTTCAAAAGAGAATGTCACCAGTATTGGCAATGTCTCCCAAGCGTCGGAACACTTACATGTAATGACTGAAAACCTCAATAATGAACTAGGGAAATTTAAGTCCTAGGTTCTATCCACACAAAATGTCCAAGTACACATTAATTAACTTGGATATTTTGTATTACTGCCTAAAATTTCAACATTTTTTTTGATATTTTGCAACATATTTGAAACGAAGAGATGTTATAATCCTCATATTTTAGAAAAAATAAGACTGGAATCCTCATAAAAGTCTCATTTTAGTCACAAAAAAAGCGCTATAATAAAAATCTTGTCGTCGTTTATTCGATTTAAATAGCCATTCCTGTATTGCAAACATCTAAACACACTATCATAAAAAAAGGAGTCATGATGCACTTCAAAACGAAAGTTACCCTCATTATTGCACTTTTAATCTGTATCAGCCTTACTGCATTTGGTTTTGTAAGTTATATTGATACGAAGAAAAATAGCATTACGCAAGTTGAGGCAAATCTCAAAATGGCTTCGCGCTCATTGACGGATTATATTGATCTATGGATTTTAAGCAAAAAAAATAGCTTAGAAAGTTCAGCGCGTATGCTCACAGATATTGAAAATATGAGTGAAGCACAAGTCAAAGCGATCCTTCAAGAGAGTACCAAAGCATCCGGTGGACGTGATAGCTTTTTAGGGATTGAAGCGAGTGGTGTCATGATTTATGGTAGCAATACTACTCCTAAAGTTGACCCTCGTACACGACCGTGGTATGTCATGGGTAAAACAACAGGCAAAGCAGGGATGACAGATATTTACCGTGGATCTGCCGATCCTATTGATTTGGTTGCTGTTATGGCACCTATCGTTAAAAATGGTAAAATAATTGGTGTTGTGGCAACCTCTTTTGAACTCACCCATATTGTTAAAGCAGTAAGTGATATTAACTTTAACGGTGGCTATGGCATGCTTTTGGATGCCAAAAAAACAGTTATCGCACACCCTAAAGCTGACCGTTTAGGAAAAGAGTCTGTTTTAGCTTCAAAAATCAAAACTGAACCTGAAGGAATTATTGAATTTTATTTAGACACCAATAAACTTTTTGCGTTTAAAGCATCTCAGGAAACGAGTTGGATTCCAGGGATTGTTTTTGAAAAAGAGTCCGCTTATGCGTTCTTAAATGGTCAAATCAAAGAACTTTTTGTGATAGGTTTGATCATGCTGGTTCTCTCCGTAGCTATTATGGCCTTTTTAATTAAAATACTCCTTGATCCACTCGACAAGCTTAACAACGTTGTTAAAGACCTCTCTAGCAGTGAAGGTGATCTTAGACAAAGACTTCAATCTTTAACCCAAGATGAGTTTGGTCAAGTTTCAGGGAATATCAACAAGTTCATTGAAAAACTCCATGAAATTGTTAAAAAATCTAAAGAGATTAGTAATGAAAATGCCTCTATCTCTGAAGAACTTTCACGTACGGCTTCAGAAGTTGTTAGAAACGTTGATGCGGAAGCAAAAATTGTAAGCAAAACCAAAGAGAGCGGTATTGCACTCACGAATGCCATTGAAGCTTCAGTGCAAAAAGCGACGATTTCGCAAGAAGCATTACGTAAAACACAACAAGATATCAATACTGTTAAAAACCAAGCCGAACATTTAGAGAAAACGATGCAAGAGACAGCGGTTAAAGAGCAAAATTTGGCAGATCGTCTTAACACAGTGAGTCACAATGCTAATGAGGTAAAAGAAGTTCTTAGCATTATTCGTGATATTGCTGATCAAACAAACTTACTTGCTTTAAATGCGGCCATTGAAGCGGCGCGTGCAGGAGAACATGGACGTGGTTTTGCCGTTGTTGCCGATGAAGTACGAAAGCTCGCAGAGCGAACTCAAAAGAGCTTGGTGGAGATAGATGCGACCATCAATGTCGTTGTTCAATCCATCATGGATGCCAATACCGATATTGCTCACAATGCAGAAGAAGTGAATACCCTTGCTTCTATCTCTATTGAATTACAAAACGGTATGAACAACATTGATACCACGATTCAAAAAACCATTGAAGACGCACATATGACTGTTGATAATTTTGTTCACACAGCAACACAAATCAAAGGGATGGTAGAGGAGATTGAGAAAATCAATGTCATTTCTAATGAGAATGTCGCTAGTATCGATAATGTCTCTCAAGCCTCAGAACATCTTCATACGATGACAGAAAATCTTAATAACGAATTAGGTAAGTTCAAATCCTAAAATTCAAACCTCAGCGAGGAGCTTTATGACCTCGCTGGGTGTTTTCATTAAATGCTTCGCCCCGTGTTCTCTAAGTTCAGCTTCTTCTCTAAATCCCCATAATGCACCAAGCGCTATCATTCCCGCACTATTAGCCGTTTGCATATCAATCATCGTATCGCCCAAGTAATAACACTCATTTGGCTTTACATGTAAAAAATCGCTAATGTCCAAAGCACCTTTTGGATGAGGCTTTCTAGGTACGCCCTCACGTGCGCCATAAACCACATCAAACTTCCACTGACGTAAATATTTCATAGCACACATTTTGGTAAAGGAGTCTGGTTTGTTGGAGAGAATTGCCATAGCAAAACCTCTTTTTTGAAGGAAACTAAGCAACTTACTGATGCCGTCGTAAAGCTTTGTATTTTGATTAAACTGTTTTGCATAATGACTTTCAAAAAGTGCAACAGCTTCTTGGATCGTCTCTTCAGATTGAGGATTTGAGGCAAAGATGTTTTCAAAAAGCTTGAAAACACCCTCCCCTACAAAATAGCGGTATTTTTGAGACTCTTCTGTGTTAAACCCGAGCGTTGATAACGCAAAATTAGCACTGATAGCAATATCTTCTAATGTATCAAGAAGTGTGCCATCCAAATCAAAAATAATAACTTTGTTCATACTAGCACTTGCAGTCTGTGCCACTACTTTTCTGATAATTTATACCTAAAAATACACATACTTTTTGAGTCACTGTATCAGGTGTCAAACCAAATTTATCAAAGAGAAGTTCCGCTGGAGCACTTGCACCAAAACGTTTCATGCCAATGACTTCGTCTGCAAAGCGGTACCACTCTAGTCCAGCACTTGCCTCGATAGCCACAACTTTGGTCTTAGGATCAATGATGGTATCAATATATGCTTTATCTTGCTCAATCAAAAGATCAAAACATGGTACGCTCACAATATTGGTAGCAACCCCCATTTTTGTAAGCATACAGCCAACTTGAAGTGCCATATAAACTTCACTACCACTTGCCATTAAGGTTAGGGTTGCATTTTCACGTTTAGTGAGCAAATAACCACCATTTTCAACATCACCATACGCTCTCTCATCTTTGAGAGCTTTAAGTTTTTGGCGAGAACAAACAAATGCAGCAGGTGCTTGCATACTGAGTGCTTTTTGCCATGCTTTAACATTTTCTCTGCCATCACATGGGCGATAAACATAAAAGTTTGGAAGCGCTCTAAATTGACTGAGTTGTTCAATCGGCTGATGCGTTGGGCCGTCTTCCCCCACACCAATACTATCATGTGTCCAAATGTAAAAGTTTTTAAGCTTCATAAGTGCGGCTAAACGAACTGATGGTTTCATATAATCACTAAAGATGAAAAAAGTTGCTCCAAAAGGAATAAACAATCCATAAAGTGCAAAAGCATTAATGATAGCACCCATCGCATGCTCACGAATACCAAAGTGAATGTTGCGACCTAAAGGGTAATCGCCCATGCCATTTAACTCACTTTTATTCGAAGGTCCAAGATCGGCACTACCGCCTAAAAAGCTTGGAATTGCTTTTGCTATGGCATTAAGAATCTTACCATTACTATCGCGTGTCGCTACATCACCCTCAAAATTTGGCCATTCGATCTTTGAAAAGTCAGGATTTAAAAGCGCCTCTAAAAGAGCTTTTTGATCACTTTTGAGATCATTTTTAATCAGTGCATTCCATTTTGCTTCAGCCAGATCACCTTTTTCAAGGGCGCAGTTAAAACGAGCATAAACATCTTCATCCACGCTAAAACTTTTTTCAGGATCAAAGCCTGCTTTGATTTTAGAGTTTTTAATCTCTTCGCATCCTAAAGGAGCACCATGTGCATGATGACTTCCTTCCATCTCACACGCACCTTTAGCAATCGTTGTATCGGCAATAATCAAATAAGGCTTTGTTTGCTCTTTGGCTTGCTCTAGCACTGCATTGATCTCATCAAAATCATGCCCATCAATACGAGACACTTCCCAACCTTGCGCTTCAAAACGTTGCTTAACATCTTCGCTCCACGCAATCGAAGTATCACCTTCAATCGTAATGGCATTGCTATCGTAAATAACCACGAGATTATCTAAAGAAAGATGTCCCGCCAATGAACATGCCTCATAGCTAATACCTTCTTGAAGATCACCATCACCGCATAAACAGTACACTTTGTGAGTAATGACTTCTGCTTTTGGGGCATTCAAAAGTGTGGCTGCATATTTTGCTGCCATTGCAAAGCCAACGGCATTAGAAATTCCTTGTCCTAATGGGCCTGTTGTGACTTCAACACCCGGTACATCACCATACTCAGGGTGACCTGGTGTTTTACTGCCTAGTTGTCTAAAATTTTTAAGATCATCTATACTAATGTCATAGCCAGTTAAATGTAAAAAAGAGTAAACAAGTGCTGAAGCGTGTCCACCACTAAAAACCAAACGATCACGATTGAGCCACTTTGGATTTTTAGGGTTATGCGTAATATGTCGTGCTAAAATTGTAACGATGTCAGCCAACCCCATAGGAGCTCCCGGATGGCCACTATTGGCACTTTGCACCATATCTGCTGCTAAAAATCGAATGGTATCAGCTTGTTTTTTTAACATTTTTTTATTTTCCATTGTCCATCTATCCTTTAAAATATTCATCAACAATACTTTTGAGTCTTTGCGACAAAGCAGTATCAAGCTTATTTAACTCAACATCCAACTCGATTAAAAGTTTTCGTTTCTCTTCTTTTGCACCCTCTAATCCTAACAAATTGACAAACGAATTTTTATGCCCATCATTTTGTGTTGGCTTGCCTGCCTCTTCGCTCGTGAGTGTCGCATCAATAATGTCATCTTGAACTTGAAATAAAAGACCCAGTTTCAAACCGAACTGATAAAGTGCCTCTTGCGTCGCCTTATCCAACTCACAAATAACAGCACCCATCAAAAGTGAAGCCGCTATCAATTTTGCTGTTTTGTGCAGATGCAAAAATGTCAGCTCATCTATATTTAAGTGCTTGTCTTCAAAAAAGCAGTCAATCGCTTGTCCTAAAACCATACCATAAATGCCTGCATCGCTTGAAAGAATTGAAACCAACTTGATTTTAATCTCAGCACTCAAAGGAGCGTTGGCTAAAAAATAAAAAGCGTGTGTATTAAGTGCGTCACCGACAAGAACGGCTGTCGTTTCATCATAGGTTACATGTAAAGTAGGATGACCCCGTCTAAGCGGTGCATTATCCATACAAGGTAAATCATCATGAATCAGTGAATACGTATGCATCATCTCTAAACCAAGTGATACATGTAAAGCATTTTCAATCAAAAGAGGACGTGTACCTTCTACAACACTAAGCAACAAAAGGGGACGAAAGCGTTTTCCTCCCACATCAAGCATTTCACCAAAAGCATGGCTAAAATGGGGATGAAAACTCTGGATAACAGGAAGCTTTGCTTTTAAAAATGCTTCAAATTTTTCGACTAACACTTTAGAACTCAAAACATCCCTTTCAACGATTCAGTGTCACAAAAAACTGAAAGTCTTCGCGATCAAATAATAGACTCATCTCTTTATTTCGTGCTTTTGCCATATACGCATCGGCTTCTTGAACTCTCTGAACAGGAAGCTCATCAACTTGCATTAAACGATCACCCACCTTGAGACCACTCTGTTCGGCAAAAGAGTTTCTCGCTATCTCTTTAATTCTAAGATCATTGTCAAACTTAAAGCCTTTCATTTGCAAATAACTCTCTTTTTTTACTTCAGGGACATGGGCTTTTTTTGGTTCAACTTTTTTAACAGGTTTGGGAGCTAAGATATTTTCCTCAATCCATGCATTATCTCTTTGAATCTGAGCACTTACTTTGGTGAGGTCTTGAAATGTTTTAAGGGCATCGGCAAATTCTGTTACATTACTCACTTTCTTACCATTGAGTAACGTAATTTTATCGCCAGCTTTGAGTTTTGCATCTTTAAAATTTGGGTCAACAAAATCAACAACAACGCTCTCATTGCCATCCACTACGCGTACACCCAACTCTTGAAAAGAGGCTGATTTACCCTCTATAAAACGCCCAAGTGCCTCGGAGCCAATAAAAAATTTATCCCCAATTCCAAGACCATACATTTCACAACAAAGTCCACCCACAATGCTATTCACTTCACCAACACCGCCAAATTCAAAAAAATCATTAGCGCCATTACCCATTTTTGAAGCATTGACAGCAACTAACGAATTATCGGTCATACTTGCAAGCCATTCACCCATTTTGAGCTCACTCGTTGCTTTAAGTTTCATAGGGATAAGTGGTTTTGGAGAATCAAACAAATAAAGGTTGGAGAAATAGTCATACCTCACATAAGGCACACTAGGCTTCTCTTTTGAATAGGCTATGGCTTGTTTTTCACTAATGGCAACCGCTCTGGTTTTACCAAAATAAACAACAGATTGTCTGTTTTTTTCATAGCACTGCGAAAAATCAGGATAGACAAACTCTGCTTTAGAAGCAGGCACTGGTGCATCAGCTGAAAAAAGGACTTGGGTTATTAACAAAAGAAAAAGACCTAGACGTTTCACATACCACCCCTTAACTTTTTGCGCCAAATCCTCCAATGCTGGAGAGCATTTGAGTTGTCGCTAGTTTTTTATTATCTTCTACCATTTTGGAAACATCATTCATAGCACTTATGAGTAAAATCTGCAAAGATTCTTTATCATTTAAAAGAGAATCATCAAGGGTTATATCGACCACTTCTCCATTACCATTCATGCTTACGCTCACCATTCCACCACCACTTTTAGCGGTGAATTGTTTACTATTGGCATCTTCTTGCATCTTTTGAGCTTGTTTTTGTGCAACTTCTAGCATTGCACCCATTTTGGAAAGATCAAAATTTTCAAACATTAGATGTAATCTCTCACTTCAATCATAGCATTACTGTCATCAACTAAAACAACGGTTGGCTTAAACGTCTGCATTTCATCTTTGGTCATGTGCGCGTATGCAATGATAATGATTTTATCGCCAATATGGGCCTTGCGTGCTGCTGCACCGTTAAGGCAAATATCTTTTTGCCCAGCCTTGCCTTCAATCACATAGGTTGTAAAGCGCTCACCGTTGTTGATATTGACCACTTCCACTTTTTGCCCCACGCAAAGGTTGGAAGCTTCGATCAACTCCTTATCGATTGTAATTGAACCAACATAGTTCAAATTAGCATCCGTTACGGTTGCTCGATGAATTTTACTGTATAACATCTCAAGCGTCATCGCTTTTATACCTCTTCTAGATTAAGAAATTTGTTTATTTTACCCTATTTTTGCTTAGTCCATTGAGCGATGATACTTTTAACAACTTCTCGATCATCGAAAGGAAATTTTTTCCCTTGAATCTCTTGATACGTTTCATCGCCTTTACCAAGAATTAAAAGTACCTCATTTTTTTCTTGCATCATCAGTGCTTTTTCAATCGCTTTATGGCGATCTACTTCTACATGTAAATGCTCTTTGGGGTGCATTCCAGTCAAAATTTCATCAATAATACTTTGCGGATCTTCGGAACGTGGGTTATCACTCGTCACGACAATCTTTTTAGCATAGCGTTCAGCCATGGCTCCCATTTTTGGTCGCTTCGTTCGATCTCTATCGCCCCCAGCTCCAAAAACAACCACAAGGTCGCGCTCTTTCATACTATCAAGTACCTTTTCCATTCCATCAGGAGTGTGAGCAAAATCAACAATGACCAGTGGGTCATTACTGACCACTTCCATACGACCTTCCACGCCACCAAAGTGCTCTACTGCTTCACAAATCGCCTCCATAGGTGCAACACCTAACATATCAACTGCGCTAATGGCGGCTAAAATATTATAAAGGTTAAAAAAGCCATGTAACGGTGATTCAAAGTCATAGACTTTATCAATTTTGGCTACCGCGGCACTAATGCCTTCTTTGAGTGAATAGGCTAAAATTTTATAAGTTGCGGGATGTTCAATGCCATAACTCATAGCATTCGTACGATTAAAGCGAATTTTACTCTCATCTTTGTTAATCAGTTTCAAACTCGTATCTTCAAAAAAACGACTTTTAACAGCAATATATTCATCAATTGTTTTGTGAAAATCAAGATGATCTTGCGTCACATTGGTCAAAATTTTCAAAGCAAAAGAAAGCCCATCAATACGGTTTTGAACAATCGCATGTGAACTCACTTCCATCACGAAATACTCACATCCAGCATCCACTGCCATTTTAAGATTCTTAATTGTTTGTAAAATAGGAGGTGTTGTAAGGCTTTTATCTTCAATGCGTCTATCGTTAATAAAACAACCTCGCGTGCCTTGCAAACCTACCTTTTTACCTAAATCAAGCAGTATGGAGTAAATAGCCGCAGCGGTTGTCGTTTTACCATTCGTACCTGTAATTCCAATGATTTTAATCGAATCGCTAAGACCTAAAAGATCTAAGCACTCTTTGGGCGAAATAATCTTCGTACAACCATGATCAATGGCGCTTTGCTTATAAATAGCATTTTGATCGCTCATAACAAAGATGCTAGAAGCATCACACTCGTTCGAATTATCCGTTACATGTAAAAACGGCTCATGGTTTTGCAAATCTATTTTCACGGGAACTCTCTATTTTTGTACTTTTTTAATAAGCGATAACAGTTGCTCATCGTTGGGGAAAAGAGTGACAGCACTCTCCAGGTAGTTGAGGGACATTTCAATAAATCCATTTTCAATCAATTTAGCGAGGAAATCGACAAAGTCTTCTTTTTTGGAAATAATCACTTTGGTTGAAAACATAATGTCTTCAAAAGCTTCTTTAAAACTTCCTCGTGATTCAATAAGCGTCATAAAATCTTCATATTTTATGCCATTTTCAGCGTTAATGCGTGCTTCAAAATCATTCTCTTTAAATAAATGAGCTATTTTTTCACTGTGCGCTTCAACCGAATTAATAATCTCTTCCATTACCTCTTCGCAATCTTCAGCGCCATTTTCTTTGGTAAGAATATAGTACTCAAACAAAGCTATAGCTTGTTCTTCATTGTGCATTGCCATATCGCATAAAATGGCTCCAATTCGAGCTTCTTTGGATTTAGGGTCCTCACTTAGAGCTAATGCAAATTGTAGCATTGCCTCTGAAAAGTTTTTTGCGTAAAATTTTTCAATGCCTTTTTTAATATAAGCGTTCATTACTCTCCAATTGCTTCGAACTCATGCTCCGTGCCTGGTAAAATATTTACAACTTCTATTTCAGGATGAATATCAATTCTAAGCTGTCGTTCAACTCCGTATTTAAGTGTTTGTCCACTCGATGCGCATCCTTGACAAGCACCTTGAAGCTGAACAAAAACACGCCCACCTTTAATCCCAAGCAATGTCAATCCACCGCCGTCCAATGCCAACATTGGCTTTATTTTTTCAAGTGATTTTTCAACAACGGGAAACAACTCTTCATCACTAAATGGTATCATAGATTCTCCTATAGCAAAAGTATCTAATTTAACAATAGTTTGAGTTAAAAGTGACTTAATTTTTGAGGGGAAAATGGGTAGTTTAGGGTAAAAAAATTTTAACGAAGGTAAGCTTGGGGACAGAACGTCCCCAAAGCAAAAAAAGCAAGATTTAGACGAGCTCTAAAAACGCCATAGGCGCTGCGTCGCCTTTTCTTATACGTGTTTTAATAATACGGGTGTAACCACCATTTCTTTCAACATATTTAGGTGCGATCTCGTTGACCAATTTTTTTGTACACTCTTTATCTTGAAGCGCCGCAAAAACTGTTTTGTGAGCATGATCGCCACCAACTCCAGCCTTAGTAATCAACTTCTCAACAAAACCTCTAAGCTCTTTTGCTTTAGGAAGTGTTGTTTCGATTTTTTCATATTTAATGACAGCTATAGCCATATTCTTCAACAACGCCGCTCTGTGTGATGAAGTACGACCAAGCTTTCTGTATCCGTGCTTATGTCTCATAAATTAACCCTCGTTGGCTTCAGATTTTAAATCTTCAATTTTTTTCTTGAGCAAACTTGCTGTCTCGTCAGAGAAATTATATCCGACAGGATAACCACTCTCTTCCATAACTTGTCTGATCTCTTCTAACGATTTTTTGCCTAGATTTTTGAGGTTTTTGAGCTCTAACTCGCTCATAAGAGCAAGCTCGCCAATAAATTTAACCTCTGCTCTATCTAAACAGTTGAAGCTACGAGCACTCAGATTTAACTCTTCAATACTCTGTAATAGCTTTCCAAACTCCACGTTCTCATTAGAACTCTCACTTTTTGGAGCCACTGCAATATCCAAAATGCCATTAAAAACTGACATTTGTGCATACATCGCTTCAAGTGAATTTTTAAAAGCTTCGATTGGAGAAACAAGTCCATCTGTTTCGATTGTAAAAACAATTTTTTCATAGTTAGGATTGTCTTCAACCAAAACATTCTCAATATCGTACACTGCTCTTTTTACAGGTGTAAAGAAAGCATCAAGTGCAATATAATCTTCTCCGACCAAACCTCTAATGTTCTCACTTGGAACATAGCCGATTCCTTTTTCGATGATTAAAGAGAAGTTAAACTCTGCATCTTCATTGATTGTTGCCAAATATGCATCTGGTGTAACAATTTCAATTTGTGCATTCGCTAAGTCACTTCCTTTGATCTCTTTTGGTCCAGTAAATGAGTAGTTAACCTCTACACGTTTCTCATCGCCTTTGATTTTGAAACGAATATTTTTGAGGTTAATGATGAAAAGAGCAACATCTTCAAGCATACCGCGCATGCTATCAAATTCATGGGTTACGCCTTCAATCTTTACAGCCGTTGGGGCGGATCCTACTGTACTACTTAAAAGCAATCTTCGTAAAGGATGTGCCAATGTTACCGCAAAACCAGATTCAAATGGGTATGCACTCACTTGAACCTTATTTGCCGCAATATTCTCTACCTCAATTTCAGTTGGCATGTAAGCTGATGTATTGATTTTTTTCATATACTACCTACTTTATTATTTAGAGTATAGCTCAACGATTAATCTTTCTTCAACCGGAATAACTACTTCTTCTCTTTCTGGGATGCGTGTAAAAATACCCATTGCTTTTTCTCTCTCAACGTCAACCCATGGTGCGATACCAGTTTGTTGTGTTAATTCAAGAGCTCTTTTAACCTGTGGATTATTTTTAGATTTTTCACAAACCTCTACTTTATCACCTGCACGTACAACATAAGAAGGAATGTCAACTCTGCTGCCATTCACTAAAATGTGTCCATGTGTAACTAATTGACGTGCAAATCTTCTTGTTGTTGCAAATCCCATACGGTAAACAACATTATCAAGTCTTCTTTCGATAAGAAGTACAAGGTTAATACCTGTGTTTCCTTCTCTTCTTGCTGCTTCGTCAAATATACGTCTGAATTGTTTTTCAGAAACTCCATACATAAATTTAGCTTTTTGTTTCTCTCTTAATTGGAGTCCATACTCACTAATTTTTGTTCTTCTTTGTCCGTGTTGACCTGGTGCATATGGACGCTTATCTAATGCGCTTTTACCAGCAAGTCTGCGCTCACCTTTAAGGGCTAAGCTGACACCAAGTCTTCTCTCGAGCTTTTCGACTGGTCCTCTATATCTTGCCATTTTTTCTCCTAATCTATTGCATAAACGAAAAAATTATTTTGTTTCTCTAAAAGAGGTTCTGTTCTAAAAATTAGAATTAAACTCTTCTTCTTTTTGGAGGTCTACAGCCGTTGTGTGGAAGAGGTGTAATGTCTTTTAGGAAAGACACTTTAATACCTTCTGTTGTACCAGCACTTTTTACCGCTGTCTCGCGACCACTGCCCGGGCCTTGAACTTTAATACCGATTTCTTTGAGACCATGCTCTTTTGCTTTAGTCAATGCATCTTCTACGGCTTGTTGTGCTGCATAAGGAGTAGATTTTTTACTACCTTTAAAGCCCAAACTACCTGCACTGCTCCAAGCAATAACATTTCCCATCTCATCAGTTACAGTTACGACAGTGTTATTAAATGTTGCAGAGATATAAATGATACCTTTAGCAATATTTTTTCTAACAACTTTTTTACGTACTACTTTTCTTTTTGCCATCTGTTTCCCTTTGAGACTTCGTTATTTAGCTTTAGCGCCAACGGTGCGTTTTTTACCTTTTCGGGTACGCGCATTCGTTTTTGTTTTTTGTCCACGAACTGGCAAGCCTTTTCTGTGTCTAAGACCTCTATAGCTTCCCATATCCATCAAAGCTTTAATATCCATAGCCACTTTTTTACGAAGGTCACCCTCTACTTGGAATCCTGCTTGAATCTCTTTACGAATCGCAGCAACTTCATCTTCACTTAGCTCATGAACTCTCTTATCAAACGAAATTCCAGTAGCTGTTAAAATAGCTCTAGAACTTGTTAAACCTATACCGTAGATGTATGTCAAACCATACTCTACTCTCTTTTTCATTGGAAGGTCTACACCTGCAATCCTTGCCATGCTTATCCTTGTCTCTGTTTATGTTTTGGATTTACGCAAATGACTCTAACGATACCTTTTCGTTTTATCACTTTGCACTTATCGCACATCTTCTTTACAGAAGGTCGTACTTTCATTCGTGACTCCTGAACTTTTTTTCCACTGGGATTTTGAGTTAAACTGTCACAGGTTTGATGATGTATCTCAAACCAACAATCGAAAAAACAGTGGTTTCTTTTTCGATTATTCTTCACACAGCTTTACAAAAGGGGTAAATTATACATAAATTAAGCTAATAATTTACTTATACCTATAAGTTATACGCCCTTTATCCAAACTATACGGAGTTAACTCCACTTTTACAGTGTCTCCTGGCATTATTTTAATATAATGCATTCTCATCTTTCCTGCAATGTGACACAAGATCACATGGCTATTTTGTACTTCAACTTTAAAGGTTGCGTTTGGAAGTGCTTCTATCACTTTACCGTCTATTTCAATTACGTCATCTTTTGCCATTTTACCCCCTATAATCTCAAGATAGAGACAAAATTTCTACTTTGCCATCTACGACAGCAACAGTGTGCTCATAGTGGCTTCCTCTTAACCCATCTGTTGAAACAACAGACCACTTATCTTCCAAAATTTTAGGTGTCCCATCTTTATGGCAGATCATTGGCTCAATACAGAACACCATTCCATTTTTGATTTTAGGACCACTTTTAGGATTGATCCCTTCTAAATAGTTTGGAACTTCTGGCTCTTCGTGAGGCTTTCTACCAATGCCATGTCCACAAAATCCGCGCAAAGGAACATAACCTTTTTGAAGGATAAATTGCTCAATAGCATGACTTAGTTCTTTAAAACGCATCTCTGGCTGGATAATATCAATCGCATAATACAAAGCGTCTTTAGCGCAAGCTATTAATGCTTCATCGCTTTTTGAAATTTCTCCAACACCTACAGTTACAGCAGAATCGCCATACCAGCCATCCACTTCTGTACCAATATCAAGCCCTACAATATCACCCTCTTTAAGACGATAATCGGTAGGAATGCCGTGAATAATCACTTCATTGACAGAAGTACAAACACCTGCAGGAAAGCCATAGAGCCCTTTAAATGCTGCGCGAGCACCCAAACTTTGTATGTAAGACTCACCCATGGCGTTCAGCTCTTTCAGGCTAAGCCCTGGATGAATATTACATGTAAGATAATCTAACGTTTTCGAGACTATCTGATTTGCTACCGAAAGCTTTTTTATTTCTTGTGGTTTTTTGATGGTAATTGCCATACCATTAAAGTCCTACAGCACTCAATGTTTCATATTTATTCATGTACATTTGTGCCTCAATTTTGCGCATTGTATCAAGGGCTACTTGAACAACGATCAAAACCGCAGTACCTCCGAAATAAAATGGAACTCCCATAAATTTAACCAAAACCCAAGGAAGTGTTGAAATAAGTCCTAAATAGATTGAACCCCAAAGTGTTAATCTACCTGCTACTTCATTTAAAAAGAGTGCAGTACTTTCGCCTGGTCTAACACCAGGAATAAAGCCACCTTGTTTTTTGAGATTTTCTGAAATATCTTTAGCATTAAAAACAATTGATGCGTAAAAATAAGCAAAGAAAATAACGAATAAGAAAGTGAGGACATTAAAGACATAACTATTTGGATTCAAGAAATCGTGGATTGCTTGAACAATAGGGTTTGTACTTGCTTGCATAATTGTTGATGGAAACATCAAAATTGCACTTGCAAAAATAGGAGGAATAACACCACTTAGGTTCATTTTAATAGGAACATAATTCATAATACGTTTATGTTGATTTTGAAGCACTACTTTGCGTGAATACGAAATAGGAACACGGCGTTCGCCCATTTCAACATAAATAATTGAACCAACTGTCGCTAAGATAACGGCTAAAATTCCAATAACGACAAGGAAATTCAACTCGCCAGTATTCACAAGGTTAATAGTACCGCCAATTGCGTGTGGAATCCCCGAAACGATACCTGCAAAAATAATCAAACTGATACCATTACCAATACCACGTTGCGTAATCTGTTCACCAATCCACATGAGTAACATGGTTCCAGTAAGCATACTCGCTGCAGCAATGGCTGTAAAGGTTGTCATATCGATCATAATGGCACTCTCGCCTGCTCGACCACTTAACCCTCCAAGACCAACGGAAACACCAATGGCTTGTACAATCGTAATACCAATCGTTGCATATCGAATGATCTGCATGTATTTCACCATACCATCACGTTCTTTTTTCATTTTACCAAGTGCTGGGAAAGTTGCTGCAAGAAGTTCCATAATGATAGACGCGGTGATGTAAGGCATAATACCTAACGATATAATACTAAGACGTTGTGCAGCGTTACCGCTGAACATATTAAACATTCCAAGGGCATTTGAGCTATTGGAGTCGAAGAACTCTTTAATTACCTCTAGATTTACACCAGGAACTGGCACGTATGCCAGTATCCTATATGCAAAAATAAAGCCTAATGTAACTAAGATCTTCCTCGTGAGATCTTGGCTCATTTACTCATTCCAGTAAAGATGACGTTTTCGTCTTTGATCTTAGCAGTCAACTCTTTTGCGCCTGCACCGATCAATTTCACTTTAACAACTGCACTGGACATTTTATGTACAGTTCTAATAGCATCAACTGTAATTTCAGCAAGTTCTGCAACTGCTTTAATTTTATCAATGTTGATAATATAAGGTTTTTCAATTTTAGAAGTAAAACCAACTTTTGGTAATCTTCTTTGAAGTGGCTGTTGACCACCTTCAAAACCTCTTTTACGTTTGTAACCTGTACGAGATTTCTGACCGTTATTACCACGGCTTGCGGTTTTACCCATACCACTACCTTGACCACGACCTACGCGTTTGATCTTTTTAGTAGAGTTTTCTGCTGGTGTAAGATTATCTAATGCCATTTTGAATCCTTCTCTTCACTTAGCTTTTAATCATGCTAAGAGCTTTAATTGTTGCTCTTACCACGTTAGAAGCGTTGTTTGAACCCAATGACTTTGTCAAAATATCTTTAATACCTGCAAGTTCAACGACAGGGCGAGTTGCACCACCAGCGATAACGCCGGTACCATCACTTGCTGGTTTAAGAATAATACGACTTGCATTAAATTTAACTTCAACATCATGAGCGATTGTTGAACCTTTGATATTTACTTTGACAATGTTTTTAAATGCATCATCAACTGCTTTTCTAATAGCATCAGGAACCTCTTTAGCCTTACCAAAACCAAAGCCAACAAGACCTTTTTTATTTCCAACAACGACTAGTGCTGTAAATCTAAAACGTCTACCGCCTTTAACAACTTTTGTTACGCGGCCAATGTTAACGATGACTTCTTCAAACTCTTCTCTGTTATATTTTTCCATTGAATCGTTTTCCTCTTCTTTTTCTTATAGCACTATGCCGTTTGCTCTAAGGCCGTCTGCAAAAGCAGCAACTACACCATGATACAAATAACCATTTCTATCATAGACAACTTGAGTCAAATTCTTAGCCTTGAGCGTTTCTGCAAAAGCTTTTGCAACTTCTGCTGCACTTGCTTTGCTAGCATTGAACCCTAATTTTTTGCCATCTACACTTGCCAAAGTAACGCCATTAACATCATCAATCGCTTGCGCATACATAAATCTATTCGATTTAAAGAAAGAAACTCTTGGTCTCTCAGCTGTGCCAGAAATATCTGCTCTTACTCTTTTTTTACGCTTAACTCTTAATGCAAGCTTTCGTTTTAAAATATTTGCTCTCATCTCTTACCCTTACTTCTTGGAAGTTTTTCCGGCTTTACGGATAATAGTTTCATCAGAATATTTAACACCTTTACCTTTGTAAGGCTCTGGAGCTCTAAAACTTCTAATTTCGGCAGCAATCTGACCAACTACTTGCTTGTCATCACCTTGAATTGTAATCACGTTTTTTTCAACTGCAATTTGAATATCTTTTGGAAATTCATAATTGATTGGGTGAGAAAATCCTAGTTGAAGTTCAAGAACATTACCATTAACGGCAGCTCTATAACCAACACCGTTAATCTCAAGTTGCTTTTTAAAACCTTCAGTTAAACCTGTGATAACATTTTGACCAAGCGCACGGTATGTTCCCCAAAAAGCGCTGCTCTGACGATCAGCACCTTTTGAAATAAATACAAGCTCTCCATCTTGAACTTTTACGTCAACATTTCCCTTAGTGTCCAATTCTTTTGAAACACTACCTTTTTTAAACGCTATTACAGCACCATTAACTGAGACTTCAATCCCAGCAGGTATCTTAACAGGCTTTTTACCAATACGAGACATTTTTATTTCCTTTTACTTGTCTACGATAAGCTTACAATCTTAGAATGGATATCGAATACCATAAAAGAACAGCTAATTACCAAATACTACAGATAACTTCGCCACCAAGACCTGCTTTGTGAGCGTCATCATTACTGAGAACACCTTTTGATGTACTAACAACGATAGTACCATAACCATTTTTGAAGCGTTTAATTTCGTCGCAACCTTTATAGACTCTACGGCCTGGTTTTGAGATTTTTTTCACTTCATTAATAACTTGGCTGCCTCTTGCGTCATACTTCAAAACAACATTGATAAATTTCTTAGGACCTTCTTCAACAACGTTAAAACTTTCGATATAACCTTTGTTTTGGAAAATAACTAAAATCGCTTCAACCAGTTTTGAATGCATTAACTTTGTGACATCAAGTTTTCTCATTGATGCATTTCTGATTCTTGTTAGAGAATCTGCTACTAGATCATTAATCATAGTCTATTTCCTTACCAGCTTGCTTTTTTGAGGCCTGGAATAAGACCCTCATTTGCCATTTTACGAAGACAAATTCTGCAGATACCAAAATCTCTGTAAACAGAGTGTGGACGTCCACAAATTTGACATCTTGTGTATGCTCTTACTTGAAACTTAGGCTTTCTAGCAGCCTTTGCAATCATCGATTTTTTAGCCATATTATTTACCTTTTGCGAACGGCAAACCAATGAGTTCAAGAAGTCTAAACGCTTCTTTATCATTGCTAGCAGTTGTTACGATCGTAATATTCATTCCGTGAGTTTTCATAATGTTATCATACTCAACTTCTGGGAACATCAATTGCTCATTAAGACCAAAGTTGTAGTTTGCACGTCCGTCAAAACCTACTCTTGGAAGACCTCTAAAATCTTTTACTCTAGGAAGGGCTACAGAGATAAGCTTGTCCAAAAATGCATACATGTTCTCTTTACGAAGTGTTACTTTAACACCGACTGGGTAACCAGCACGTACTTTAAAACCAGCAACTGATTTTTTAGCATTCGCAACAACCGCTTTTTGACCAGCGATTAAAGAGATGGTATCGACGATATTTTGCAATAACTTAGTATCTTTACCTTCTTCACCAGCACCAACGCTGATAACAACTTTTTCAATTTTAGGTGACAACATAGGATTAGCAATATTAAACTCTTTAACCAATGCTGGTTGAACTTCAGCATTAAATTTCTCTTGCAATCTGTTCATTATTTACCCTCTACTTTAGCCACATTCGAGACATGAATTGGTTTTTCAACATTTGCAAAACCACCCTTAGGGTTACTCTCACTTGGCTTAATGGCTTTTTTTACTACTTTGCAACCCTCAACAACGACTTGTGAAGTTTTTGGCAAAACTTGAACAACTTTTGCCTCTTTACCTTTATCGTCGCCTGCGATTACTTTTACAGTATCGCCTTTTTTAATTTTCATCTTAGTCGCCATTATAGTACCTCCGGTGCCAAAGATACGATTTTCATGAAGTTAGCATAACGAACTTCACGACCAACTGGTCCGAAAATCCTTGTACCGATTGGCTCTCTTTTGTTATCAAGAATAACAGCAGCATTCTCATCAAAACGAATGAGTGAGCCGTTTTCTCTTTGGATCTCTTTTTTTGTTCTTACGATAACCGCTTTGACAACTTGTCCTTTTTTCACTTTACCACTTGGCAAAGCTTTTTTGACAGAAGCAATGATAACATCACCTACGGTTGCATAACGACGTTTACTACCACCAAGAACTTTAATACACATGATCTCTTTAGCACCACTGTTATCAGCAACAGCTAATCTTGTAAAACTTTGTATCATTATTCAACTCCCACTTTAACAATCGCGCTAAGTCTAAAAGACTTTCTTTTTGAAAGTGGTCTGCACTCGATAGCGCTTACTGTGTCGCCGATTTTTACTTGGTTGCTCTCGTCATGGACTAGGTATTTTTTGAAACGTTTAACGAACTTGCGATATCTTGGGTGCATTACACGTCTCTCTACCAAAACGGTGATTGTTTTATCACCAGTTTTCTGAACAACTACGCCTTGAATCTCTCGTTTTAAAGCCATTAGTTACCCCTACTTGTTTTGAGCAGAAATTGCCGTATTAATACGTGCGATATCTCTTCTAACTTCTTTAATCTCATTTGGATTAGTAAGTTGCATTGTTTTTAGCTTTTGTCTTAATGTAAACAAAAGAACCTTTTTCTCTTTTAACAACTCTAAAAGCTCTGACGCGCTTTTGCCGTTTAAATCAATATACTTCATTTTCGCTCTCTCGAGTTACAATCTTGGTTTTGAAAGGCAATTTATGCATTGCAAGTGTCAACGCTTCACGCGCTAATTCTTCAGGTACACCTGCCATTTCAAAAATAATTCTACCAGGCTTAACATTCATAACCCACTTATCAACAGAACCTTTACCTTTACCCATACGTGTTTCGATAGGCTTAGCAGTTAATGGTTTGTCTGGGAATACACGAATCCAAGTCTTAGCTTGACGCTTAACGTGTCTTGTATAAGCAATCCTCGCAGCCTCAATTTGGCGTGAATCAATACGTCCAGCTTCAACAGCTTTTAGACCGATTTCACCAAAAGAGATTGAAGCACCACTATGAGCTTCACCGCGGTTGCGGCCTTTCATCTGCTTTTTATATTTCGTTCTTTTAGGCATTAACATTAGTTTTTACCTCTCTCTTTACGCGCTCTTGGCTTGCGTGAATTCTCTTTTTCAGGTGCTTCTTCTTTCTCAGGTACAAGTCCTTTTACAAGTACTTCACCTTTGAAAATCCATACTTTAACACCAATAACACCGTATGTAGTGTGTGCTTCAGCAAAACCATAATCAATTTTCGCTCTTAGCGTATGAAGTGGAACACGTCCTTCAAGGTACCATTCAGTTCTTGCCATTTCAGCGCCACCAAGACGTCCTGAAACAGAAATTTTAATACCTTTTGCACCTGATTTTTGTGCACCCTGAATCACTTTTTTCATTGCTCTTCTAAAGGCTACACGACGCTCAAGTTGCATTGCAACGTTTTCGGCACAAAGTTGTGCTGAAGCTTGAGGACGTCTCTCTTCTTTAATGTTGACGTTAACATCTTTATCAATAAGTTTGGTCAATTTAACTCTTAATTTTTCAATATCAGAGCCTTTTTTACCAATAATGATACCAGGACGCGCAGCAACAACAGTAACTCTAAGCTTTTTAGCAGTACGCTCAATCAAAATTTGACTCACACCTGCATAGTAAAGCTCTTTTTTCAAAAATGTTCTAATTTTGTAATCTTCACCAATGCTTGTCGCTAAGGTTTGCTTACTTGGGAACCAACGTGAATCCCAGTTTCTATTAATACCAAGTCTTAAACCAATCGGATTTACTTTTTGACCCATCTTAGTCTTCCTTCTTTGCAGCTTTTGCTACTTCAACAAATACATGAGAAGTTGGTTTTCTAATGCCACTCGCACTACCTCTTGCTCTTGGCAGAAAACGTTTAAGTACCGGACCTGCGTCAACGCGACAAGAAGCAACAACAACTTCTTGAGGTTCAAATCCGCCATTAGAAACAGCAGAAGCGATCACTTTAGAAATGATTTTTGCACCTTTGTTTGGCATAAACTCTAAACTTGCCATAGCAAGCTCAGCATTCATTCCTTGAACTTCACGTGCAATTAACCTTGCTTTTGTAGGAGACAATCTGATAAATTTTAATATTGCTTTACTCATATTCTACCTACTTACCAATTTTTTTCTGAACAGAGCCCTTATGACCCTTGAACGTACGAGTTGGTGCAAACTCACCCATTTTATAACCAATATGGTTCTCTGTAACATAAACTGGTACAAAGTTTCTACCGTTATGGACATTAAATGTAATACCGATCATATCAGGAATAATAGTACTTCTACGAGACCATGTCTTAATCGGCTTGTTTGATTTTGTCTCTTTTGCTTCAACCGTTTTTTTCAACAAATGAGCATCAACAAAAGGACCTTTTTTTAGCGATCTAGCCATCTATTTTCCTTTTCTTCTAGAAATAATCAGTTTGTCGCTCGCTTTTTTCTTACGAGTTTTTCTACCTTTAGTTGGTTGTCCCCATGGAGTTACTGGATGACGTCCTGAGTTGGTTTTACCCTCACCACCACCATGTGGGTGATCTACTGGGTTCATTGCAGAACCACGAGTTTGAGGTCTAATACCACGGTGTCTATTACGACCCGCTTTACCGATAACAACGTTTGCCCAATCTTCATTTCCAACAACACCAACAGTAGCCATACACTCTGCCAATATTTGTCTCATCTCACCACTTGGAAGTCTTACCATAACATACTGAGTCTCTTTACCCATAAGTTGAGCGTAACCACCAGCACTACGTGCCATCTGACCACCCTTACCAGGTTTAAGTTCAATATTGTGTAAGATCGTACCAACAGGGATGCTTTTTAGTTTCATTGCGTTACCTGGTTTAATATCAAGACCAGCTTCTGCTGCTTGAATTTTATCGCCAACTTTTAAGCCTGATGGTTGAAGGATATATCTTTTCTCACCATCTGCATAATTGATAAGAGCAATTCTACAATTTCTATTTGGATCATACTCAATGGCAGCAACTGTTCCTTCTACATCAAATTTTCTTCTTTTGAAGTCAATAATTCTGTAAAGTTTTTTAGCGCCCGCTTCTTTATGACGAGAAGTGATTCTACCATTGTTATTTCTACCTGCCGTTGCAGCAATTTTAACAAGGAGTGAAGGAACACTAGCTTTTGCAGTAATGTCGCTTGAATCAAGTCCTGTTAAAAATCTACGGCTCGGGGTATATGGTTTAAATGATTTTATTGCCATGATTACGCCTCCACATTCTCTAGTTTAGCGCCCTCTGGCAACTGAACATAAAACTTTTTAAAATCATTACGTTTGCCTTCAATGCCTTTAAACTTCTTAACTTTTCCCATAACTCTAAGAGAATTGATTTTTAATGGAGTGAAACCAAAGTATTGTTTTAATACTTCTTTTAAACCATTTTTTGTCATTCTTACTGAAGTTTGGATAACAACTGTACCATTCTCTTGAAGGCTCAAGCTCTTTTCAGTATAAAGGATTGCCTTAATATCAGTAATATCAGCCATTCTTAGCCCTCTTTTGTGATTGTTTCAAGCACTGATTTTTCTATGATTACCGCATAGAACGCAGTTGCTAAATACGCATTAAGCTCATTTGATTCAACAAGGTAGCAGTTTTGAATATTTCTAAACGCTAACAATGTTTTTTCATCGACCAATTCTTTAACGATTAATGCATCTCTTGTACCAAGTGTTTTAATGATCTTTGCTGCATCTTTAGTTTTACCAGATTCAACACTCAAAGAATCAACAACAAAAAGTGCGTTATTAGCCGCTTTTTCATTCAATGCGAATTCAAGTGCTAATTTTTTCTGTTTTTTGTTAACTTTCAAATCATAATTTCTGTTAGCTTTAGGGCCAAATGCAGCACCACCGCCAACCCATACTGGACTTCTTCTACTACCAGCACGTGCACCACCTCGACCTTTTTGAGCCCAAGGTTTTTTACCACCACCACTTACGTCACCTTTTGTTTTAGTGTTCGCAGTGTTTGAACGAAGCGCAGCTTGGTATGATTTGACATAAAGATATAGGTTGTGTGAATGGATCTCTTCAAAACTTGCAGGAAGAGCCAATGCACCAACATTTTCTAATTTTTCATTTAATACGATTGCGCTACTCATTTAACAATCCTTACTTTACCTAATGATCCATTTGCACCTGGAACTGAGCCTTTAACAGCCAAGATACCATTTTGTGCGTCAAATGAAACGATCTCATTTTTTACTGTAACTTGAGTGTTACCATAGTGACCAGGCATTTTTTTGCCTTTTTGAACACGACCAGGCCATTCACAGTTACCGATTGAACCAGGAGCTCTGTGAAAACGACTACCATGTCCACCAGGACCACCTTGGAAATTGTGGCGTTTAATAACACCTGCAAAACCTCTACCTTTAGTATTCAAAGACACTTTAAGTGTTTTTGCTTCGCCCAAAGGTGCTGTATCTAAATCGCCAGCTTCTGCATTTGCAACATCAAGTGTCACAAAACGATTGAATGCAGCAGAAAGGTTATACTTTTTTTGCTGACCTGCAATAGCTTTGTTCATTTTTTTGCCACTAACATACGAAACTAAAGCGCGTTTGTCAGCGTTAACTTCACATACTTTCGCTTCTAAAACTCTGAGTAACGTGACAGGAACGCTTGGTACTGCAATTGTTCGGCTCATGCCGATTTTTTCAATAATATATTCCATCATTACCCCTTATTTACCCATAGCTCTAACTTCAACGTTGACTTCTGGAGCGAGGTCAAGTTTCATGAGTGAATCAACTGTATCAGTAGTCGCAGACACGATGTCGATCATACGTGCATGGATTCTCATCTCAAATTGCTCTCTTGAAGTTTTGTTTACGTGCGGAGATCTAAGCACTGTATAGCGCTTGATTTTTGTAGGCATAGGAATTGGTCCGACAATTTCGGCTCCAGTTCGTTTGACAGCTTCAACGATAGCTGCAACAGATCTGTCTAAAACTCTATGGTCATACGCCTTGAGTTTAAGTCTAATTTTTTCCATTTGTACCCCTGTAAAGAACTTGCCACCTTGAAGATGACCTAATTAAAGGACTGTGATTTTACAACAATAGATACTAAAAGTCAATAAATATAGGGGTTTTTGCAGATTGAAGACTCATTTTATTTCCTTTTAATAAGGAAAATAATAGACTTTTTCAATCTCTTTCTGACAATTTTTATGTGCAATTTTTTGAAAAAATATGAAAAATAGAGTCAAATAAATTTTGCTTTTTTAGATCAAAATAAGGAAAAATAATGCAAACACTTCAAACACTCTATGAAGCAAATTTTAAAAATAGTCTCTTTTTTGATCGAAAAATTACAATTGGTTCTAAAAAAACCATTCTTCATGGTCCAAGAAAAAGTGGAAAAAGCCATCTGATTATTGATCATTTGAGCCATTATGAAAAAGGAAGTTATCTTTATATTGATTTTTCTGATGACCGTATTGAGCCTCATTTAGTCGCTGAAAATTTGCCACTTTTTCTGCAAAAAAATCGCATTCAATTACTGGTAATAGAGCATTTCGACTTTTCCTTTGATCTTCCAAAAGTCGAAGAAATTCTCATCACAACCACCTTTACATGTAAAACGCTTCAAGGCTACGAAGAGCTGACACTTTACCCGCTCGATTTTGAGGAATTTATCTCGTTTGATAAAAAACACTCTAACATTGAACATCTTTTCAACCTTTTTGCGAACAATGGAACATTTCCCCAAATTGTGCAAAGTGTTGAGCAGGATTATCAAAGGCAGATGCAATCGATGCTTCATCTTATTCTTAATGACGCTACAACATTTCTTATTTATAAGCGTTTATGCGAACTGCAAAGTACCAAAGTCTCTTTATTTCAAATTTACAACCATCTTAAAGCATTTACAAAAATCTCCAAAGATAAGCTTTATGCCATCACAGCTGAACTCATCGACCAAAAGCTTCTCTTTTTTGTGGAAAAATACAATCAACCAAGTAGCTCGAAAAAAGTTTATCCCATCGATTTTGCGCTCAAAGATGCACTGACTTTTAAAAAAGACTTTTTGAAACGTTTTGAAAATATGGTTTTTTTGGAGCTCATCAAACGAGGTAAAAAGGTCTATTACGAAGAGGGAATTGATTTTTATTTGCCTGAGGAATCTTTGGCGATTTTATGTGTAGGCTTTGCCACCACAGAGGCGATTGAGATCAAACTTCAAAAGCTTTTACCGACATTTTGGTCTTTACATGTAAAGCGTATTGAGGTTGTAACTCTTAGCAGCGAAAGCGCTAAAGATATTGAAGGCTTTAGCTTTTCTATCGCCCCTTTTTGGGAATGGTCACTACAACTCTAACGCTGGCGTTATGAATTTTTGAATGGTAATAGCATTGCCTTTTTTATTGAAATAGAAGTGATCTAAAAGTTTTCGAATAATCACAAAACCTCGTCCGTTGAATTTTTCAGCATTAATGACAATGTTTTTCAGCACCATCGTATCAAACCCTTCACCTTGATCGCTAATCGTTGCTTCAAAAAGCTCACGCTTGCCGCTTTGAATGATGCCATAAACGATTTTGATCTTTTTTTTCTGATGTTCCTTCTCAAGGCGCACCATCTCATCATCAAATAAATTGCTTTCAATAAGATAGTTTTTACGGGCTTTATCGACCCCAAAACTTCCGTGTTCAAGTGCATTTAAAAGAAGTTCGGAGAGCGTAAGCATAATTTGGCTGGAAGTTTTACTATCGACATGATAACTTTTGAGATAATCTGCAACATGCTGTAACGCTTCATCAATAGCCTCATAAGTGCTTTGTATACGCAATACCTTAAATGCCTCAGAAACCTCTAATTTTTGAATATAGATATAGGTCAGGTCATCATCACCTTTACCAATGCGCATCGCTACTTTATCGCGAAAATCCTTCACACAAATCGAATCACTAAAATCTTCCTTGAGGCATGAAGCATATAGCTTGCCATTAGCAATCAGACTTTCACTTAGCCCATCGGTATAGCAGAGCATTTTTGAAATGGGGATGGAAGGAAGGGTGTTAACATGAACGGTATCGGTAAAAAGACTCAGCGGTGGGTTGTTACTACGAATAGACTGAAACTCACCGGCTTCACTAATGATAAAAAAAGTTGGCATCCCGCAAGATGCATACTTGACGATAGAATCTTGAATATTGTATTCCATAAGTAAAATACTCATAATCTCTTCATCGAAAAGATTTTTTTGCAAAAATTTCAATGTTTTGTGAATCCATACATCAAATACAAATCCCTCTTCTTCTTCGAGTTCATCAAAAAAATAGTTCAAAAAGCGTGTAATCGCCATCGCACTCATGGCAGCACTAAGCCCTTTGCCCATGGCGTCCGCGATAAACCCAACCAACCTTCCATCTTTTGTTTTACGTAAAGAGTAGGTGTCACCACTCAGCGTACTGTGTGGTTTGTAAGAAATATCCACGCGTAAAAGCTCTTTTTTGCCATTTTTTGAAAGGTCAATCTGCTGATAATAAAGGTCATTTTTGATGACAAAAAGCTCCTTGTTAAATGCCTTTTCAAGCTCATCTCTCTCATGGATCATGCTTACTCCTTTGGGACATTTTAGCAAATCTACACTAAACTTCGTTTACATGTAAAGATGTTTGAAGGAGTTTTGATGCTATGTGGTATAGATGAAGCAGGCAGAGGATGTTTAGCAGGTCCTTTAGTTGTTGCAGGAGCTATTTTAAAAGAACCTGTTTTAGGTCTTAATGATTCTAAACAACTCACAGAAAAACAACGCGAAGCCCTCTTTGAAATACTTCAAAACGCATCCGAATTCAAAATCGTCTTTTGCGATAATATCATGGTCGATACTAAAGGTTTAAGCGCTTGTTTAAGATATGCCATAGAAACGATTAAGGCACATTTTGAAGGGCATGACATTTTAATGGATGGCAATTGTAATTTTGGCGTATCTGGCATTACCACGATGATTAAAGCCGATGCCAAAGTGCCTGAAGTGAGTGCGGCGAGTATCTTAGCCAAAGTGAGTCGCGACCGCTATATGTGTGAAATTGCTGCTACGTACCCCCATTATGAATTTGAGAAACATAAAGGCTATGGAAGTGCTTTACATGTAGAAAAAATCAAAGCGTATGGGCATTGTGCACTGCACCGCAAATCTTTTAAACTCAAATCCCTTTCACAACCTTCTCTTTTTTAATAGAGTTTTGTAAAACTCTAAAGACTACGTTAACACTGGCTTTTCCTCGAAAGAGAGCCCACGCACCTTGGGTACTTTTCCTTCTTGAACAATGCGTTTTGCAAGAAGCCTAATCCTCTTTTTATAAATTGATAACAGAAATCAAAATAAAGCAAAGTCAAAGCTTTGTTTATCTATTATTTCAATAACAATTATCAAAACCTAAAAACATATTTTCATCAGAGCAGGTTTTGGTAAAACAAAGGAGATAGTTTATGATCGATTTATCACAAATCAACAAAAACCAAAAAGCGCTTATAAAAACGATTCATGCGCAAAACACTCTCAAAAAACGCCTCCTCTCACTAGGGCTTGGCATTGGCAAAGAGGTCGAAGTGGTCGAAACCAGCCTTCAAAAAAATACCATCAAAATTATTATTGGCTTTAGTTCTATTGCTTTGCGTTTTGATGAAGCTAAACTGATTGAAGTGGAGGTAGCATAATGAAAAAAATTGTTATTGCGCTTGTAGGTCAACCCAATGTCGGCAAAAGCCATCTTGCTAATGCGATCAGTGGTTCAAACCTCAAAATTGGAAACTTTGCCGGTGTCACGGTTGAAAAAGCAACCGCACGTTTAAGTACAGAAGGGTTTGCACTTGAATTTATTGATCTTCCTGGTCTTTATTCGCTTGAAGATTTTTCCGCCGATGAAAAAGTCACTAAAGACTTTTTGCAAAAAGGCGAATATGATCTCATCTTAAATGTCCTTGACTCGACCAACTTGGAGCGAAATTTGATGCTGACAACAGAGTTGATGGAACTTCAAAAAAAGATGGTCATTGCTCTGAATATGGACGATGAAGCGATTAAAGAAGGGATTGATATTGACGCAGATGCTATGAGTAAAATTCTATCAGTACCATGCGTACGTGTCTCTTCTAAAACCAAAACCAATATCGAATTTTTGGTTGATGAGATTTTACATGTAACCAAAAATGAGTTTGTTGCACCTAAGCTTATTTACAGCGATGAAGTTGAAGAACAACTCCAAACCATTGTGCGTTTTTTAGAGGATAAACATTTTACGACCCCTCATTTTTCTAACCGTCAAATTGCTGTAGGTCTTTTATGGCAAAAAAGAGAGATTTATGCGCTGATGCACGAACAACCTTTGTATGTCGAGTTGCATCCTATTCTCAATAATGCGCTTGGACATGTTTACATGTACGCTCAAAGTGAAGAGATCGATGAGATTATCAATCGCCAACACGGTGCATTTAGTGCAGGGCTAAGTGCTGAAGTACTTCATGTCACCAAAGTGGTGCGCAAAAACTTCACGCAGACGATTGATGCGATTTTAATTCATAAACTTTTAGGGCTTCCGATCTTTATCTTTTTGATGTGGGGACTCTTTCAACTGACTTTTACGTTGGGAAGAATTCCGATGGATTGGATTGAGGCGAGTTTTGGCTGGCTGGGTGAAACAATCGGTAGTACCATATCCAATGAAGCACTCAAATCGCTGATTGTCGATGGTATCATCGCAGGTGTGGGTAGTGTCGTGATGTTTTTACCAAACATTATGATTCTCTTTTTGGGCATTGCCCTTCTTGAAACGACGGGGTATATGTCAAGAGCCGCTTTCTTACTCGATGGCTTCTTTCACAAATTTGGGCTTCACGGCAAAAGCTTCGTACCTCTTGTAACAGGCTTTGGTTGCTCCGTTCCAGCATACATGGCGGCACGTACTTTGAAGAACAAAAAAGACCGTCTTCTTACCATGTTTATCATCGGCTTTATGAGTTGTGGCGCACGTCTTCCGGTGTATGTTCTTTTCGCTGGCGCTTTCTTTGAAGAAGAGATGGCGGGAAATGTTCTGTTTGGAATCTATATTGTAGGCGCACTTTTAGGGCTTATTGCGGCTAAAATTCTTCGTGTAAGTGCCTTTAAAGGCGAAGACGAGCCTTTCGTTATGGAGATGCCAAAGTATCGACTACCAAGCATAAAACTACTTTGGTTTGTGGTCTATGCCAAATCAACGATGTATGTGAAAAAAGCAGGGACGTTTATTTTAATGGCTTCAATGCTCATCTGGTTTATCAGCTCTTACCCCAAAAATAGCTTGATTGAGCAAGAGTACACTACTAAAATTGAAGCGCTACAACCAAGTACGAATGAAGAAAAAAGCAGTGTTGACGAGGCTGTGAAAACTATTGATGAAGATAAAAGTGTCTCTATTGAAGATGCAATCAAAGCTCTAGAAAACGAAAAACGTGAGAAATTGATGGAGCACACTTACCTTGGAATGATTGGTAAAACCATTGAGCCAGCCTTTGCACCACTGGGTTTTGACTGGAAGATGAGTGTTGCGACCTTTAGTGGACTCGCCGCCAAAGAAGTCATCGTCTCAACCCTGGGTGTTCTGTATTCCTTAGGCGATAAAGTCAGCGAAGACGATAGCTCGCTTCGTGCTATTATTACCGCTAATATAAGCTTTGCTTCTGCGATGGCATTTATTGTCTTTGTTATGGTTTACCTACCATGCCTTGCGGCAACTTCTGTCTTTGCCAAAGAAGCAGAGGAGCCAAAATATACGGTCTATTTAGTTATTTTCACCTTTGCAACGGCATGGGTACTTTCTTTTATCACCTATCAAAGCATTACTTTTTTTAGTTAACATCCGTGGCTACCAATGGGTAGCCACTCTTTCAAAACTTTATCAATAAAAATTAGATAATATCTCTTCTAATACTTTTAATCAAAAGAGGAGGACGAGAGAGCCATGAAGAATCTTTTTTATCTCACCCTTATTTTTCTTTACACCTTTAACCAACCCCTTCATGCCGAAACTACACTTAACGTAGGTATTTATAACAATGCTCCTAAAATCTTTTTAGATAAAGAAAACCAGCCTTCGGGTTTTTTTATTGAACTTTTAAATCAAATCGCCAAAGATAATCACTGGAAACTCAATTATATCCCTTGCGAATGGGAAGAGTGTTTGAACAAACTTGAAAGTGGTGAGCTTGACATTATGCCCGATGTTGCCTACTCAAAAACAAGAGAAAAACGTTTTGATTTTGGTTATGAAGTCGTTCTCTCAAGCTGGTCATCCATCTATGCGAACAAAGAGAGTCAAATCTTTTCGATGCTTGATCTGCACGCTAAGCGCATTGCCGTTTTGAAAAATAGTATTCAACAAGAAGCCCTCAAAGAAAGTGCCATTTCATTTGATATTTACCCTTTTTTCATCGAAGTAGAAAGCTTTGAGCAAGCCGTAAAATTCCTCAAAAATAAACAAGTCGATGCTATGGTTGTCAATAATTTTTACGGTAGCCAATCGCAAGTATTGCGCCATTTTTACCAAACAAATATCTTATTTAACCCTGCTCTTTTAAAGTTCGCTTTTTCTAAAACACTTGATACACAAATCAAAACTACTGTTGATACAACACTCAAAACCTATAAAAAAGACCCTATGTCGATTTTTTATACCGCTAAGAATAAATGGATTGATCAGAATACACATACGACGCTACCGGATTGGGTTATATGGACATTTGCTGCTGTACTGATGGTGTTCTGCATTCTTTTAGGTTTGATTGCTTTTTTCAAACATCTTTTAAGTCGCAAAATCACTGCGTTGAAAGAGAGCGAAAAAGCACTTCTTATTCAGTCACGAAGTGCTGCCATAGGCGAGATGATCAGCATGATCGCCTATCAATGGAAACAGCCTCTTTCTATTCTCTCAATTATCGCTAACAATCTTAAAACAGATGCTGATTCACAGACAATAACAACGCAAAAAGCAATCCAGTACTATGAACAACTGACCCGTCAAACACTTTACCTCTCTCGTACGCTTGATGACTTTCAAGATTTTTTTAAACCCAATACAAAAAAACAGCCTAATACCAACGTTAATACGGTCATTGATAATACACTTGCACTGATTGAAAAAACGCTTGAAAATCATGAGATTACGATTATTAAAGGGTATAATTTTATACCACCGCTTACCATTTACGCCAATGATCTCGTGCAGGTCATTTTAAACCTGATCAAAAATGCCAATGAAGCGTTCTTAAAAAGCCCTCATCCAAACAAGCAAATTCAGCTTCGTACTTTTATTAATGATCAGACGGTTTATATTGAAATTGAAGACAACGCTGGTGGCATGACGGAAGAAGCACGTAACAACATCTTCAAACCTTCTTTAACAACCACGTCAAACTTGGATAGTACAGGCTTAGAACTTTATGTGAGTAAGACGATCATAGAGAAACATTTTGGAGGAAAACTAAGCGTTACATGTAAAGATGAGCGAACATGTTTTCACATTAGCTTTCCATTAAGCTAAAATACACCTGTTGTTAAAAACGCCATTGTGCTCTTGCATAGTAGTACGCTCCATTGTAACCAAAAGGGGCATACTCTGAATACTTCACAACCCAATCTTGCGAATTTGGCCAAGGATCAGGCATAGCGTTGAAAAGGTTTTCTGCACCAATTGCGATACTGAACTCTTTATTGATGTGAAAGACCAGCTCGGTATCTACCGTCCATTTGGCTCTAAAGGTAATAGGCGTATAGTAGTCTGTGCTTTTAAAACTTCCAAAACGATTGACATTCACAATCCAATCAAACGCTTTGGTTTCATACTTATTCCAAAACTTGACAGAATCAATCGGCTGTCCCTCTTCAAGAGTGACCTTTACAAAAGGATCTACCATCAAATCAATCATCGAGACACCCAAGACAGAGGGCGCATCGTTCAGCTTCGTGATGTGGGTTTCTGACCTATTGTACGCTAAAGCATGCTTCATTTTCGCACCCGAATCAAGGTCGTATTTATAGTCCATGCGTACATCAAATCCACGTGTGCGTGTGGAGAAGGCATTGGCAAAATAGACCGCACCATCAACGTTGTTAGCACTTAAAATACTTTGCGCGTATGCACTCAAACCTGAGATCGTATAGCCACTAATATAGCCTGTTGCCATAATGCGATCTTGAATATCGGTGATAAAATAATCTGCGCTAATGGAGAAGTTGGAAATGGGCTGATAGACAAAACCCATTGTGTAATGCTGTGATGTTTCAGGCTTTAAGTCAGTTGCGCCAAGCGCACGCGCAACGGGATCATTGACACCGTAATTGCCAAATGTGACGATATTGCCTGCATCTTCAATCATCTGTGTGTAGGTGAAATTGGACTGTGCCAAGGAAGGGGCTCGAAAACCAGTACTAGCACTGGTACGAACAAGCCAATCTTCGCTCGGCTTTACGCGCAAAGCAATTTTACCATCTAACGTTGAACCAAAGTCGTTATAGTATTCACTTCGAAGGGCCACATCTGTGGAGAGCCAATTGGTAAAAGTGTAGGTATTATCAAGATACGCCGCAACGTTATAGCGAGATGCATCAACCTCATTTTCAGGACGAAATCCAGGGAAACCTTGCGCACCAGAAGCCGAAGAGAAGCTACCAAGTGCATAGGAGGCTTCATCCCCACGATAAATCTGATAGTTCTCCTTGCGAACTTCCACTCCTCCAGCAACTTGCCATTTATCAATGGTGCGAGAGAGGTCAAAATTGAAAATCTGCTCGAGATAACGCGTACCACCACTGTCAAACGAATGCGGTGATGCAACACCCAAAGAGCGATTCAACGTATTGTCCACATAAAAATGGTAGTCGTTATATCCTAAAGTATAACTTGCATCCCATTTAAGGCCATTCTCTAAAATCCCCCTCAATCCTCCTGCCCATGTACCATCGATAATCTCTGGGTGAATAGAAGGAAGGTAGCCATTGGGGTAGACGGAGGGAATATTTCTAAAATCAGCAGGATTGCGAAAGTAGGCACCCGCACGGCTATGTCTATCATCAAAATTACCGTGCATATACCAAATCAGATCATCTCTTGGCGCTTCAACGTTGAGTGCTAAAAGGAGGTCTTGCGTTTTTGCATCACCAAAATGGGTGTCGATGAGATTGTTATTGTAAATATCAGCTTCCGCGCGATTGGTGGCTCCTCGATCTTTAGCTTCAACGGTGATGTTTGCAAAACCATCTTCTTTTAACGGAAGCGTATAAAAAAGATCCGACTGGCGCATCACGCCATCACCCTCATGCGTAACGCCGTAGCTGATGGTTGCTACGCTTTGACTGCCATATCCTTTCAGCACAATGTTAATAATTCCCGCAATCGCGTCAGAGCCATACTGTGCAGCAGCGCCGTCTCGTAACACCTCTATTCGCTCAATGGAGCGCAAAGGAATGGTGTTAAGATCGACACTCAAACTTCCTCTTCCAATCGTTCCATTGACATTGAGAAGTGAACTTTGGTGCAAACGCTTGCCATTGATGAGTACTAAAACTTGGTCTGGATTCATCCCTCGCAAGGTAAAAGGAGGAGAATGATCCGTTCCATCCGCAATGGAAGGTCTCGGGTAGTTAAAACCCGCAATCAGTTTTGAGAGAACTTTGCCAAGTTCGGTGTAACCACTGCTTTGAAGCTGCTCTTGGCTAATGACATCAATAGGAACGAGCGCATCCAAAGCATCACGCGCACCACTACGAGAGCCTACATTGGCTTTGGCTTGTGTTTCCACATTTAAGAGCTCTTCTAACGATTTATCATAATACGCATTGTGCTTTTGAGCCGTTTGCTCTTCTTGCGCGTGCATACCTAGACAGAGTAGAGATACCATAAGACTAAAAGACAAGATTTTCATGGCTTGCCTCTTTGAAGTACTGTAGCAACAGAGAGTAATGGAGAGGCAATTTTAATGCCAGAGCGTGTTGCGGCATCGTGATTGATAGTAATGCGAATCTTTTGATCGACAAAATTAAGCTGAATAATCCCACCGCTCCCAGCAAAACCTCTGGATTCACTGATACTTAAAATAGAGTGTTCTTGCGCATATCTAATCGCCTCAAGTCGGTCTTTTTGCGTGTTGAGGGTTATAAATAAAAGATCCGTTAAGCCAATCTCTTCCACCTTCCTCACCAGTCGCACTAAGACGGGTTTGCCTTTAATACGTTTGTCAATGTAAAGATTATTTAAAATAGACCCAAAAGGATTTTCATCAATAAGGGTGATAATAAAATACTCTTTTGATTTCGCTTCCCAATCAATATAACTTGCAAACCGCCCTAAAAAAGCGGCTTCTAATTTGCGCTCTTCATCGCTTCCCCATGCTAAAGCAACAACCAAACCTAACAGTAAAATAGCCTTGATTAAGCGCATGCACTCCCTTTAAGCACAACACAATTTCGCCCTAATGTTTTAGCTTCATACAACGCATCATCTGCTATTTTAAGCAGAGGTTCGATGTTATTTGAAGTGGGGACATGCACATACCCACCTACGCTGATTGTCACGGAGATAAGAGCTGTTTCATAATATATTTTTGTTGCTTCAACACGAGAGCGAATACGTTCTGCAATGACAGATAGAGCGTGCTGATCGCAACCATCACACACAATTAAGAACTCTTCACCGCCCACACGCGCTACCACATCATACTCTCTGGCACATTCAACGATCAATTTCGCAATCACGCGCAGGACTTCATCACCTGCGATATGTCCATACGTATCATTAATCATTTTAAAATGGTCAATGTCGAGCATGATAACACTCAAAAAACCTTTATGCCTGAGCGCCTTTGCAACTAAAGTGTGCATCATTTCCATCGCATAGTGGCGATTGGAGAGTCCTGTAAGACTGTCGGTGCTCGCAAGGTGCAATAACCGCTCATCTCGCTCTTTAATTTCAACAAGCATGGAGTTGAAGTGCTCATACAAAACACCAAACTCATCATTTTGAGCCAGCTTCACTGAAGTAGCATAATTTTTCGTCTCCGCAATCTTTTGAAATGTGTCAATCAAAGAGACGACAGGATTGATGAAAGGCTTTTGAAACCACCCCACCATGAAAGCAGAAAAATAATAGCCAAAGTCACCAGTGAGATAAAAACTTGAATCATGATAAAATCGTACATCATCTGTTTAAACTGCATGGTGTCGCTGGCAATGACGAGCGCACCTATGGTATTGCCTTCGTAAACAATGGGGTCTACAATTGCCATACTACTATCGCTGGTGTACTGAACACTCTCTTGTTTTTCAAAGAGCTTCTGTTTTTGCGTTTGAATCAAAAATTCCAATGTGGCATTTAGCGTCTCAACCTCTTTTGCTGAATGCCTTTTTGAGGTAAAAGCACTCAACATTCTTCCCTCTTCATCCAAAACCCAAGCACTCATAATATGAGGATTGCTCTCAAAAGCCAAAAGCATTTTATGGGCACTGATTTCATCATGAAAAAGGACAGATGCTTGCATGTTGGTGCTCATAACATTCGTAGATTGCTCAAGGTCATCTAGAAGGTGAGCATGTTGCATTTTTTGCGTATACACAATAATCAACAAGGAAGAGATAACAAGAGCCAATGCCGCGCTAGAGGCTAAAAAGACGAGTAACTTGTGACGAATACTTAAATGCTTAAATCTCATAACATCATCTCTTTACCACCTTACATGTAAACCCGTTTGAGATGTTCGACTTTTGCGCCTAAATTGAGCAGTAAAAGATCGGCTATGACTAAAGCAGTCATCGACTCTGCAACGACACTGCCACGTACAGCGATGCACGGGTCATGTCTTCCTTTGAGGTTACATGTAAGCGCATTTCCCTCTTTATCAATCGTCTCTTGAGCAAGAAAAATCGAAGGGGTTGGTTTAAAATAGACTTTACATGTAATGGTATCGCCATTGCTCATACCGCCCAAAATTCCGCCACTATGGTTGGTGACAAATCCCTCTTTGCTAATGGCATCGTTATTCTGGGAGCCTTTGAGCGCTGAGGCATGAAAGCCCTCTCCGATTTCTACGCCTTTAACACCGTTAATACCCATCATGGCTTCTGCCAAAAGGGCGTCAAGTTTATAATAAATCGGCTCACCCAATCCTGCGGGCGCTCCCACAACCTGCACAAGCGCCACACCGCCCACAGAATCGTGCGCGTTTTTAGCTTCTAAAATAACCTCTTTTTGTGCCTCTTCGACGTTTCCATCTAGCGCGTAAATCTCACTCTTTGCCACACGTTCAAAATCATAACTTTTGGCTTCGATGCCACCGATGGCACAAATACCACTTTGAACCTTTACATGTAAAGTGTTTAGAAGTAGTTTGGCAATAGCACCTGCTGCCACGCGTGCGGCTGTTTCCCTGGCACTACTGCGTCCGCCACCGCGATAATCTCTGATTCCGTATTTGTGAAAATAGGTAAAATCCGCATGCCCTGGACGAAAAAGATCTTTCACACTGTCATAGTCACCGCTTTTTTGATTTTCATTGAAAATAATCATCGCAATGGGCGTTCCAGTACTAACACCTTCAAAAACACCGCTTAAAATTTCAATCTTATCGCCCTCTTTGCGTGCGGTGGCAAATTTGTTCTGACCTGGTTTTCTTCTATCTAACTCGCTTTGAATAAATTCCTCATCGATTTCTAAGCCTGCTGGGACGCCATCGACCACACAGCCAATTGCCTTTCCATGCGATTCACCAAAGGTTGTAAAACAAAATTTTCTTCCAAATGTATTCATCTGATCTCTTTTTTAAGGATTTCAAGTGCGAGCATTGCCGCTTTTTGCTGTGCCTCTTTTTTACTTTTTCCACTGGCAATGGCAAGGTCTTTGCCTCTCACACTCACAGCGATTTCAAACTCTTTTTTATGATCCGGCCCAAAGGAGCGCACCAAGCGATACTCTGGTGTCATGCCAAAATGGGCTTGTGTCAGCTCTTGCAAGGTGGTTTTATGGTCTCTAAAAATCGCATCCATATCAATTTTAGGGTACGCCTCTTCTAAAAGCGCTATCGCCAAAGCTCGGGCTTTCTCTAACCCCGCTTCAAGGTAGAGTGCGCCCATAATCGCCTCAAACGCGTTGGAAAGAAGGGAAGGTTTTTCACGTCCATTGTTATTCTCTTCTGCCAGTGAGATGTAAATGCACTCACCTAAATGAAGCAAACGTGCCAGTTTTTCAAAGCTTTTTTCATTAACAAGCGAAGCGCGTAGCTTGGAGAGTTCACCCTCTGCTACTTCGGTAAATTCATGGTAAAGGTACTCACCCACAATGAGGTCCAGTACCGCGTCGCCTAAAAACTCCAAACGCTCGTTATTGTAGGGTTGTTTTGAACTTTTGTGCGTAAGTGCCTCGATTATCAGGTCTTGATCTTTAAACTGATAACCCAAACGCTTCTGTAACGCTTCTAATCTTTTTTGCATTATCTTTCCTTTACTTTGGTTGCTTCTTCTTTTGCGATCCTATCGCACATTTCATTTTCTACGTGTCCATCATGTCCTCTGACCCAAATACCATGAACTTTATGGTTTTTAGAGACTTCCACATAGCGCTGCCAGAGTTCTGGGTTTTTCACCTTGGCAAAATCTTTGCGCTTCCAGCCTTCAAGCCATTCATTAATCCCTTTGATCACATAACTTGAATCGCTAATAAGCGTAACATCGCATGGCTCTTTAAGGGCTGCCAAGCCTTCAATAACCGCCAAGAGTTCCATCTGATTGTTGGTAGCGTTTGCCATTCCACCACTGACAATGCGTTCAACCGCCCCAAAACGCAAAATAGCGCAATAGCCACCAGCACCAGGATTTCCTAAGGATGAGCCATCACAGAAAAGAGATATTTTCTTCATCGTCTGCTTTGGTCAGTGTGGTTTGGATCGTAACGCTGTCGATGCTTTGGCAATGAGGGCATCTGTAAAAATGGATCGGGAAAACTTGCTTGCATTCACCACAAAGGTACTCAAAACCAAGGCTTGCTTTGCTATAACCGATACTTTGAAGCTTACTTAAGACATCCAGTGCAAAAGGAACTTCACCCTCTTGCTCAACATAAGGGCTCAAGCCCCTTGCCATCGCAATTTGTTGCACCAGTGGATCTTTACATGTAAGAATATCATAGACCATAGGATCAACATACCATAAAAGATCAATGACGCTTTTGAAGGATAACGTTTCAAAGAAAGAAGGCTCAATTTTAATACCATTTTCTTGCATGTATTCAAACAATTTTCGCTTTAAAAAAGGGGCTGTTTTGCAAAGTTCTAAAAGCTTCTCAACTTTTTGGCTCTCTTTAAGATGACTCTCTTTAATCGTCTCAAGTGCTTTAAGATACGTTCTTTGCACACTTACTTTTGCACCCAACTCTTCCAATGAGTCCAAAACCTCTTCGGCTTTCACATACTCTTGAAGTTGCTCATAGGCGACGGTTAGGTATTTGAGGGATTCTGCATTGCGTGGATGCAGACGCAATGACTCTAAAAAGACTTCGGAACTTCGACGCAAAAAACCTGCTTTAAAATAGGTCTTCCCAAGTGTTGAAAGAAGGTACTGTTTTTCGTCCTTACCTTTGACGCGCTTGAGTGTCACAAGGTAGATATTGATCGCTTTTTCATAGTCCCCACTTTTGGCATACGCATGTGCAAGCAATGCTAACGATTCTAAAGGAATCGAAGCGTCTTCCAAAAGTTTTTTATACTCATTTTCGTCGGTGACAATTTCAAATTTTTTAACAAACTTATCGATACTTTGTTTCTCTTCTTTGTTCTTAAAAACACCCCACCAATAATTAGAGAAGGAGATAACAAAAACAATGGCAAACAAAATGATGACACCAAAAAGTGGATCGCGGTATGCTATAAAAAAATTATCCAAATTCTACCCTTTATTTACATATAAGCGTTATTTCATTCCATTACAAAGCTTACGTACCAGTAAGTTTAGTATCCTCAATTTCTTATTATACCAAACTTGATATAATAAGACCATGATAGATAAAACATCCATTGAAAACCTCAAACAACGTCTTGATATTGTCGATGTCGTAGGCTCATACTTAGAGCTGAAAAAAAACGGTGCCAACTATAAGTGCGTGTGCCCTTTTCACAATGACACAAGTCCTAGCCTTGTGGTGAGTCCCTCAAAACAGATTTACCACTGTTTCGCCTGTGGCGCTGGAGGAGATAGCATCAAATTTGTCATGGAGTATGAAAAACTCTCTTACCCTGAAACCATCGAAAAACTCGCCAATATGGTCAACTTTTCACTCTCTTATACCACCAATGATGGCATTAAAAAAGAAGATCGAAAGCTGATGGAGAGTTTGAATCTTTTTTACATTAAACAACTCGATAACAACCCCCAAGCGAAACAGTATTTGAGACAAAGAGGCATCTCTGAAGCCTCTGTTGAAAAATTTGAAATCGGTTATGCGCCTGCCTCTTTTGCGACGCTTGATTTTTTAAGCTCACGTGGTTATGCCATGAGTGAAAGTATGGAGTATGGCGTTGCAGGCATTGGAGAAAACAATCACCCTTATGCACGTTTTATCGAACGCGTTACCTTTCCCATCTATTCACCGAGCAACAGGCTTGTTGGTTTTGGTGGGCGAACGCTTTCGAATCATCCTGCTAAGTATGTTAACTCGCCTCAAACCAAACATTTTAACAAATCGCAACTGCTGTATGGCTACCATCTTGCCAAAGAAAATATTTACAAACAAAAAACAATCATTATTACCGAAGGCTATTTAGACGTTATTATGTTGCATCAAGCAGGGTTTACCCATGCCGTTGCAACGCTAGGCACTGCCCTTACAAACGAGCATATTCCTCTTATCACAAGGGGTGATCCTGAAGTCATTGTGGCGTATGATGGCGATGATGCGGGCATTAATGCCGCTCTTAAAGCCTCTATGTTACTTAGCACGCATGGTATTAAAGGAGGCGTTGTTCTTTTTAGTGGAGGAATGGATCCTGCGGATATGGTGCAAAACAATCTCATTGATGCCCTCAATCACCTCTTTAGAACGCCTCAACCTTTTATTGAGTTTTCACTAGAGCGCATGGTGAAAAAGTACAACCTCAAAGACCCTCTCGCCAAACAACAAGCGCTAACTGAGGCGATGAGTTACCTTAAAACACTACCTCAAGCCGTTCAAGAGAGTTATACAGGGATGCTCTCAGAAAAACTGGGGCTTCACCATAATTTGGTGAAAATTCAGAGCCATAAACCTCAAAGACTCGATAAAAAGGAGCGTGCCTTTGAAGATATGCTGGAACTTACCATCATCAAAACGATTTTAAGTGAACCCAGTCTTATTGATACGGTACTCGATACCATCGATAGCTCTATGTTCAAAACCCACCAAGAAGAGTTTTCGCTTCTTTTGGACAATCAATTTGAACATCCTAAGCTTAGACGCATTTCGCTGTGGGAAGACATCAAAGTGTACGATGAAAAATCACTGATCGCGTCGATGGTCGCATTTTTATACCACTACTACAACGAAAAGTTTCAAGAAATCAAAACTGCACGTGAGCTAAGTTATGATAAAAAGCAGTTTTTGATTCGTAAAATACAAGAAAAAATGATGAAATTAAAACAAGGTGAATTGGTTCCGTATGAAAGCATTAGTACTCTATAGCGGCGGGCTTGATAGCATGCTCGCCATGAAACTCTTAACACAGCAAGGCATCGAAGTCATTGCTCTGCACATTAACATTGGTTTTGGTGTCAAAGAAGATCATTTTGATACCCTTAAACGTCGCGCAGAAATTGCTGGCGCAACACTTGAAGTCATTGATGTCCGCGATGAATACCTTCAAAAAGTTCTTTTTAGCCCAAAATATGGCTATGGAAAACAGTTCAACCCATGCATCGACTGTCATGGTTTTATGTTTAGCGTTGCAAAGTCACTCTTGCCGCGCTATGGTGCTTCATTTATTGCCACAGGCGAAGTGGTGGGTCAACGTCCGATGAGCCAGAATAAAGATGCACTAAGACTCGTGAAGAAAATAGCCGATGATCTTGATGAAGACCTTATTCTTCGTCCAATGTCTGCTTTAGTGATGGAAGAGACCAAACCTGAACGAGAAGGCTGGGTTGATCGAAGCCGGCTTTTAGGCTTTAATGGCAGAGGACGCAACGCACAACTCTCCCTTGCGAAAGAATTAGGATGGGAAGATTACCCCACGCCTGCAGGAGGATGTTTACTGACTGATGTGCAATTTAGCATCCGTATGCGTGATTTCACAAAATACGATAGCTTTGCAAAAGAAGATATTGAAGTGCTTAAAAATGGAAGACATTTTAGACTTCCAGAGGGAGCAAAGCTTGTTATCGGACGCAATGAAAAAGAAAATGACATTATCGATTCTTTGAATAATCCTAAGTTTAATCTTTTACATGTAAACGAAGATATGAGCGCTCCTTCTTCGCTACTTTCCAAAAATGCTTCATGTGCAGATGAAGAAGAAGCGTGTCGTATTATTTTAACATTTACCAAAGCCCTCCCCGATCAAAGTTATGCTCTTCGCATCGGTGAAAGAGTCATTCAATCATCCCCTTATGAAACAAAAGAGGATGCTAAAAAGTATCTTATATAGTTTTTTAAAGATAATTTTTGTACCATTATAAATTATAGAATTAAAATATGAGGATTATGAGATGAGCTTATCTAATAAAATGATTTTTCTAGTCGTTGATGATTCGAAAATTTCACGAAAATGGCTTATTGAGATGATCCCAAAAAAAATTGTTGAAAATGCTGATATTATCGAAGGGTGCGATGGTGAAGAGGCTATCGCTCTTTACGATAAACACAGACCTGATGTTGTTTTTTTGGACATCACCATGCCTGGTATTGATGGCATTGAAGCCCTAGGGCGTATTCGAGCTATCAATCCTGAAGCCATTGTCGTGATGATCTCTGCTGATCGTCAAAAAACAACTAAAGAGAAAGTTTTAGCGCTTGGTGCTTCGGCCATTATTTCCAAGCCTGTGGATGAACAAGAATTTCGCACAACCTTGCTAAAGTTGGTATTTTAAATGACAACACACTATTTTAACCCACAACAAGAAGATGTTTTAAAAGAACTCATTAATGTCTCTTTCGGACTATCCGCGTCTTTGATTGGCGATATGCTGGACAATCATGCCAAACTTCATATTCCTGACATTTCAAGTATTGATATCCACAAATTGGACGATAAAATCATTGAAGTTTTGGAAGAAGAGTACGAATTTTATCTCACAAAACAGCGTTTTCTAGGCTCTTTTAATGGCGAAGTGTTGTTCGTCTTTAACAACTACTCAGCACGTGCCTTTTGTAATCTTTTGCTCAAACAAGAAGTAAGTGATAAGGGTGATATAAAATCATCTATTATGGAACTTACCAATATCATCACATCGGCCTGTATCGGCAAGTTTTGTGAAATCATTCATGGCGAAACCATTTTTAAAGTCCCTTCCATTGAAAAACGCGAAATCTCCGAAATGGATAAGTACGATAAAATCGAAGGCTATGACAATGTCATTGTCATTAAAACAGCACTAGATATTGAAAAAGAGAATATCTTGGGGCACATGTTTATTCTTCTCAACAATGAGATGCTTGATCATTTAAAAAGTACGATTGATAAGTTATAGCCATGATAAATTGTGAAAAAATTATTGATTCGATTAATGTAGGTATCTTAACCATCGATGCCGATTTAAACATCTACTACGTCAACAAATGGGTTGCGGTACACAGTGATGTTGAAGCACAAGATGTTGTAGGAAAAAATCTACTTTCGCTGTTTAATGTAACACCTGAACGTCTTAAATCACTCCAACGTCATATCAAAACAGCCCTCACGCTGGGAGGTCCTTCTTTCTTTACTGCCGATTCTAACCACTATCTGTTTCCTATGAAAAACTCGATAACCACGAAATCAATCTTTGAGTTTATGCAACAAGATGTGACCATTATGCCTTACAACATCGAAAAAAGGCAAGTGACTGTACTTATTTACGATCAAACCAGTTTGATGGAAGAAAAGGCGAAGTGCAACAAAGAGAGTGAAGATCTTGCTCGTTCAATCAAAGTTGCCAATGCAACCATTAGAAAACTTGAGACGGCTAAAAATAAACTTATTAAACAAAAAGACATTATCTATAAACAAGCCCATTATGATCATCTCACTTCTTTAGCAAACCGAACACTGCTCAATCAACGGTTACAACTCTTAGTTGAAAACAATCAAACCAGTGGTAAAAAATTTGGTGTACTCTTTTTAGATTTGGATAATTTTAAAGAAATCAATGATTCATTGGGTCATGATGTTGGAGATATGATTCTCATTCATGTAGCAAAAACCTTACTCTTAGCTACACGTAAATCGGATACTGTCGCACGCTTTGGCGGAGATGAGTTTATTATTCTTGTAGATGACATTGAAGAAACTAAAACATTAGAACATATTGCTAAAAAACTTATTAGCGCTGTTCAACAACCTATTCGAGTTCGCCACTTGGATCTTAGTGTGACTACCAGCATTGGTATTAGCCTCTTCCCTGATCATGGATCTGACTTTAATCAATTGATTAAAAATGCTGATCTTGCACTTTATGTCGCTAAAGCGGAAGGTCGCAATACCTATAAAGTTCACCATCAATAGCTGATAATGCCACACACGCTTTAGCGTGAATGGCATTTTGCATATTTTCCTAAAAGAACTCTATATCATCATCATGATCTAGGCTTAAACTCTTCTCTTCAAAAATGGCTTCAATTTGAATACACGAACTTAAAAGCGATGAGTCAAGATAATGTATATCGCGTGCCACTTGGGTGATAAAGACATTTTCTCTCCATGAGGCTAAGTCATGTAAAAGATTTAAGAGCATCGCCGCAAGACGTTTAGACTTTTCAGGATCAAATTGTTCTTCTGTGAGTGTGCCTAAAAAATCAATCAATGTTTGTACTGCAAACCCTAAATGTTCAAAATCCATCAACTCTTCTAAAATATCTGCGTACTCTTGAAAATTCTCATAAATCACAGCAAGATTTCGCTTGGTAGGTTCTTTTTCAAAGACTAAAATTGCTTTATCGGTTTCATCATTGATCATCTCAAGACCATCAATTTTTGAAATGAAAGAAATCGCAGTATTATTAATATAATCCACGGCACTGAGAACATTGTCATGCGTTTTAGAGAGAATTTTTTTCGCTTCATCACTCACTTCCACAACGCCATTGTCGCGTTTAACTTCTTTATCGAGCTGAAAGGTGAGCATATCATTTGATAAAATATACTTAGCATTGGCAAAATGTTTGAGTAAAATATTTTTAATAATATTGCTGCCCAAAGGTTTTACATGTACCAGCATCATATAGAGTTTTTCCTCATTCTCTTCGACCACTAAACTACACTCATACTCATGCTTTAAAAGCCACAAACCAAACCCATAAATGAGACGGACACAATCACTAAGGTTGATGATATTTTTCTCACTATTAAGCCAATAATCCCAAAACTCAGCCAAAGCACTTTCATCATCAACACGAAACGTCATCGTACGATGATAGACGTGGGCATTAAATGGATTAAGTGCTTGAGGGTACTTGTGAATTTTCTGATTACGAAGCTCTATAATGCGCAGATACTGCCTAATGCGTTGTAAAAAGTGCTCAGAATTAAGAGGTTTTGTAAGATAATCCTCTGCGCCCAACGAGAGCATTTTATGTTTTGATGCGTCATCATCAAGCGCACTTAACGCAATAATCATGCTCTTTTTATTCACCTGTTTGATGAATTTTGTCGCTTCGAAACCATCCATATTGGGCATCATAATATCCATAAAAATCAGATCAAAATGGTTCTTAACACACATTTCTACTGCAAGTTGCCCATCCTCGGCTTCGTAAACTTCAATATCTTCAACTTCTTCAAGTAAAAGATTTAGCGTGAGCCTATTGTTATCGTTGTCATCAACAATCAATACTTTATACATTTTTTTGCTCCTTCAATCGCTTGGTTAAAATAAATTTTGCCCCACCAAGGGTTAGTGAATCTTCTATTTTATACTCCAGTCCCATACCTTCACATAGTAGCTTTACAAAATGAAGCCCGATCCCTGTACCTTTTTTTTCAATACTGCTAAGACCTGAAGAACTTTGGGTGTAAAGCTCAAACACTTCCTCTTTATCTTTAATCCCTTTACCATCATCTTGCACAATAACCTCAATTTTTTCGTTATCCGAAATTAAAAAAATCTCAACAATGGTATGTCCATATTTAATGGCATTGGAGATAATATTGGAGAGAATCTGCTTAAACCGATACTCATCACTCGTAATAAAAGGATCACTCCCATCACTTTGAAACAACATCGTGCGTTTATGCTCAATTGCCAAAGATCCATGCTTTTCAATCACATCTAAAATACTTTCCTTGACATTAAAGAGTGTTAAATTATAATGCAATTTTTGGTTGCGCAATTTTCCTAAGTCTAAGATGTTCGTAACATTCTCTAACATAGAAGTGGCACTCTTATAGATTTGATCTAAAAGATAAAGTCGTTTAGCTTTTGGTACTTCATCAATATGGGGCATGTGTTTGTAAAGGTACTGTGAGAAATTCAAAATCGCATTGAGTGGTGTTTTAAGTTCATGCGTAAACAAAATCAAAAATGCATCTTTAGCTTCTGAAAGTTTCATCTCTTCATCGGCGTGTATCTGTTTTGCCATAATGGCTTTTTTTTCTATTAAAAGCTGCGTAATATCTCGCCTAATGGCCAAATATTCTAATATCTCTCCCGTAATTTCATCTTTAAAAGGTATGATAATCGTATCTGCCCAAAAGTCACTGCCATCTTTATTTCGATTAAGAACTCGCTCCCTCCAGACTTTTCCCTTAGTGATGGTATCCCATAAATCTTTATAAATTTCATTGTCATTGCTAGGGTGTTTTAAAATATTATGGTTCTTGCCCAGAATCTCTTCTTTGGTATAGCCTGTAATTTTCGTAAAATTCTCGTTGATAAATGTGATATTACCTTCAAGATCAGATTTTGAGACAATTGAATGTTCAACAAAAGCATGAAAATATGCCTTGAATCCATGATACACGGTATCATGAAGTGCCATAGCCACACTCTCTTCTAATTCTGTCAAAACCGATGCTTGCGTAGAATCTGTATAACAATACCTCTGGCATTTTAGATCCATAATTTCTTTTAAATGAAGTGTATGTTTCTCTTCAAAATAAAGCACTATATAGGTGTTGATTTTGAGTTTTTTAATCCAAGAAATTGCATCAAGATAAAAAGTATCTTCATGCGAAACTGATCCAAAGATAATATTAGGGTAATTGAGATACACAATATTGAGAAGTTCATCAGAAGTTTGAACTTTAAAAACATGATTACACAGTGTTTGCGCCTTTTCTATCAATGCAGGGTTATGTACAGCATTACCTATTAAAACAATAGACGGCTTTTTATTAAAAAAATCTTCTACCATTGCTGTTACTCACTTTTTAATAGATTTACAATGTCTTGACTTATCTCTCCCAGTGGAGACACTCTATCGACACCACCTAAACGTATTGCTTCTTTAGGCATTCCAAAAACAACACAACTCTCTTCAGACTGAGCAATGGTTTTAGCACCCGCTTCGTGCATGTGCAACATTCCCCGTGCACCATCGCTTCCCATCCCTGTTAAAATGACTCCTACGGCATTGCTTCCTGCAACTTTTGCAACCGAATTAAAAAGAACATCGACACTTGGGCAGTGTCCACTCACTTTTTCACCTATACCAATTTCAATAAAATAACTAGCCCCCGAACGCCTAAGCACCATGTGTTTGCTTCCTTGCGCAATGTAGGCTGTGCCCGTCTGCAAAAACTCTCCATGCTGTGCAATCTTTACATCAATGGCACATAGTTGATTGAGCCTTAAAGCAAAAGATTCAAGAAAACTTTGAGGCATGTGTTGCACAACCAATATGGCAGGAGCGTTTTTGGGAAGTCCTCCAAGCACAACCTTGAGTGCTTCCGTTCCACCCGTGCTAGAACCGATAGCAATCACTTTATGGGTTGTCTCTGCAAGACTTGTAAAATAGCTCTTCTTCTGAGCCATAGGGATTTTTTTTTGCACTCTCGCATAAGAGGCATTAATCACCTTCTGGATCAACTCATCTTTCAGCATCTCCTTGCCATCGTAAATGTGTGAATGCGGCTTTGCCACATAGTCCACAGCACCTGCTTCAAGTGCATCTAGCGTAATGCGGGCACTGGCGCGTGTCAAAGAAGAAACCATCACAACCGGTGTAGGATAATGCAACATCAACTTCTGCAAAAAAGTGACTCCATCCATACGTGGCATCTCGACATCCAAACAGATAACATCTGGCTTTAGCTCTACAATCATATCACGTGCAATGTAAGCATCAGCCGCCAAACCGATCACTTCAAGTCTTGCATCACTCTCTAAGATTTCTCTTAAAATATGCCGTGCCGTGGCGCTATCATCCACAATTAAAACGCGAATCATTCCATAATCTCGTTCTGAACGTATTTGAGAATGATACGATTGGCATCACTGATCATCATAATGCGTCTACCATTATTGCCACCCGTATCTTCCGCTTTAATGGGAATACTCCACTGTCTTAAAATCTCTTTTGCAATCAAGATATTTTTCTGTCCAATAAGCTGTCCCTCTGAGTTTGATCGATGAATATTGGCACCCCCAAAAATCTTTGCTTCCATATTGCATCTAAGACACCCAATATTTTCCATGTTTTCAATCAATTTTGGAATCGCAATATTGCCATATTTTGGGCTTTCCAACCCATTTCCGTTCCATAATGGCAACAAGTAATGATTCATGCCTCCGATCATTTCCACCTTATCATACAAGCATACACCTACGCAGGAGCCAAGCACAGTGATAATCTCGGTCGGTTTAATGCCAACAAAAATCTCTCCAACATGGATAAATTTGCGAGGCAGCATCAAAACTCTTTCATCTCTTGCGTGTCGTCAAACATAAATTCATTGGCACTCTCACTCATCAGTGCTTCAGCTTTTTTTTGATCTTGAAGTTTCATGCGAAGGGTAAACACAGTCTCGCTCTCGGATGAGTCATAATCCACTTCTCCATCTAACGACTCTACCAAAGAGCCCACAATACTAAGTCCCAATCCTAAACCATCAACACCTTCTCGCGCTTTACTGTATCGTCCTCTTACTTTTTTAAAACGACTAAAGATCTCTTTTTTGTCCTTTTTTTCAATAATATCGCCCACATTGCCAATACTTATCACTAATATTTCATTATATATTCTTGCATGAATCGCAACCTTATTACCTCGGAACGAATACTCACACGCATTGGAAATAAGATTAGAAAAGATAGTATTCAACTTCTTCGCATCACTGACAATCAAATGGTCTAGTGAAATATCGACATCAAAACGAAGCTCTTTCTCTTCAATGAGATAGTTAAATGATTCCTTGACCTCATCGATAAGCAGGCGTAAATCGACTTCACTCCAATAATTAGCAATCTCTCCTGCTTCGATCTCCGCGGCAGTAAAAATATTATTGAGCTGAAAATCTAATTTGCGTAACTCCATATCCAAAAGAATTTTCATTTGCTGCGTTTTGGGAGTATCTTGATTTTTACGCATCATCGAAGAGAGGTTGAGCAAGGAGCTAAGGGGATTATTGAAAACGTTTTTAATCAGCGATAAAAACTCACCCTTGATTGAGTCATGCTCTTTGAGTTTTTCATTGAGAAGATAGAGTTTTTTGGTTAAAAATTCCATCTCTTCAAGCGTACTGTTTTTTTGATCGAATCTACGTTTTACCTCTTCCAGTAAAATAGCATCACTGACATTATCAAAGTTTCTATTCTCGCTCATATTACGCCTTTTGATAGATTGAAGCACTTTTAGATTTAAACTCTTTTTTCATATCGGTGAGTGCTTCTGAACTTCCGATAAAAAGATGCCCTTCTTTTGCCAAGATGGCATGAAACCGATCGACTAATTTGTTTTGAGTTGGTCTATCAAAATAGATCATGACATTGCGACAAAAGATGATGTCAAACGCTTTTTGCGCAAACAGATCATAATCTCCTGTCACAAGGTTAAACTCTCTAAAAATAATCTGTTTTTTAAGCATGTCACTGATTTGATAATATGCCTCATTTTCCACCAGTACAGGTGAAAAATACTTTCGTAAATACTCATCGCTTAAAGACATACACGCTTTTTGACTATACATTCCTGACATTGCAATCTTGAGCACTTTTGGCGAAACATCCGTTGCTAAAATCTTTATATCATATTGCGTCATATTGGGAAGATGTTCAGCTAAAAACATCGCAATGCTATAAGGCTCTTCCCCACTCGAACACGCCGCTGACCAGATGCGTAACCGTCCACCCGAACGCTCTAAAATAGAAGCAAGATGGCTTTTTAAAAACTCCCACTGTTTGTGCTCTCGAAAAAAAGAGGTAACGTTGGTTGAAATAAGTGAAGAGAGGTATTCAAGCTCGCCACCCTTTCTATCTGCCACTAAAAAATCGTAATACTCTCCAAAACTCTCAAGCCCTAATTGTTTAACCCTCTTAGCAAGCCTTGCTTGCACCAGATAGATTTTATGATCGCCTAAAGAAATACCAATATTTTTATAAATAAATGCTTGAAAAAGGGAAAATTCTTTACGCCTTAAGACAAGCCGCTGCATCAGTACAACTCTTCAACGTTTAAGATCAGAGCTATTTCGCCATTGCCCATAACAGCTCCTCCACTTACTCCTTCGGTTTTTGCCAAGAACCCGCCTAATGTCTTTATGACCACCTGTTGCCGTCCAACAAGTTCATCCACAAGAAGCGCAAATTTACCTCTTACATTTTCAATGCAAACGAGTGTGGATTCCCACGGATTTGGCATACATTCATCCAGTTCTAAAACACGTCCAAGTCGCACAATCGGTAAAAGCTCAGAGCGTAACTGCACAAACTCTTCTTGCCCCCTAGCACTATGAACACTCTCTTGTTGTGGTCTAAAAGACTCGGTAATACAAAGTGTTGGAATAATAAAAATCTTCTCATTAGATCGTACAATCATGCCATCAATAATGGCTAAAGTCAGTGGTAACACGATGCAAAATGTTGTGCCTTTGCCTTCTTCGGAACTAATATCAATTTTACCGCGTACGGCTTCAATAGCTGTTTTTACAACATCAAGCCCAACACCTCGTCCTGAGATATCACTTACCACATCAGCCGTCGAGAAACCGGGTTGCATAATAAGTCCATAGACTTGGGATTCACTCAGCTCCTCATCTTTTGCTACAATCCCTTTTTCTAACGCTTTTTGGTAAACTTTTACTTTATCAATTCCACGTCCATCATCTCTTACTTCAATGATAATATTCCCACCACGATGGTAGGCTTTTAGCGTTACTTGCCCTTCTTCACTTTTACCCGCTTTTAGGCGCTCTTCCACGCTGCTCTCAATGCCATGGTCAATCGCATTGCGAATGATATGAACCAAAGGATCAGAGAGTGCTTCGACCATTGTTTTATCGATTTCTGTCTCTTCGCCTTCTAAGGCAAGGTGGATTGGCTTGTTCACTTTTTTAGATGAGTCGCGTGCCACTCTCTTCATTTTCTCAAACGTATCACGAATAGGGATCATACGCAACGACATGACGCGATTTTGAATAAGACGTGTAATTTTGGAGAGATTTTCAATCGTTTTAGTCACTTCTGAATCTTGAATTGCTTTGATTTTGGTATTTTCGCCTAAGTAATTTTGTGCGATTACAAGCTCTCCAATGGAATCAAAGAGTTCGTCTAATTTAAGTGCATCAATTTTGAGAAAGTTTTTAGGCACAACACTGCTTTTCTTGGCATCTTCCTTCTCTTCCACAGTAGCACTTTTTTGCGCCTCGACAATATTTGGTGTTATCTCATCAATAGGGTTGACACCTTTCACTTCATGGATGGAAAACTCTGTTTCATCCAAAAAAGCAAAGACATCAGCAATGCTCTCACGATCTTTACGACTTGCAAGATAAATGTTGACCTCTTTAATGGCATTGCGTTCGACATCAAATGGCTCTTCGTCTAAATGCTCAGGAAAACTCCAAAAGGATGCTAAAATTTTTCCTACATGTAAAAGATTTTTGAAAAATAAGAAGTGGTCAAATCCACGCAGATAAATATCTTCATCAAGCGTTAGCGTAATTTTAAAGAGTGTTTCATCTGTTTGTAACTCATTTAAAAACGCCTCTTCATTACACACAGTCGTTGGTGTTTTGCAAAAAGTATCGTTACCAAACTCCAAAGAGAGATCGTTGGTAGAACTTTCTGCTGGTTCTTTCAAATCGTTTACATGTAAAAGAATTTTTTGGATTTTTTCTAAACATACCGCATAACTGCTAGGTAACTCAGTACTACCCTCTACTTCACAAAAAAGTGTCTCTTTAATGACATTGACACTCTCTAAAAAAAGATCGACATCATGACTATGAGGAATGGCATCACTGCTTCTAAAGTAGTCTAAGACATCTTCAAAATGGTGAACAAACTCACCAAGATGCGAAAAGTTAAAAGCATTAGCACTGCCTTTGAGCGTATGGACACCTCTAAAAATTTCATTGAGCAGGGCTTTATCACTTGGAGATTCTTCATAATTGAAGATATCAATATCCATCTTCTCGATAATCTCATTCGCCTCTTCGATAAAAATTTGTCTTAGTTTTTCTCTACTCATGCGCTATCCAGTTCATCATGCCATACGATTCAAGATTAAGATTCATCGTCTCAATAAAATCAATCTTGATCGTAGGTTTTTTGTGTTTAATCCAAAAAAGCAGTGAAAAGAGTGCTGATGTTGAGGGAGTGCCGTCTTTGGAACGCAATAAAACAATCTCCTCAACATAATCCAAGCGATCTTTAATGAAAACTTGAAGCGCTTTTACCTCTTCTAAGTCCATCTCAATATCGAGTTCGAGCACATCTCCATCTATACACATTGCTTACCCTTAGTCAAAAGATTTTTCACACTACGCTTTACATGTAAAAGCAAATCATTAAAACTCTTTTAAATCATCTTCATCTAAAGGGAATACTTCTTCATTGCTTCGTTTGGTTGCTGTTGAAAAGCTTGGTTTTGCTTTTTTCGGAGCCATGACCAAACGCTTAGGAGGCATACTTAAACTCGAACTTGACACTCGTTTTATTGAAAAGGCTTTAGCACTCTCTTTTCCCATATCATACCCAGCAAGAGCAGCGATCTCAGCAACACTCTCAAGCATAGAAATGGCTTGTGCATTAAGCTCTTCAGCCGCCGCAGCTGTCTCTTCTGAAGCAGACGCATTTTGTTGGGTTATCTGATCAACAGATCCCATTGCCGTAGCAATTTGATTCATGCCCTCAGCTTGTTCTTTGGCTGAAATGGCAATCTCACCAATAAGATCAGAAGTCTTTTTAATACTAAGAAGTATCTCACCAAAAGACTCTTTCGTACGATTGGCAACTTCAGTTCCCATCTTCACTTGATCAATACTTGCTTCAATGATACCCGTAATCTCTTTTGCAGCCCCAGCACTACGTTCTGCAAGATTTTTCACCTCTTCGGCTACAACAGCAAAACCAAGACCATGCTCACCAGCACGCGCTGCTTCCACTGCGGCATTAAGCGCTAAAAGGTTAGTTTGGAATGCAATTTCATCAATCGTTTTAATGATTTTGGCAATTTTTTGAGATGAATCGGTAATTTTTTCCATAGCAATCATAAGGTCGCCGACTTGTTGGTTACCCAGTCTTGCCGCGTCATTTGAGTGTTGCGCTAACAGATTAGCTTCGCGACTATTATCTGCATTTTGATTGTTACTAGCGGTTGCTTGCTCGATGGTCGCACTCACCTCTTCCACGCTGCTCGCTTGAGAACTTGCACCTTCTGCGAGCGAAACAGAAGCAGAGCTGATTTGCTCACTCGCACTGACCACTTGGGCTGTACCTTCAGAGAGTGATTTGACAGAATCAACAACAACTTTGACAATGCTTTTGATCAAGAAGAAAGCGATGACAACGCTGATAACTAATCCTAAAAGAACACCAATAATCATACCCCATGAAGCTCGATCAAGGGTATTGCTCGATTCATTGGAGATTTCACTAATCGTACTAAAGCCATCATCAATAATGGCATCAATAGCACTATTAAGCTCTGTACCGATTTTCATACGTGTTTTTTGCTCATCCGCAGTCTCTTGCATAACGCTTACAAAACCCCTGAGAGAAGTTTCATAGACTTTTGCAGCGGCTTCAATTCCATTGAGCTGTGCCATATTTGTCGTATCATCCGTATGTGTTTTTAGCGTTGCAATGACTTTATAAAGGGCATCAAACTTTTGGATTGCACCATCTAATACCGAAGCATCACGTACGACTTGAGCACGCTGTCCATAAACCCTAGAATAGGTTGCGATATCAAGAATATCACTCAAATTATCTAATTTGTCATAACGTGCTTTTAAAACAGAAGGGGCTGCTTTATCAGTGATCTCTTTTAAAAATTTATCTTCTTGTGACTGACGATACTCACCTGTACTTTTGAGAAAAAGAGCCGCATTGCTTACCATTGCAGCATCAAGCGTTTTCTTTCTAGTCAGTGTTTTTTCACTACGCTCAACCGAAGCCATATAATCAACCAAAGCCTTAGCCGCAATTTTTTCATGCTCTAAGAGCTTTTTGAGTGAGTACTTTTTACCTAACTCTTCGGCTTTTTGTAAGTTCGTTTGCAACTCAGCAAAGTTTTTCTTTGCTTTCACCAAAGCCGTTTCATCATCAAGGTCAGAAAACGCCAAAATATAGTATCTACCTTGACTTACATTTTGTAAAATATCGTTAGCAATGCTTACTTCAGGAACATAAATCTGTGATAAACGTGAAGAATCAGAAGAAGCTGTGCGCATATTAATAATACCTGTAAGCCCTATCATTAAAACGATTGCTATTAAAACCCCAAATCCTAATGAGATTCTAAACCCTAATGTTGCGTGTTTCATCACTTCTCCTTTGCTTTATCACTGACTGTTTTACTGAGATTTTGTACCATGTTCAACTCTTCTTCACCAAAAAGGGCCAAAAGATCTAAGATCATCACCACTTTTTGCTTATGTTGCGCTATGTTTTTGATAAATTTTGTATCGATATGTCCACCAAATTCAGGAGGAAGACTGAGATGATTGTCATCCACATTGATAACCTCTTCAACCTTATCCACGATAAAACCGATGAGTTTCTCATCTAGTTTAATGATAACAATCGCCGTGTACATGTGTTGAGGAAAGGAAGGCATATCAAATTTAAGACGCATATCAACCACAGGGATAATGTTACCTCTTAAATTCATGACACCATTGATAAACTTTGGCGTCTTAGGGACAGGTGTGGTTTTCATCATTGCAATGATCTCTTTAACATCAGAGATATGCACACCATACATTTCGTCTTCTAAATAGAAAGTCAAAAAACGATTATTCGCTTTTTCTGCTCGTTTGGTTGGCTCCATCTGTTTATAACCCCAGTACCATGTTAATCGCTTTGACAAGCTTGTCATCGCTAAAAGGTTTTACCATCCATCCTGTCACACCGATAGCTTTACCGCGTGCTTTCATTTCAGGTGAACTCTCCGTTGTGAGAATTAAAATAGGTCGGTTTTTAAATTTTTCATGTCCCTTGAGTTCAGCAGAAAGATCAAGTCCACTCATCTGCGCCATATTAATGTCGCTAATCAGTAAATCATAATCTTCACTACCGCTTAAAAGAGCGTCACGTAATTCGGCAGGATTAAGGTAAGTAGCAAACTGGATGATCCCTTTGTTGACCATCTCTTCAAGAGCCATTTGTGCTGTTGCGAGAATTGTTTTAGAGTCATCGACTAGAATTACTCGTTTACTCACATCATCTCCTTCATTAAAATTTCTAAAGGCGTCTCCCTATCGTTACAATAGTCACAGTCAGGTCATATTCGCTTTACTTGTAAATATAACTTAAAAAATATTAAAAAAGTGTTAACAACAACGAAAAAAAGGCTTTTCCCCGCAAGGAATCAATTTTGCTTTTACATCTTAAGTAAGGAGAAAACATGAAACTTCATCTCTCGCCTGATTGCATTACCATTTATGTTGCAGAAACCTCTTCACATTATTTACATGTAAGCCATGTTTTGACTCATTTGGTGGGACGTTCATTTTGGGTCAATGAAACGCTGATCAACTTTGACACACCAGAGCATAACCAAAGGCGAAAAGCTTTTTTGAATTCCTTGTATAATACATGTGCTTTTGCTTCCAAAACGCATAACGCCTCTTTTTTGCAAAAGCTTCTTTTATCTTCTCAAAAGCCTATCAAACTGGTGAAAAAAAAGTTCAAGCAACGCTTACATCACATCCCAACAACACATCATGATCCCTACCGCTTACTCAATGCTCATAAAACAGAAAGTTTAGAAAGTATTCGTCAAAAATATCTTATTCTTGCAAAGATGTTTCATCCCGATAGTATCGTATCTAAAGATGAAAGCAGCCTTAAAAATTCTACTACAAAATTTCAGCAAATTCAAGAAGCTTATGCTCTTATCAAAGCAGAAAAAATGAGACAAATTGCTGCTTAAGAACCAATTTTTAAGTTTCTCTTGGTAAAATACTTTTTTTTCAATTGGGGTGTTAGCTCAGCTGGGAGAGCGCAACGCTGGCAGCGTTGAGGTCAGGGGTTCGATCCCCCTACACTCCACCACGTATTTTAGGGCTTTTTAGCCACTTCTAAATCTTTAAAAAATTCATCCCCACTGTTTTCACCACTCAATCATTCTGCTTTTCTAATATTCATCCTATTTTTAAAATTCTAACAAAAGCGTGTCGCCGTTTCATCACACGTTGAGTGCATCTTTGCGCTTATTTTTCTGCCATTTCTTGAAGAGCGAGCATCAAAGGATCAATCAAGGTAACGCTTGATAAGTACTCTTGGATGTCATGAGGAGCCTCTTTTTTTAACGAATCAATAATAATAGGTATCTCCGCACACCCGAGTAAAAGTCTTTTAGCACCATAATCCATAAGTGCATGAAAAACTTTAATGGCATTCAAAAGCGTTGTGTGTTTATCAAAACGTTTGACTCCTTCGATAGCCAATGTTAAATTTTTTTGATAGCTTGATAATGGGGGGATTGTGTCCATGGAATAAATATTCTGTGAGTTTCCATAAATACCTTTTTGAGCAGCAAAGTTACTTTGAAGTGCAATGCACTTTAGCCTTCCAAAGGTTCTACTTTTTTTTTCGACAGATGCTTTGAGTGAATGAAAGCGTATGTCTCGATTTTTATGTGAGCTTTTTTGGTAAAAAAGTTTTAATGCATCTTCAATAAAATGATGCGCACCATTACAAACAACAATCAACTCTATCTTCTTATTTTTGGGACAATTTTGTACTGCTACATGTAGCGCCTCATAAAGGCTCCAAGCGACATCATGATCTGAATCTCGTTTGGGAATAAAACACGCCTGAAAAAGTGTTACAGAATACGCATCTTGTAAAAATGACAAACACTCCTTCATCCCATGTGCCCCTGCTAATGGCCCCATGCCTCCTAACAAAAGGAGATGTGTATCGCTTTTGCCGCCCAATGGAACATAAGTCAATAACCCCGATTTAAAACTTTGATCGCTTAACTCTTTTTTTGACTGTTTGAGATGCTCTGCTTCTTGATGTAATCCATGAATGTAAGTATCTACATGACTTTGTATCTCTTTTGCATTATTGAAAATAGTAGTATTAAATGATAAAGGGGCATAGTTCGCCATTTCTGCATTCATTGTAACCCTCGTTGCATCATTTTAGACATCAAACAGCTCGTCATAATTCCAGCCTTAAAAAGTACATTTCATTCATTATAAACTATTTGTGTCACAGTTTGCGTCACAGTTTTTGTGTTATTAAAAAAAAATGATTTATTTGCGCAATTTTTACATCCAAGCTCATTTTCAAACATAAAACATCTCACGATGTGAACTGTATCACCCCCTTTTTGTAGGATTGTTCTATCAACTTTAAAGGAGATAGAACATGGCTTATCTAAACAAGAATGGTGCAATGATGGAGATTAAAGAGCTTGCGACTAAGCAATCTCATCCATGCAAGGAATGTCAACTCTCTATTTCAGAAACTAGGGGAAAAAGGTTATTAGGGTTCTTTCAAAAAAAAGTCTTTTTAGAGCAAATCATTGATGAGAGCATCGCTTTTAATAAAAAACTCTCATGGGACAATGACCATAAAAATCTCAAACTTACCACGACCGCAGAAGAGCTCATCAATGTCTTTAAATTACGGAGTGCTATCTATGCAACAAAAGGGTATCAGCGTGAATTTCAAGACGAAATTGAAGGGCTTAATTTTGATACTTACGATACCCATTCTGCCATTTTTTACTACCAAAGTGAAAATGAAATGAGTGGGTCTATACGACTTATTTTTGATGATAAGCATTTTTTGCCAACCGAAAAAAATGTTTCATTGGAATATTTACGAGAACATAAGCTGTGTGAGTTATCAAGGCAAGTGGTCAAACAAAGTGACAAAGGACTAGGTTTAGAATTTAAGAACTTTTACAAAGGCATCTATGAGCTTGCTCTTCATAATCCTGATAAGATCAACCTCATTTTAGCCTCTATTACGCACGATCATTATAACTTATATGCTAAATTTGGTGGAATGAAAATTGAAAAAGAGTTAGACGCTTATGGCAATCTTGATAAAGCTATTTTGGTTTTATCGTGGGATATTACGCAAGTGTCCGCTTTTTTTAAAAAATGCTTTTTAAGATAGGTTCCATTGCACTAGAAATGGGTGTTAATTTACAGCCGACAGAGGGGATGGTCTCGATAAATTTATATTCGAGTTTTGCTCTTGTTCGATAAATAAGTGTTCTAAGCGCCCCTTTGCTAATAGGTGTATCAGGCCAGAGGAAATATTCTAACTCTTGAAAAGAGATTGGTTTTCCTTTGGCTTCGATCAGAATTCTTAAAAGTGCGTTCTCTTTAATACCAAGTTTAATGAGCATATCGCCGTAAAAAAGTTGTCCATTGATGTGATCATAACTGTAATTAAGCCCCAAAGACGTATGGCTATGGTCAATGGCTAATTGATCGGTTATCTCTTTTTTATACAAACCTAACTGAATGGTCGATTTTAACTCCTCACGTTTAAAAGGCTTTGTAAGGTAACCTATAGGATTGGTTTTAACGGCTCTATTAATCGTTTCATCATCAGCAAAAGCACTAAGATAGAGTATGGGAATTGCATGGATTTTTTGAATATCTTCTGCCGTTTGTATACCATCTAGGCTATTGTTTAAATATATGTCCATAATAATAATATCGGGTCTATTTTTTTCAACGCTTCTGATAGCATCGTCATGGTTGGTTACCATCGTAATGACGTCATGTCCTAACTGGATTAAAGCTTTTTTAATATCTAGTGCGACAATAGCCTCATCTTCTACAATTAGAATTTTTGTCTTAGTCATGGCTACTCCATACAATTTCTACCCTCACCCCATTATGTGCGTCAATATGAATCTCTCCTTTGAGCTGTTGAATAACCAGCGTATGCACAAGAATGAGTCCTAAGGAATTGGATGCGACATCTTGATCGTAACCCACGCCATTATCGGCTACAAAGAGTTTAAATCTATTATCTATCTTTTCCAAAAGAATCGTAATGTCCCCATGGCCATTGGGGAAGGCGTATTTGAAGGCGTTGGACATCAGTTCATTGAGGATTAACCCACAATAAACAGCATGTTCATTTTCAAGTTCTGCTTTGATGTCAAAATGGATCGAAATATTGCTATGGCAACTCTCTTCAAACTCGTCAATGAGCAGTGTAAAGTATTCATACGCATTAACGTGTGAGATCGTGTCTTGTTTGTATAAAAGCTCATGCAGGTGGCTCATCGCATTGATCCTGTTCTGAATGGTTTGAAACATGTCATCAAGCTTTTCATCTTTAATCTCATCGCGTTGGAGGCGTACAAGTGAAACGATCATCTGCATATTATTTTTAACTCTATGGTTGAGCTCTTTAAGCAGTAGCTCTTTTTCGGCGAGTGCTACATTGAGGTTTTGTGTCTTTTCCATGACTTTACGCTCAAGTCGCTCTTTTTCATTTTTCTGTTGATCTAAAACTTTTTGATTTGCAATCTCTTTATCTTTGCGCAACTGTTTAATGCGATCTGCCAAAGCAATGGAAAAGATCGTCGCCTCACATACCAATGAGAGCTCAACAAAATAGCGTACATACTCATAAATATTAAAAATGCCCGCACTGGAGAGATACATCAGCACAAACGTCACAACAATAAGAACCCAGCCAAAAAGAACAAAATAGGCTTGTCTATTCTTTTTCACTGCGGCATAAATTGTTACTGCAAATAAATAGATTAATAATGAGATAAAAAAGAGATTACGATACTGATGCAGAGCATTGCTCATCATACTTAAGAAAAGAAAAAATACAAAAACAACCAAATAGAGCGACAAAATTTTATTGAGTTTTGGATAGTTACGGGGGATGTTCAAAAAAGATTTGGAGAAAAGCGCTAATGAACCTATAGGAAAGGCTACGATGAGCGGAGAAAATGCAATGAGACGAACCATCCATGCTTGATTGACAAAATAGATACCCGCAAATCCAACATAAATGACATGGTGTACAATAAGTCCAACAATGTAAAGTACATAATAAAAATAGCTTCGATCTCTTGTAAAAAAGAAGAGAAAAAGATTGTACATCGCAAGAACACTCATAGCGCCAAAGAAGAGTGCAAGGCAGAGCTGATGGTTGATCTCTTTTTCATAAAAAGAGCTTTGATTCCATAAATTGAGCTTTACAATAAGTGCGGACGTGTAAGAGTTTGCTTTAAGATAGTAAGTTTTTACTTCATGAGGTTGGAGCGTTATAGGAAAAATAGGGTTGATCGTTTTTCGCTCTTTCGCAATATGAAACAGCCCTTCAAGCACGCCTTCTGACTGGTTTCCATCGAAAAAATAGATTTCAGAAGTGATGGTATTGTCGTATTCCAACACCTTTTCAAGTTTTGTATCCGTTACATTTTCAAGTAAAAACCTTACCCATACCGTAAAATTTGGTGCATACCCAAACCCTACAAGCTTTTTATCATTTTTGCTAAATGCAACAGGGCTTGTTTCTATATCTGCTAGAGTGAGAGACTTGGTATGATCGTTATAGATTTCAGAATGAGAAAGTACATCATAAAAAGATGTTGCAGCGTCAATTTGCAGTGAGCTTGCAGAGACAACAGAGGTGAATAACAACACGAATACTATTTTCAGATATACCATACCCTTGAAAGCTCCCTTTCCTTGATATTATGAACTTTTATAACTTTATTTTTATGAACCCTCTCAATAGCATGAGAAAATTATGAGTATTCTTTACATGTAAACTTGCTATTTTACTTAATATGTCCTATTTTAGCGTATTTTCGATACATTTTATATATCTTAATAAATATTAAAGACAATATACCAAGATATGAATGTAAAGAAAAGACCAAGTTTGTCTAATGAAAAGAATAGTGAGGAAAGGTAAAAATACTTATGAAAGAGAGATTGCTTTCTCTTTCATAAGATTGTATAGTATTAAAATTTATAGAAAATATGTGCTTTAATCGCATCGTAACTTTGTACGATGTCATCATTTTTAACATTGGCATAGAGGAGTGAAGTTTCAATATTTTTAAGAACCTCATAGCTTACTTTGACATTAAACTCTTTTTCTTTAAGTTTATTGGCAAGAAGTGTATCGAGGTATTTCGTTTCTGCATAAATTGCACTTAGTTTTACACCTTCAACTTCATACAAGGCACTGATATAGGGTGTTTTAGCATCTTTATCAAAAGTATGATTGTGCTCTTCAAATGGCAATTGATCGCCAAAAGTACCAAGTTCAGCCATACCCTCTTTATCGACTTTAATATACCCAAGAGCCGCACTAACACCAAAAAGTGAAACGCCTTGTTCTACCTGAGTAAATGAACCATTTGGCGTACCCGAAACAGCACTATCGATAGAAGCATAGTGAAGCATCGTCTTTGTTTTAACCTCTTCATTTAGGGCTAAATTCAATGTTACTTTAAAACCAAGTGTATTTAAAAGATTCTCACCGTAGTAAAAATAAGGATTGAGTTCCAAAGATTCCATAGGCATATATTTTGCTTCAAGCATGTAAATGCCGTCATTGCCATTAATTTTTCCAAATTTATTGGAGACTTCATCAATATCGACTACAGCATATTTACGTGCCCATGCCATATTTAAAACAAGATTTTCGATACTACTGAATTCAAATGTCGCACCTTCAATATAATCGCTCAACCAGTTAAAATCCACCGCTTGACGCCCTAGTACAACTCTCCCCATACCTTCATGTTCAACCTTCACGAAAGCTTGGGAAAGCATATTTGGATCAGCTATAGAAGTTTTATAATCATCGTCATTTTTTTCACTGATTTTCAAACTACCCCAGCCTGAGACTCCAAGACTTACACCATGTATAGGTGCTGTCTCAAATCCAATATTGACATAGCCATTGGAAAAGCCACTGTTTGTACCCTCTTTAGCATCAATATGCTGTCCAAACCAACCAATGGTGCCCTCAATTTTACCATTCGCGAAAGCCTCTTCCAAATTTGTAGCATCACCTGCCACACTTAAACTACTTCCTAAAACTATTGCCGCAATCATACGTGAATAGCGTAACTGCATTGATTAACTCCTTTTTATTTTTCTAAAATACAACCATTTGGATTGTATTTTTTGCAAAGCTCACAAAAAACAGAGCTTTCACTGCGCTTTGCACAGATAAACTCGATCGCTTTTCGCTTGGCTTCATTTTTAAATTTATTCATTGCATTATGATTTAAAAAATTGGTCAACATAATGACCAAATGCACATCTTGTGGAATATCTTTTTTGACGACAGAAGGGTTCCTTGCATCCCAATGCGTAATCTTTTCAAAAGAAAAATCTTGCAATACCGACGCTATCGAATCAATTTTATCTCCACCTATCACTAGTACTGACATCGCTTCTCCTTTTTGATAATTGTTATTGAAATACTAGGATAGTTTTGCTTAATTTCTTTTAAATTTGATAATTGCTATCATTTTATGAACTAAAAAAACTTATTTATCTTTTTGACAATGGCTCTGGGATACAATAACTTTTACTTATTTCGGAGACTCACATGCTTTCATCCCTCGCTATCAGTTTTGCTGAAGCAAATCGTTATTTCAACACAGAACTTTCGTCTCATTTTCGTGCCATTGAAGATGGTAATCTAACGCCTATGCTGCTTATTTTTGCCCTCTCTTTTGGTTATGGTGTGGTTCATGCCATCGGTCCAGGACACGGTAAAGCACTCGTTGCAGGTTATCTTTTAGCCAACCCCACTAAAAAAATGCATGTCTTTCAAATAGGCTTTCTCATCGCCATCGTTCATGCACTTTCTGCCCTTGTGGTCACACTGGCAGCGACGTATCTGATTCAAGTCAGTGCTATGAAACTTTTTCGACAAGTCAATCCACCACTGTTTCAAATTTCAGGCGCATTAATTGTCTTAATGGGATGCTGGCTACTGTATGACGTTTGGCGCTCACGCAAAATAACGAAAGAGAGTGTTCGCCCGCAAAAAAGCCGTTTTGGCGTCGTTCTTTTAGCGGGTATTGTGCCCTGCCCTGGTGTCATTACGCTCTGCTTTTTTGCCATCACGTTAGGACACATCACCATTGGTATGGTTGCGGCTGTATTTATGAGTCTTGGCATGGGGCTTACCATCTCACTTGCAGGTCTATTGGTCAACATCATGCAAAAATCAAAACCTGTGATGACACAGCCTCGTTGGTTCTGGGTATTGCGACTTTTAGGAGTTCTGTTAGTTATAGCACTAGGACTTTTGTTCTTACTAAACCCTATCTCAACACGAGCTTTTTAACCTATGCTTAGAAAATTTCTTTTTACATTTTTGCTTTTTATGCTTCCTTACAACCTTTTTGCGTGTGCCCTGTGTGCCCTTTATACACCCTCAGCTACAGTTACCATCACCCTAAATGGTACACCGTCTAAGATTGAAACCATTACGTTTGAATGGACATTTACGCAAGATTTTATCAATACTTTACTCACACGTTACGATGAAAATCACAATAATAAACTTGACCCCAAAGAGCTTGAGCGCGTTAAAATTATCTTGGAAAATTACATTGAAAAAAGAAATTTCCTAACGACCATTGAGTATCTAAACGCGACTCAACCCAACCAAGAGAATGTGAAAAAACTACCTTTACATGTAAAGACAAAAAACCTCTTTTTAGAAGGGGAGAATCTCATTTTTCGTTTTACAACCAAGATCAATCAAGAAGTGGCAACGGGTGATGAAATCTCCTTTGTGTTTGAAGATAAAGAAGAGTATTTTAAATTTTTGGTGCATAGTGTCACATACACCATTAAAGAGCCTTTCACACTCGAATTCAATCTGGCTAACCACATCGCCTTTACTAAAATTACTAACGGTATCGTGACACAAAAAGACACCTCCTTAGCTCCTCCAAAAAAGGAAGATGTTGAACAACCTAAAGAGCTCCCTCCTTCGATGTCATGGCTTCAAACACGATTAACCCATACACAGCAAACAATTCAAAATGCCATCACCACACTCAAAGAAAAAGGCACAATGACAACTTATGCCCTCTTTTTAGGTATGTCGTTTTTATACGGACTCTTGCATGCCGCAGGACCAGGTCATGGCAAGGCGCTCGTTAGCTCCTATCTTTTTGCTTCACACCATCGCTATAGCAAAGCTCTTGGCATAGCAGCCCTGATTGGCATCGTGCATACCTTTGCCGCCTTTTTACTTACACTCGTCATTTACGGACTCTTTGATCTCTTTTTTAATGCCTTTTTTACCAACGTCACCTACTATGCAACGAAGCTCTCAGCGCTTATTATTATCAGCATTGCAGGTTATTTGGGTTGGCAAAAAATTCAAGCGATGAAAAGCACGCCAAAGATTGTCTCATTTTCAGCGCACCCTTTTACATGTAAATGCTCTTCTTGTTCACCAAAATCCCAAAGTACAGACTGGGGTGTGGTTTTAAGCGCTGGGGTTATTCCTTGTCCGGGAACCATTACCATCTTCATTTTTGCACTTAATACTGGAGCCTATCTTTTAGGTTTTTTAGCAGCACTTAGTATGAGCTTAGGTATGAGTAGCGTTATTGCCCTAACGGCGGTAGCTACGGTGTTTACGAAAAATCGTTTTCAAACCAAAAGCCCAAAAATTTTTATTTACAGTGAAGTGATTAGCCTTGCTATCATGCTGATATTGGGTATTATCTTACTCATTGCGTAAGGAGTCGTTGTGTTTTTTCGTTTAATATTTTTGAGTACTTTGCTCAGTACTTTTTTGTGTGCACATCCACATGTTTTTATTGATACCAAGGTACAAGTCTTGCCGGATAAAATTATTTTGACGTGGAGTTTTGATGAGATGAGTTCTGCCATGCTCATGGACGACTATGATAAAAATAAAGATAAAAAGCTCGATGCCAACGAAGTGGCTTTTATGGAAAAAGATCATTTTAAAACATTAGAGCCTTACAGCTATTTTATGCACATGTCAAATGGCAAAGATGAGTTTGATCTCAAACGCTTTAGTGACTTTAACGCTACCTTTGATGGCAAAAAACTCATTTACACGTTTGCTATTCCAAAGCCAAAGTTTAAAAAATATGAGCTACGTTTTTACGATGCAGAGATGTATGTAGCGCTTATTGTGAAAAAAGAGTGGCTTACATGTAAAGAACCTATCAAATGCAAAGTCGAAGGGTATGATGCGGACTTTTACTATGCCTATAAAGTTGTGGTTCAAGAGTAATGTGAAGAGAAGGAAACCCCTTCTCTTCTTAAATTTAGCAGGTACACTTGCAAAAGAGTAGGCGATCCTTTGCATTTTGTGTACTTTTTATTTCTGTTTTCTCCCCATTTTTAAACTTTGCCAAAGGCTCATCGCATGATTGAATAGACGTCATTGTGTAAGTACTCATGCATTTCCTTTTAAAGAAGCTTCTAATTGATCGCACCATGAAGCAATGCGCCCATCGGTCAGTTCACTTTGATTCTCTTCATCTAAAGCAAGCCCTATAAATTTGCCATCAATAACCGAAGCCGAGCTTTCATACGAATAGCCTATATCATCCCATAACCCAATGACTTTAGCACCCTTGTCAATAACCATATCATAAATAAGACGCATGCCACTTACATAATCACTACCATACCCTTCTTGATCGCCTAGTCCAAAAAGCGCTACGGTTTTACCCTTAAGATCAGCCGCTTTTAAATGACTCATAAAGCTATCCCAATCATCTTGTAAATCGCCATCATACCATGTTGATGTCCCTAAAATGAGCACATCATATTTGGCAAGGTTGTCTCCGTTTTTGAGCTTTCCAACATCATAAATATCCGTATTTAACCGCTTTTGAATTTTAAGAGCGGCCTCCGCCGTATTACCGTTAGTGCTTCCATAAAAAATAGCTATTTTCATAATTCTTTCTCCTTTAGATCGTTTAATAAATGGTATAAGGTACCAATTTTAGAGTGTACTCGATGCCTAAATCATCAAGTTTTTCACTGCGAATAAGCACATGTTTTCTAAAGTTTGCACTTCGTGGAAAAAGTAGATAAATGTGCTTACACTCAAGTGATGCAAGTAAATCTATCGCCTGATTAATCTCTGCAGATGCTTCAAGATCAGCGCGTTGCTCAATGGTTTTCCATGTCGGATATAAGTGTAATGATTCATTACTCTCTTCACTTTGAATGACAATGCGCTTCTCCTCTTGTGAAACCGATTTATCAGGATTTTGGCGCTTAACACGACTAAAAACATGATGTGAAAAAAGTTCATAACTGTTGATGGTAAAACAAAGATCTGGATGTTTTGCCAGTAGTGCCAAATCTTCTTTATCAAAACGACGGCTTATTTCATTGAGCGTGGAATATGCTTCAGACATCTTTAACCTTTTTTATTTTTCAAAATGATAACCGTTTTCAAATAATAAGTCAATATATTTTTATTCTTTTCGCTGTAAAATACTTTTTTACTTTAAAAGGAAGAGTATGCCATTAGATCTTTGGACATTTTTAGTCGCTATCACATTACTGACAATGACACCTGGTGCCGATACAATGATCGTTATTCGTAATACATTGCGTGGGGGCGCTAAAGATGGACTTGTTTCAAGTTTGGGGATTTGTTCAGGGCTTTTTGTGCATGCAACACTTTCAGCAGTAGGTATCTCTGCGGTTTTACTCTATTCGGCCACAGCATTTACAATTTTAAAAATTGCGGGAGCTTTGTATCTTATTTGGCTCGGCATTGGCTCACTAAGGTCTTTTTGGAATGCCAAAGGAACGCATCAAAAAGTGGTTGCGAAAAAACCGTTTAATTTTTGGACATCATTACAAGAGGGATTTTTATCTAATGTCCTTAACCCAAAAGCCGTCATTTTCTATATGGCATTTTTACCACAATTTATCTCTCACGAGAGTTCTGCACTTGCACAATCACTCTTTCTAGCCTTGCTGCATTTTATTGTAGGAACGATCTGGCAGGCATTTTTAGTCTATACCATTGTCTCAGCAAATGGTTTTATCACGAAAAAAAGTGTACGCCAGAGTTTAGATGCGATCTCAGGAATCGTGATGGTTTCTCTTGGCATTACACTCTTTTTAGAAAAGCGTTAGGCTAAAATCTTTATAAGGGATTTTTCTAACTCGCCATACTTAAAAGTAAATCCTTTTTCAAGCAATGCCTTAGGGTAAACCTCTTTGCTATCAAGTAAAACCGTTGAACCTTCGCCAAAAAGCAGTTTGATCATAAAAGAAGGTATAGGTAAAAAAGTGGGGCGATGCAACACTTTTCCTAATATTTTTGTAAAGTCGTAGTTACTCAGTGGCTGCGGAGCAGTAGCATTATAAATGCCCTCGCATTGGTGCTCCAACACAAAAGCATAAATGGCAACAAGATCGTCAATATCAATCCAACTGGTCATCATTCGCCCATCGCCAATAATGCCTCCAAGTCCTAGTTTAAAAGCAGGTAGCATTTTGGAGAGTGCTCCTCCATCAGGACCTAGCACAACACCAAAACGTAAAATGGTGGTGAGTTTCGTACATTTTAAAGCTTCCGCTTCCCAATCCTGCGCAAGCTTTCCTAAAAAATCATCGCCTAAAGGAAGGGTTCGCTCATCGCAAGGTGTGTTATTGGGGTAAATGCCTACCGCAGAGGTGGAGATAAAATGCTCTATTTCACTTTGATTGATCGCTTCGACAAGCTTCTTAGTTGTCTCAATACGACTTGTGTAAAGCACTTTTTTATACGCCTCATTCCATCTCGCAACGATGGGCGCACCCGAGAGATTAAAAACAGCACCTACCCCTTCAAGTTTTTGCTTGATAGCTTCCACGTCATCTTTTCGCTCAATCACGACAAAATTTGGGAATCTTTTTTTGAGTGCATTGGCAACAAAACCGCTCGCTCCGCTGATGGCTACTTTCATCTTAGTGTCCTTGTAAGTGTTGGCGTATTTTAGAGTCGCTCATATTTTCGCCTCTGAGCATGCGAAGACGCATCTCATTAAAGTCTATCATACTCTCTTTCTTCTGCTCATACGCTCCAAAGCCATAATGCATCGGCGTTTCATCGTTGATGGAATAAGCTGCCTTAAAGGCATTTATATAACGGTTCGTATCATTGCTATACACCCACATAGCAACGGTTTGTGGCTCGATTTTTTGCTCTTTCATCCACAAAATAGCACATCCAACATCATCAAAAAAGTGTGTTTTAGAATCTCCTGTGACAATTTGTGCTGTGTGCTTTTTACCCACGATGAACATGTGACACTCTGGGCATTGAATCGTGTTGTCCTTAAATTCTAAGGCGACTTTGGAACTATTGCTTATGTCAGTTGGCAGTTGATGCTTTACATGTAAAAACCAAAAAAGCCCACCAAGCGCTAAGAGAGGAAATACAATCAACACACCGACGAAAACATTTTTTTTCACAACCAAACTCCATTTCGTATAAAATAGACCACAGGATAACTCGTTAAGATCAGGAGATAAAGCGCATTCAACACCAAAGAGGCTCTCATAAAATGTGGTTGTGCCTTGTGTGACACCAACGCTAAAACACCTCCGCCAATGCCATAAAATGTTCCAGCAAAGAGAAGTGTGTAAAGCGCATATCCCACAAAATAATAATCCCTCTGCAACAAACAAAACGGACAGCGATGAGTTGGGAGTTCATAAACATACGGACTAAAAAAGACAATCAATGTGATGATTGAAAAAAGTAAGAACATGCCATTGGCAAAAATCATCAAAGACATATTTTTCAACCAAAAAGCAAGCATAATCATGCCAAAGAAGCCATAGAAAAACCAGACCCACAATGAGGCATCCACCGCAAAAAGTAGTGAAATGTACGAACTGCTTGATGCAGAGAAAAGTGTACCGCAACAACTGACAATCTTACTGATGTTAAGCCCTGCAAAAAAAGCTATCTCAAGCCCAATTTCCACAAAAAGCGGTACTGAAAAAAGGACAAACAAAACAAATTTCAGCTGAGTAAAGGGTAATTTTTCATCGTTTATATCAGCATAGTGAAGCAGCAACCAAAAGCCAAAGAGATAAAGATTTAAAAGTTTAAACAGCGTCAAATAAAGCCCAAAATCAACCGAATTCACCACGCCACTCGCACACATAGCACCGGTGATGATGGTGGAGAGCTTATCGCATGTATAAATAAAAAAGAGAAACAGAGGTAGTTTGAGCATAAAAATGTATTTGATAATGGTCGAAACTAAATAGCTCTGTTTAGAAAGCGTGTATTGAAGGGGTGTGGTTGCATGACTGTCCCACTTGAGCGCTATGCGAAAACCTATGGCAAAAGCAATGATGCCAAAAAAAAGAAAAATGGCATCGAGAATAAGCAGCGAGATAATCTCAGGGGTTAAGCTCATACCACAATCTCACCATTTTTAATCTCAACAACATGGTCAACAAACGCAAGGTCAAAAAAGAGCGGATCGTGTGTTGCAATGAGGAGTGTCACGCCACTTTGTTTGAGTTTCTCAAGAGAGGCTATAAGCTCACGAGAGAGTTTTTCGTCGAGATTGGCGGTTGGCTCATCGGCTAAAATGACTAAAGGATCATTGATCAAGGCACGTGCGATTGCCACACGTTGTTGTTCTCCTCCAGAAAGACGGTTCACACGCATCCCAGCTTTGTGCGCAATGCCACACTGCTCCATCACTGCTTTGGCTTTGCTCTCGAGTACATGTAAAGGAAGGTTCTCAGGAATCAAAGGAGCCATGACATTCTCAAGAACGCTAAGATGTGCTATAAGGTGGTATTTTTGAAAAATAAACCCAATTTTCTGGCGTCTAAGGGCAGCACTAAAATGCTCTGGTAATTTAGAAATTTCTTTACTATCTACACGCACTTCACCGCTCGTTGGCTGAGAGAGCCCTGCTATTAAAGAGAGTAAAGTACTTTTGCCACTACCGCTTGATCCTTTAAGTACCACGCACTCTGCTTTCTTTACATGTAAAGATATACTATGCAACGCATGAACGTTCTCATCGCCTTGAATGAAGCTTTTACTTACCTCTTGAACCCAAATCATCGCATCACCTCATCAGCATCTAAACTTGAAGCTCGCCACGAAGGAATCAAAGTGGCGGCGATGTAAATGGGAACACTTAAGAGAAACAGTAGAAAAAGCATCGCAAAATCTAGATGAAACGGCAATGCAAAAGCAGGTTTAAGCTCGGAGTACCCCATGAATACATTGCGCAAAAGTGGTGCTTGCAAGCCATAGACGTAAAAAAGAGATAACGCAATCCCTACTAAAAAAGCACCTATAGCAATAATGAAACTCTCAAAAAACTTCTCTTTCAAAATATCATCACTGCTCCAACCAATCGCTTTTAAAATGCCGATTTCCTTCTTCTCTTCAGAACTCAAGCCGCTTGTTTTATCGTAAATAATAATAAAAAAAGCAAAGGCACAAATACTAAAAAGGGAGAGGAAAAAGCCGCTTTTATAATCAAAAATATTTTGGTAACTGACTCTAATGTCATCTTGAGTGATAGCGCGCATATCAGGAAAGCGTGTCGTAATTTTCTGCACGATGGTAGGAATCTCTTTCACATTAGCCACTTTAACCATAATGTCGGTGGCCTTGTCTTTTTCCATTCCAAAAATAGCATACGCCAATTTTTTAGGCAAAATAATCAGATCATTGGATTCTAAAGCAAGGTCTGAATTAAAAACACCCGCGATCGAAACGCGTTGCCATTTTCCTTCGCTGGTAACGAAATTAAAAAAGTCGGTGTAATAATTTTCCGCTAAGACTTTTTTCACACCAACACCCACGATCATGGCATTTTCACTCTCAAGCAGTTTCACATCAAAACTCTGTGTGAGTTTAGAAAGCGTAGCAGAGTACTGCTCTTCATAAGCATCCACACCAACAACGGAAAAATTTACGCCTGCAGGTTTGAAGTAATAATATCCCCACACACGAGGCGTTATCGCACTAATGCCTTCAATATCTAAAAGTGCATCGACTCTCTCTATCGGTACATCAGTCTGCTTACCCGCAACAAAGCGTTGAAGTGTAATTTGAGGTAACGTTTTGAGTGTGGTGCTCAGTTCAAGTTTAATAGCGTCTGCTATCATCAAAATTGAAGAGAGTAAAAAAATGAGCAAACTTAAAATAAAAAAGATAAAAAAGCTTTTCCCCGCACGGCGCGTGAGAGAGCGAACCCCGTAATCTAACAATAAAAAATTGAATTTAAAAGACACGTTCTATCCTTGAAGGCTGAGAATTGGGTGCGTAGTGATACACGAAAGTAGAAGGAAAATACTCTAAAAGCTCAGGTGAATCGCCAAAGTAAGAGAAAACATCACTGAGACTTCGGTGGCGAACGTAGTGTGCTTCACTTACCAAAGCAAGATCAGGCAATCCAGAAAGAGCGACCAACTCTTCTTTACATGTAATCTTTGAAGGTGTGAGTGCGCATGCATAAGAATAGTAAAAGATTTGTGCCATAATCGTGATGCAAAGTGTCAAGAATAGTGCAAAAAACGTGATACGAGCAACCATTGCATCTCCTCTAATGTAAGTGAAGATTGTACCACATGAACACGCTTTTATCAATAGAGTTCTTGCAGAACTCTTTACACGTTTTTAAAGCAAAGCTCAAAACGAAGTTTCTGTGAAAAGACTACGTTAACACGTGGTTTTCCTCGGCAGAATGCCCACGCACCTTTGGTGCTTCAAGTTCTTTCAAAATAAATTTTGTAAGAACGCTGTTCCATCTAAGCCATTTTCGATTACAATACGCTATCTTAAATGCTTATGCTAAGGACGTTCTATGCAACTCGATATTTGGCTTACGATGCTCGTCGCCTCCATTCTCATTAGTGTCTCTCCTGGTGCTGGAGCTGTTGTCTCTATGAACTATGGACTCAAATACGGACTTAAGCGCTCTTATGCCGCTATTATGGGGCTTCAGATGGGCCTTTTTGTGCAAACGTTTGTTGTCGTTATCGGGCTTGGATCTCTCATTATGAGTTCATTGCTTCTTTTTAATATCATTAAATGGATTGGCGTGGTGTACTTGGTCTTTTTGGGGGTTATGAAGTTTATTGAAAAACCACATTTACCAAACGATGCAGAGCAGATCAAAGCTTTTTCCGCTTCCAAAGCGTTTATTCAAGCCACATTGATTAACCTGACCAACATCAAAGCAACGGTCTTTTTGGTTGCGTTTATTCCCCAATTTCTCAATCCAAATGAACCACTTTTGGGGCAGTTTGTCATCATCTGCGCAACACTCATTTGTGTGGATATTATTGTCATGACAGGCTATAGTTCTTTAGCTTCACGCCTTAAAAATGTCATTAAGTCTATTCGCGCCATCAAGATTCAAAACCGTCTTACAGGAGCTTTTTTACTCCTTGCAGCCTTTTTTATCTCAACGGCAAAACGCGCTTAAACAAATTTTTTCGTATAAACTTCTTCGTCAAAACCAACCAAAAGCGCTCCATCTTCACACTCAACGATGGGGCGTTTAAAAAGTAGCTGCTCCCTTAAAAGCCAACTTCCTTTTTCTGTATCGTCCATCTCTTTACTAAGCCCCAAAGTTTTAAACTTCGTTCCTTTGGTATTAAAGATAACCGACATGGGTTGCTTACTTAGCCACTCTTTTAGTTTTGCTTCACTGATCTGCGTACTTTTAAGGTCTATGAACGCATAAGGAACAACCTTCGCTTTAAAAAAAGCAATCGCCTTTTTGACACTACCACACGTCGTAATACCATACACTTTGATCATACACTCTCCTTATAAAACTCGATGCGATTTCGCCCTTTTTGTTTGGCTTGGTACATTGCCCTATCTGCCTCACTAAAAATATGCTCTTTGTGCTGTTTATCATAGCCAAAAAGAGTTACGCCTATGCTTGCAGTACACTCATGAGTAATGACTTTATCCTTCTTCTCCTCTTCATCCAATAAGAGGACATAAGGGGCTCTCACATGAAAGAGTATTTTAGAGGCCACCCTCATCGCCTCGACTTTAGCATTTTCTTCATTTTTGCTTAAATCACTAAGAGCTACAATAAACTCATCACCACCAAAACGAGCGACAATATCACTTTGGCGCACACAAGCATTGAGACGTGCTGCTACATCTGTGAGTAAAAGATCACCTGCTTTATGACCGAAAACATCATTGAGTGGCTTGAAATTATCCAGATCAATCACTAAAAATGCACCCCATTTATGATGGCGCCTAGCTTGCGCCAATAGAAACGTAAAACGTTCATCAAACATTCGCCGATTAGGAAGATGCGTTAGAGTGTCATGAAAAGCAAGCTCGCGAACCAGCTCTTCGGTTTTTTTACGCTCAGTTATATCCGTCGAGATACCGCATAATGCGTAAAGCGTTCCATCTTCATTTAGCAAAGGAATTTTTGTAGAAAGATAGGTTGTTGACAGTCCTGTTTGTAAACTCATATTGGTCTCTTCACGCGTCACTTTGCGCCCGTACTCAATCACTTCACTATCAAACTTACGGATATTTTGAGTTGTTTCGATGTCAAAAAAGTCACAATCTTCATGCCCTATAAGCGTCTCCAAAGTAACACCAAACAGATCACACGTTTTTTTATTGGCATAAACATAACGGTACTGCGTATCTTTGATGTAAATAAAAGCCTCTACCGTATCTAAAATCGTATTGAGTTTGGCTTCACTTTGCATAAGCCCTAATGTTCGCTCATGAATTCTATCTTCCAATGCTAGATTATTGGAGCGGACAAAGGCAATCATCTCGTTGAATTGACGTGAAAGCCCAGCAATCTCATCATGCCCACGAGGCAATGAAAGATCCATAGAATAATCGCCATGCTCAATGCGTTTCATCGATGCTTTCAGCTGACTTAGAGGCTTTAAAACCAAATAATTGAGTGTAAATCCAACACATACAAGGGAAACTAAAAAAAGAAGACTAAGCATTGGAAGAATGGTGATATTTTTCATCAATGTTAGTTCAGCTGGATCAATCAACGTTAGATTAAACCATCCAATCTCTTTAAGATACGCAATGCCTAAAAGATGTTTACTCCCTTCAAAATTGACCCACAATGTCTCAACTTTTTCTGGCTCAAGGTAAAGCATATTAATAACTTTTTTGATCTGCTCAACATCATGTTTTGAAAATAATAAATCAATGGTTTTATGCTCCCCATTGGCTTTGGTGAGGCTGTTATAATCGATCAGTGTCGTGTCTCGAGCAAGTTGAACGGCAAAATTTTTGTTGATAAGAAAATTGTGTACACCTTCTTGTTCAATGCCAACAGACTCACGTAAAAAGCGCTCAAAATCAACCCCAGTACCCACAATTCCCACTTTTTGACCATTGCCACTTTCAAGAACAACATCTATCCATACTTTAGTACTGTCTAACCTCATGTTTTTATTGACATTCACCCAAAAAGATTCATTGTCTCCAAGTATTTTAAAAAACCAAGCGTCATTACTTTCAGAAGTGGAGAGTGTATAGCGAAACTCTTTACCTTTAAAATCATTAGTGGCATTGTTGGCATAATTGTGCTGTGTTTTGACAAAAACGGCAAAATAGCTTCGGTCTTGAAATAAAAGACGATACCGTTCTAAGACGTCTAACCCTTTTTGCCTTACAATAGGATCGTCTTCATGCAGTGCCATCGCTTGAAGATCAGGTTCGTTTGCCATCTCTCTTGTGAGTGAAAGCTCCCTTAAAATAGGAAGAAGTGTACGGTTTTTATCGAAAGCAACCTGCTTTTTAATAAACCGCTCCGCCCATTTTTCATTAATACTTTCAAATAAAAAATCAGAATAAAACCATACAAAAGTAGAAAAGAGGAAAAAAAGCGCTGTCATGAAAACAAAAAGTTTTGCTTTAAGATTCATGTTATCACCTTTTTCTAATTTTTATCATTATAACAATTTTTAGTAATGAATAAAAATCAATAAATAGTTTTAATTTATACATGTAAGTATCTTTAGCCTATAATAACGCCATAATCTCCCTTTTAAAAGCTGGTCGCATGAATAATCTCTCAAAAGAGGCACAAGGATACATTTACGCTATTTTAGCGTTTACATTTTGGGGTTTGGTGCCCATCTACTTTAAAATTATCTCAACAGTCACAGCAACCGAAATCCTAGCACACCGCATTATTTGGTCCGTTGTCTTACTCTTTGGTGTGATGCTTTTTGGTCGCCAATTTGGCACATTTAAACTACTGGTAAAAGATATATCCAAGATCAAATATCTTGTCCTCTCCGCGCTATTGGTTTCAACCAATTGGCTCGTTTTTATCTGGGCCGTGGAACATAGTATGATTGCAGAATCAAGCTTGGGTTACTACATCAACCCCTTAGTCAATTTTGCGCTTGGAATACTTGTCTTCAAAGACCGCCCTACTTTTTGGCAAAAAATTGCTATTGCTTTAGCCTTTATCGCCATTTTTTATCAAATCATCACGCTAGGCTCTGTGCCGATTGTTTCGCTTATGCTGGCATTTAGTTTTGCTTTTTACGGGCTTATTCGTAAACAGGTCAATCTTCCTGCCCTAAGTGGACTTTACATAGAAACACTTATTTTATTTCCTTTAGCACTGCTCTACTTTGGTTATTTAGTCTTTACAGCACAAAATGCGTTTGTCTTTCCACCCAATGCCATTTCATGGCTCTTAATGCTTGCAGGTGTCATTACGGTTATTCCTCTGCTTTGGTTTAATGCTGCGGCTACAAGGCTATCACTCATCCATATAGGCTTTTTCCAGTACATCGGACCGACCGTTTCCTTTTTGTTAGCAATTTTTGTTTATGATGAGATTTTACTTCCAGAAAAATTGACCAGTTTTGTGCTCATTTGGATTGCACTTGCCATCTTTAGCATTGATGGTTACCTGAAAAAAAGACGCGTTAAAGAGGTCTAGATGAAAGTTTTGATCGTAGAAGATGATACCAAAATCGCCGCCTTTTTAAAAAAAGGGTTAGAAGAAGAGTACTTTTGCGTTGATGTGTGTGACAATGGCGAAGATGCCATCTACCTAGCGGGCATTAACGCGTACGATGTTATCATTCTTGACATCATGATCAACGGTCTTCAAGGCGATGATGTCTGCAAAAAGCTAAGAGAGCAGAAAATCGCTATTCCTATTATCATGCTCAGTGCCAAAAGCACTATTAGCGACAAAGTGAATTTGCTCAACCTAGGAGCGGATGATTATCTAACCAAGCCATTTAGTTTTGATGAACTTTTGGCGCGTATTCATGTGCAGTTACGTAAAAGTGATCAAAAAGAGCCTCTGCTTCGCGTGAGTGATCTTGAGCTAAATCCACTGACTAAAGCCGTTCGTCGTGCGGGAGAAAGTATTGCTTTGACGGCTAAGGAGTATGTGCTTTTAGAGTATCTTATACGTCATAAAAATGCCATTGTGGAAGAGCACATTTTAGAAGAACAAATTTTCAGTATGGAGCAAAGCATTCAAAGTAATATCATCAATGTTTACATGTACCGCTTGCGTACAAAAATTGATAAAAATTTTGATCTGAAACTGATTAAAACTTACCGCAATCAAGGATACGCTATCAGCGATGCAACACTTTAAAAATCTTAAATTCAGACTGATTGGCACACTCGGAGTTGTTTTATTTACCCTCTTTTATAGCTTTGGATATATCGTTGTGCATACCCTTGAAAGCTCCTATAAACAGTCATTAGAAGCTACGCTTTTTACGGTTTTAAAAGATATTAAACACGATTTTACGCAACGAACAGATAAAGAGACGATCACCCTTGATGACAACAAGGCAGAGTTTGATATACCTGTCTTATATGCGCAAATAGTGGCATACGATAGCCTGTCAAATACCCCACAAATTCTTAATAAATCGAGTGACCTCAAAGGTGAAATTCTCAAAATAGAGCCCACCATTGTTCAACAAATATTTGACAATCCCGAGAAAATCGTTTTTTCAATGATGTCAGATACAAAACTAACACAGCGTAAAATCTATATTGGAACGATTTTTTTAGCCCAAAATGAGTTCCAAATGCTCTTTTTACAATGTGCTATGCCGTATGACAAACATACTCCCCAAATCAAAGAGATGATCTCTACCCTTTGGATGGGGCTCTCGTTATTGCTAGCCATCATTTTAGTAGTCGCTTATATTTTAATTTCAAAATCACTCTCAAACGTTCAAAAAGTTACCAATACAGCCAAAGCAATAACAGCTCACGATGTACACTCTATCATCCCGCAAACGCATATTGCTTACGAGATCGATGATCTGATCGATACATTTAACACACTTTTGAGTGAGCTTCAAAATGCCTACGCTCAAGTCAAACAGTTTGGACAAAACGCTTCACATGAGCTCAAAACACCTCTTACCATCATCAAAGGGGAAGTTGACGTGGGTCTGCGTAAAGAGCGCAGTGCAGAAGAGTACCAACAGATTTTGAAAAAAGTCGCTAAAGAGGTCATCACGCTGCATGAAGTCATCGAAAAAATTCTCTTTTTATCCAGCACTACCAAGAATGAGCTGAAACACCATTTTAGTGAAGTCTATTTGGACGAAATACTTATTGACGCCATCGAAGAAAAGCGCCCTTTAAGTGAGCAGAAAAATCTGCATTTACATGTAAACACTTTAGAAGCTGTCAGTGTCTTAGGCAATGCTGCTCTTTTAAAAATTGTCATTGCCAATCTCATCGACAATGCCATTAAATACTCAACGGCTCCGGCGACCATTGAGATCGCTCTTTTCCCACATGAACTTCACATCAAAGACGAAGGGTTGGGAATCAAGAAAGAAGAGTTAGCACATGTTTTTGAGCAGTTTTACAGAGGCGATGAGAGTAAACAAACGACTCAAGGAAGCGGGCTTGGACTTGCGATCGTCAAAAACATTCTCGACTTGCATGATTTTGGTATTTCACTTCAAAGCCAAGAAGGAGTTGGCACACATATTTTTGTAACATTCTAATTCATCTTACATTCATCTATTTGCACTAAAATAACGACATTAAACCTATAAGGATATTCTGTATGCCTTTTAAATTTTTTGCATCACACAGTCAACGAACCATTTTACTGCTCTCTTTGGGAATGGTTTCGCTCTACAACATTACCTTCTTCTCAAAAATTTTCACTTATGCGATGGAGGAAAAAAACTATTTCATCGCCCTCAGTGCCCCTTTTATTTTGATGCTTATGTTTATTTGCATTCTCAATTTTCTTCTACTGCTGACACATAAAAAGCTTTTTAGAATTTTTGTCTCTATCCTCATTGTCGCAGGAGCAATGTCGAGTTATTTTATCGATACCTTTGGAACGGTTATTGATAAAAATATGTTCATCAATGTCATGCAAACTGACAGTGCCGAAGTGCTTGACCTCTTTACGCCAAAACTCATCATTTATCTTACCTGTGCGAGTGCTCTTTCGTTTTGGGTACTTTTTAAAGCGCCCATCTCTTTTTCAAGCTACGCAAAAGAGTTTGCACAAAAAGCTCTTGTAGGGGTCCTTTCACTGCTACTGATTGTGGGACTTTATATGATGGTCAGTAAATCGTACAGCTCATTTTTTAGAAATCACCATGAACTCAAAATGTACCTTAACCCCGCTTATCCCATCGCTTCTTTTTCTAAATTTGTCTATGCTAAATTCAAACCAAAACCTGAATTTAAAGCGATTGCCACCGATGCAACACGCCAAAGTAGCGAAAAGAAAAAGCTGGTTGTCTTTATTTTAGGTGAAACAGCGCGTGCGCAAAACTTTTCACTGGGTGGCTATGACGTACCAACCAACCCACTTTTGTCAAAACGAGATGACATCGTTTATTTACAAAACTTCGCCTCTTGTGGTACGGCAACCGCTATTTCAGTGCCGTGTATGTTTTCTAAATTTGGCAGAAATGACTGGAGTGACGATAAAGAATACTTTGAAAATGCTGTCGACGTGCTGGCAAAAACAGGTGTTCGTATCATCTGGAGAGACAACAATTCAGGAGGCGACAAAGAGATCGCTAAACGCATGAGCGATGTTGTTCAATACGGTGGTCAAGGCTTCGATGAAGTATTGCTCAAAGATTTTCAAAAAAACATTGACGCACGCTACGAAGACACGTTTATCGTGCTTCATCAAGAAGGAAGTCATGGACCAACCTACTTTAAACGCTATCCCGATTCCTTTAAAAAGTTTACGCCAACCTGTGACACGCAAGAACTTGATAAATGTAGCCACGATCAAATCGTCAACACCTACAACAACACCATTCTCTATACCGATTACATCGTCAATGAGACCATCAACCTACTCAAAGTCAATGAGGACAAATACGACGTTACGCTGGTCTATTTTTCTGACCATGGCGAGTCACTCGGTGAAAATGGTGTTTACCTGCACGGACTGCCTTATATGATTGCTCCAGAAGCCCAAAAACACGTACCTGCACTCTTTTACTTTGGTGATAAAACCAAACGTGAATCTTTACATGTAAAAGCCAATGAGCGTTTTTCACAAGACAATTTCTTTCACACACTCTTGGGACTTTTTGCTGTTAAAACAAGTGAGTACAAGCCAAACTTAGACCTCTTGCACTAGGTTTGTGCTATACTTTTTCATCTTTACATGTAAAGTGAAAACAGATGCAACATCCATTTGAGCCTATCTATAACAAACACTCAAACGTGCTGATTTTAGGCACGTTCCCCTCTGTCAAATCACGTGAGCAGAGCTTTTATTATGGACACCCGCAAAACCGTTTTTGGAAAGTGATCGCCTCTTTAACCCAGACACCTTCGCCTATCACCATTGAAGCTAAGAAAGATATGCTTTTAAAACATGGCATCGCGATATGGGATGTCATTCAAAGCTGTGAAATCACAGGCTCAAGCGATAGCAGCATCAAAAATGTGGTACCAACGGATTTTTCAAATATCCTAGCACAAAGCAACATCACACGCATTTATGCCAACGGTGCAACAGCTTATAAACTGTACCAAACCTATTGCGAAACAAAGACGCATTTGCCGATTATTAAACTACCCTCAACCAGCCCTGCCAATGCTGCTTTTTCACTGGAAAAGCTTATCCAAGAGTGGAGCATTATCAAAGTTTAAAAAATAATCTTTTCTTCTCTTTCAAAAAACCTCATTTGCCTTTTTTTTAATCAATCATACAAATTTGCGCATGTTATAATAGAACACACGCCAAAGTAAGGGAATATCTGTGGTTTCAAAACTAATTCAAAATAATAGTATCTGCATCTATTTTCAACCCATTGTCTCCATCCGTAGTGCTAAAGTCATTGGACTTGAAGCGCTGATGCGAGCATACGATGAAAACAATGAACCCCTCTCCCCTATTTTCGTTTTTGACCAAGCCAAGAAAGAGAATCTCTCTTTTGAACTTGACAAGTACGTACGTATGAAAGCATTAGAGCGTTTTAAAACCATCTTAGAAGAGAACAAAGAGCTTCTTTTATTTCTCAATTTTGAATCACATCTACTCGATAGCAAGATCAGCTTGGCAGACTTTGCTTTTAGCGCACTTGCCAATGAACTAGGCATTCCCCCTTCGCGCATTGTCATTGAGATTAAAGAGTATCAGATTGAGGACAGTGATCGTCTCAAACAGTTTTGTGATTTCTATAAAGAGCGTGGTTTTTTAATCGCACTCGATGATTTTGGAGCAGGAAATGCCAACTTTGATCGTATTTCGACAGTGCGCCCGCATATCGTCAAAGTCGATCGTTCCATTGTCTTCAATGTCCATCAAAATTTTATTCATAAAGAGATCTTAAAATCGATCGCCAATATGTGCTTTAACATCGGCGCCCTTGTTCTTGCTGAAGGCGTTGAAGAGGAGGAGGAAATCCTTCGCTCTTTAAAACTTGACATCGATCTTTTTCAAGGATTTTGGTTTGCAAGACCGAGTGGCTCGGTTTATGAGAAAACATTTTTGGATGAAAAAATTGCTTATATTGGAGCTAAACACACTCAAAATGTCAAAGCCTCTATGCAACTCAAAGAATTTTTAATCGAGAGTGCTAAGACCTATACCCACACCATTATAGAAGCGATTAAAACAACCCATAAAACAGATCTTTCTGATTTTCTAAAAGAGTTTGACATCATCGAAGCGATTTACTGCATTGATGCCAATACCGGTATTCAAGAGGGCGATACGTTTATCAGTGTTGATACCAACGAGTTTTTTCAACCCGCACGAAACGGCGATAACCACGCGCTTAAAGAGTATTTTTACATCACAAAAGAGTCAAAGCGCGGTAACTATCTAAGCCAAAAATACATCTCGCGCGCATCGGGGCGTATGTGTCGTACCTTTGCACAAAAATTTGTGTTAGAAGACAAAGAAAAGATTTTGTGTCTAGACCTTAAAGTACAAACACTCTAAAACCTAGGCAATTTCCAAAATTTTGATAAGATGTTTTGGTAACCGTAATTGAGGATTCACAAGCAGTGCCGTACTCCAAACACCTGCATCAACGGTTGTTGGCGCCATAATGCTGATTTGATTTTGTCGTACTGTGCTGGACTCGTCCAACATGGGCGCAATAATATGCGAGAAGCGTTGTTTTTCGATAGATGTATAACGTTTTGAATGCCCTGACGTACAAAGCGAAGCGTTATGAAGCTCTCGTATTGTGAGATTGACCTCAGAATTTTCAGGGTCTTGAATCCCAATACTCCAAGGCTCATTATGGCATGTTCCATACGCTGCAATATCGCCTCCAAAGTTAACCAAAGCGGAAAAAATTCCCATTTTTTGAAGTGACATCATGGTTTGATCCACGGCATACTCTTTGACAATGCCACCTAAATCTATCTGCGTATAGGGATTGGAAAAACGCAATGTTGTCCCCTCAAGCACTAACGAGTCAAAGGATGCAAAAGGAGTCAATGCATCATAAAACATCTGATATTCACACAAAGAAGTTGACTTTTGCACTTGTTTGAGTGTTCCTGCAAGCGCAATGTCAAAAGCACCTTGCGTCATACGCGCATAAAACAGTGCTAGCTCTAAAATACCTGCAAGCTCTTGGCTCACAGAAAGTGTATCGTTTTGGCGGTGGTTGATGGCATAAATTTCTGAGGTGGATTCAAAAAAACTGTACTGTTTTTGCAGACGCTCTATTTCTGACAGCAAAGAAGCAAGGATGTGATCTCCCTCTTCTTTGGTTGTGACATCAAGTTGAATTTCGCACGGTGTTGTAAAAGCTGTAAAATGAGCAATATACACCGTGTTCAGCTCTACGCTATAAGGCTTGAGCTACTACTTGTTGTTGTATCGGTATTTCCATACGCTGCCAAGATTTTTTGTAACAAGTTAGATTGCAAATCTTCGATTGATTTTTTTGTTGACGTTTGTGTTGCCGACGTATTATCTGACTGAGATTGTTTTAGTGCGCTTAAAAGTTCATCTGAGCTGATGGTTCCATCTTTGTTAGTATCAAGTGCACTAAAGATTTTATCGGTGCTACTAGAGTTGCTGGTGCTATTTGAATTACCAGATAATGCATCAATAGCACTTTGAAATTCAGACTTATCAATACTATTCTCTTTGTTCGTGTCCATTGAAGTCATAAGGGAAGTTGCCATCTGAGTCATGACATTCCCAAAATTTTGAGAAGAAGACATGCCGCTCGCACCGCTTTGGCTGTTAACGCTACTGCTACCATAAGATGAATAAGCCGAGGAAAGGCTGTTGCCGATTGTCATACGAAACTCCTTCTTGCAAAACTAACTTTTAGGATATTATACACTTACAAGAGTAACTAAAAAGTAACAATGTTCTAATAAAGAGCTTAATAATTCGGAAATTCTAAAATAAATCTCGCCCCAATAACGTCATCTTCATAGCTGATATTTTCAACCTTAATCCTGCCTCCAAAGCTCTCTTTCATAATCATTGAACAGATATAAAGTCCAATACCACTCCCTTGCATTTGTCCTTTAGTCGTAAAATAAGGCTCAAAAATACGCTCCAAAAGGGCCTCATCAATTCCACCAGCATTGTCTTCCACGCATAAGCTAATGCCATCATTGCTGCTCCATGCCACAACACATATCTGTTTTGTCTCCAAATCTTTGGAGGCAAAAGCATCTTTGGCATTGGTGATAAGATTGAGAATAACTTGTTGCAGTTCATTAGCCAGCCCATGCAATCTAAGCTTAGAATCAATATTTAAAGAGAGTGAAATAGCTTCATGTTTCAGCTGAGGTGCAATGATATTGGTCGCATAAAGCACCGTCTCGTAAAGTGAAAAATCTTTTTTATCTTTGTTAGGTTTGTAAAAATTCATAAAATCATTGATGGTATTGCTCATCTGCTCAGTTAAGGACTCTATAACACCCAAAGCGCTTTTAAGCTTCTCATCGTTGAGCGAACCGAGTTCTTGTTTAAATTTAAGATCTAAGGTGGTGATATTCATAACATTAAGCGGTTGTCTCCATTGATGAGCGATATGCCCTATCATCTCACCCATGGCTGCAAGTTTATTTTGCTGAATCAGCATCGCTTCTTGCTCTTTTTGTAACTTTCGTGATTCTACCATCTCTGTAATATCAGAAATAGTTGTAATTTTATAAGGTCCCCCGATGATATGATCTAATATACCCTCGGAAGCATACACAAATATCCGTTTGCCGTCTTTTCGTATCGCTTCATACTCATCATTATGAAGTTTCCTTTGCGTCAAAAAGCTATCGTTGTCTACGTGAAGATTGTCATGATTTTCCTCAGGAATGATCATCTGAAAATGTTTTCCAATCAACTCTGCTTCGCTGTACCCATAAATCTTACTGTATGCAGCATTGACTGCTACAAATCGCCCTTCTTTGTCGGTCAAACAGATGCCAAGATTGGCGGTTTCAAAAATCTGCTCATAAAAAGCTTCGCTTTCATCAAAATCACTTTTTTCACACAAAATACTGCTTGCAACCTCATCTAGCATAGCCTCGTTGTCTCGGCGATTTTTTGTTGCGATACTCCAAAAAAGAACCACGTAGCCTTTTTTAACGCCTTTTTCAAAAATAGGATTGGCTCGCATACAAACATTGATCCATCTACCATCTTTGGTTAAAAAAATATCTTCGCCCTCATAAGGTTCGCCTTGTAAAAAGGCTTTGTAGAGCGAGCATTGCAAAAGTCCTTGCTTCTCGTGGTGTGCATGGAAAATAAAGTGCCCTATTTTACCCAGAAGCTCCGCCTCATCATACCCCAAAATTTTTTGAGCAGAGGCATTGAAATGGGTAATTTTTCCATCATTATCAAAGGCATAAAGCCCTTCACGCATTGAGTCATAAAAATTTTTTAAAAAATCAAAACTCATGATCTAGCTCTTTTACCAAAGGAAAATGTACCTCAAACACCGCACCATTATCTTCGTTGTAAGCGAAGATCTCTCCACCATTTTGTCTTACAATTTGCTGTGCGATGTTAAGCCCAATGCCAATGCCAGAACTCTCTTTCGTACTTTCAAAAGGCTCAAAAATACGTGGTAATATTTTCTCATCAATCCCGCCGGCATTGTCTTTAAACTGTACAACAACCTGACCGTCCTCTTTAAAAGTCTTTACATGTAAAGAGCGTTTTTCAAACGATTCAATCTTAATAAGCTCATCAAGGGCATTGTTAAGAATGATGACCCACACCTGCTCAATGCGTTGTTTTTGCACACAACAGATAAAAGAGTACTCACTCTTTTGGTAGTTAAAATCAAACACTTTATCGTTAAGCGTAAGAGCTACAATCTGTTTAGAGCGGTTATAAGAAAGTGCCAACGATGAGAGAAGCAACTCATAAAGATTGACATTTTCTTTTTGTTCACGGCTCTTTTGCGATGCTTCACGCATTGTCTCCACAATACGCTCAATGCGCTCAATGCCATCTTGAATGGTCCTAGCATCTTTTATCATCAAATTTTTACGTGGTGAGTCCATCATATAGGTGGCTATATCTTCAACCAGCATCTCAAAATTACCTTTGACGTAGGTCAGTGGTGTGTTGATCTCATGCGTAATTCCCGCAGCCATCTGTCCAATGGCGCTAAATTTAGCATTGCGAATCATCTCTTCTTGATAGATTGCTTGCATCTGAAGGTTTTTATCGACCTCTTCACGAATACGATTTTGCAGATATTGCTCTTGTTTTTCACTCTGTGTTATGTCGATGAAGACACCCACAAAACCATCAAATTTCCCTCCACGCATCATCTGTTTTTTTTGAATTTCAAGGGTAACTTCTTGTTTAGTTAGAGGTGCAATGGTTGTAACTTTATAAACCTGAAAATTGCGCTCATGCATTTCCAAATCTCTTTCATAAAGCCTATTGGCAATTTCGATAGGATAAAGATCAAATGCCGTTTTCCCCAGCACTTGCTCTTTGCTCAAACCAAAATACTCACAAAAAGCACGGCTACACCCAATGTAGCGAAAATTTTTATCTTTAATGAAAACAGGAACAGGGATGATGTCTAAAACAGCTTCAATGTCACGAAGCTGCTGCTGGTATTTGAGATTGAGTTTAGCGATGGTATTACGCGACTTTACGCGTAGTGAGATGTCACGCACACTCCAAATGCTCAAGCTTCGCTGATTGTCAACTATCTTTTTTCCGAAAAGCTCTGCCCAAAAAGTACGATGGCTCTTTTTACGGAAACAGTACTCTAGATTACTCGCACTTTGAAATGTACCCTCTTTAAAATGTGTATTCCACCATTTTTCATAACGCCTAGATGTCGTAAAAAGTTGGTTTACATGTAAAAATAAAACCTCCTCATTGCTATAACCAAAGAGGGTACAAAAGGTTTTATTGACGTCAACAATACGTTGCTGATGATCAAGCACAAAATACGCCAGATCAGAGCTATTAAAATAGAGCTTGGCTTTATTGACAAGGTACTCAAGCTCTTTTTTCTCATGAACTGCATGCTCTAAAATATGCCTATTTTGGCGCTGAAGCACTTCTATTTCTTGCTCCAACTCCCTAATCTTTGCACGCAAATCTTCCATGGGAGACTCTAACTTACCAGTTCGTTGATCTTCTCTTCTAATGCTTTCATGGATGAAAATGGCTTCATAATGTAATGCGTTGCGCCCTCTCGGTGCGATTTAAGTACTTTATCAAGCGTAGAGTACGCTGTCATCATAATGATTTTGAGTTCTGGTGCTTTTTCAAGAAGCGTTTTAAGCACATCCAAGCCATTCATTTGAGGCATCATGATGTCCAAAAGCACTACATCATAACTTTTGTCAATGCGGGAAATTGCATTTTGAGGATTACTAAATGTCGTTACCTCAAAACCTGCTGTGCGACTGAGATACTTCTCAATCATATCCAAGATTGTTTGCTCATCATCAATCACGGCTACTTTGATCATCTTTTTCATTGCCTATGCCCTCACTTGTTTATCAAAAAGATGTTCTTTGGCTTCAAACATCAGCGTTTTTGCTTTTTCATCGACCATGGCATCAAGTGTTTCAAACACGCCACCACTTGCATTTTCAATCTCTCTTACCATCGCTTCAATCTCTTCTTTTGAGCAAATCGCTTTTTCACCGCCGCACTCTTTGGCTAAACGGTTCGCCACTTCATGCACTTTGGCGTGAGGACTCTCTAGTTTACTATACGAAGCCGTTTTACTAAACTCCTCTTTGCCTACACCTCTTTCATACCAATTACCCAATCGGCACTCATGATGCGTAGTCGTTTTAAATTCGGTGTGTTCACCAAACAAAAGGGCATAAACGTTATTTTTATAGATAACATGGTCTATTTTGGCTAAAGATGCAAAGATTTTATCGCTTAAGTGGCTGACTTCAAACATCGATCTCGTCGCATTTTTTTCAAAAGAGACAATCTTGACTTTTAACTCATCGGTCTGTTCTTTGGTAGCTCGAGCGATTTTACTGACCTCTTCGGTGCTCTGTTCACTTTGAGAAGACTCTTGCTGCATCGTTTGAACTACCATCGCAATCTCTTTGGTCGCTTTTTGCGTACGTTCCGCCAAGTTTCGCACTTCATCGGCAACGACGGCAAAACCACGCCCATGTTCACCTGCACGCGCCGCTTCTATGGCAGCATTGAGTGCTAGTAAATTGGTTTGATCAGCAATATCTTCGATGAGTTGCACGACACTTGAAATCTCTTTACTTCTGGTTAAAAGAGACTTTGCATTGGTCACAACATCGCTGATAAGAAGGCTTAGTTTATCCATCGCTAAAGAGGAATTGCTTGCAAGCGTGAGACCATCTCTGGACTCCTTTGAGATTTGTGCTGACTCTTCCTTCATGACTTTAAGATCATCTAAAATTTCAGAAAAAGTTTTTTGAGAGTTTTTGAGTGCCCCTGAAATGGAGTTTTGATGCAAAGAGAGAATATTGCTGTCTTTTGCATTACGAACATCTGTTTTGATGATACTATAGGCGATTAGCTCAGAATTGAGTCGTTTAGCAGAGACACTGCCCTGACATCCATCCATGCTGATACTTTCCATAGACTCATTCAAAGCACTAGCTAATTTTTGAGGCTCTTTGATGATCTGTTGGGCTAAATCGTTTTGCATCACGATATTTTTAGCCCTATCAACCACCACGATTATTTCTTCTTGAGAAAAACGTGACAAGTTTTGAAGTATTGCATTTTCTGCTTTGAGGTTTTCTACTTCTTGCCTTAAAAGCATAAGCTCTTCAGGCTCTTTTTTGGTAAAAAACATGGCACGACTCTCCTAGTCTAAAAGTTTAGGATATTATAAAGTAATTCTATAGCATTACTATAACATTAATATTACATAATTCGTGACAGAATATGACTGAAATTTAACTTTTCGTCGCCTATCTTGTTACCTTTTTGCTTAATAATACGCTAGAAGCACAACACCAAAAATAATGCGATAAATACCAAAACTGACAAACGTATAACTTTGTAAAAAGCGCAAAAAGAGTTTAATGGTAAAGTACGCGGTAATAAACGCTACTACAAAACCTATTCCTAAAATAAGAAGATTGTCCGCATTAAATTCGTTGTAATTTTTAACGATGCTGTACCCCGTTGCTGCACTCATAACAGGAAACGCCAATAAAAACGAAAACTCCGCGCTCGCTTTTCGCGTTAAGCCCACAAACATAGCACCTAAAATGGTTGAACCAGCCCTACTTGTTCCAGGAATTAAACCTGCCACCTGTGCCAAGCCAATAAGAAAGGCTTGTTTGTAGCTCACTTTTTCAACATCATTGATAAAATGCTCTTTGGGCTTGTAATACTTCTCAGCAATCAAGAACACAACACCACCCACAATAAACATCGTTGCCACAACATCGACGCTGAAAAGTGCTTTGATATGTTTTGCAAACAAGAAGCCAATGATACCAATAGGTAAAAATGCCACCGCAAGTTTCTTCCAAAGCTCAATTTTTTTGAGCGTAAACTTCTCTTTGTATGCCAAAACAACCGCTAAAATAGCTGCAAACTGTATGATAATCTCATACGCCTTCGTCACTGTGTCTTGTTTGATGCCTAAAAAATCTGCCGTAACGATCATGTGCCCTGTTGAAGAAACGGGCAAAAATTCGGTGAAACCCTCTACAATTCCCATAATGATTGACTGTAATATATCCACAAAAAGTCCTAGCTTTAAAGTAAGGCGCAATTGTAACATATTGCATGTTATAATCTTTTTTGACAGCCAAATAAACTTTACATGTAAAGGGAAACTATGCTCTTAGACTTTTCAAAACTTGACGTTAACAGCATCTACAAACTCATCTCCAACACCGTCACGCCTCGTCCTATTGCATGGATTAGTACAGAACATCATGGCATTACCAACCTAGCACCTTTTAGCTATTTTATACCTCTCTCCTCAGAGCCTCCTATGCTCATTGTCTCCATCGGCAAAAAAGACGATGACAGCCCAAAAGATACACTTGCCAACTTTTTAAAAGGCTCCAAAGTTACCATCAGCTTTGTTCACAAGGAGCTTAAAGATGTCATGAGTCAAAGTGCGACATCGCTTTCGTATGAAGAAAGTGAATTTGAAACCTTTGGCATTTCTGGTCAAAAGATATTGCCCGATTATCCCATGATGGTCAAAGCCTCCAAAGCCGCATTTTTTTGCAGTTTTGTAAAAACCATGCCAATCGAAGGAAGCGAGACAACCCCGTGTTTACTTTTAGTTGAACATGCGTATTACTGTGATGATGTCATAGATCCATCCTTACATGTAAAGATGGATAATGTCGGGCGAGTGGGCTCAAAATTTTTAGTAAACGGAGAAATTATCTCTTAATTTGGTAAAGCAAATTTTACTAAATTTTAATCTTTAGTAGATTACAATACATCAAATGCTGTTATACCAACCGCACGGTTGGTATGAGTCTAAGGCTTAGACATACATGAAGTAGCACCTTTTTTTACTGCTTATCTCTTTACATGTAAACCCAAACAGCACTACATTTTTCACAACAAGGAAAAACAATGGGTGTTGAACTCCACAAAGATTTATTAGGAAGTATCGGTGTTGACGTAGAGCGTCATGCAAAAATGATGGGTATGGGACTTGCAGGCTATCAAGCAGGTTTTATGAGCCAACCCAATCGCCCCAAAGCGATGGCGTATTTTGACTGGTTTATGAGCGAAATCCAAGCAGAACGCATTGCTGAGATTAACGCGCTTAAAGCGCAAAAAAAACCTGCGGTGGGAACCTTTTGTATCTTTGTTCCGGAAGAGATTGTTGTAGGAGCAGGCGGAGCGTGTTTTGGACTGTGTGGCGGAGCCAATCCTCCTATCGCCGATGCGGAGAGCGAACTGCCTCGTAACATCTGCCCTCTCATCAAATCAGCCTATGGCTTTAAACTCCAACACACCTGTGCCTATACCCAATCAGCCGATTTTATCTACGGTGAAACCACCTGTGAAGCGAAGAAAAAAACATGGGAACTTTTAGGTAAACATCACCCTGTGCATGTGATGAACATCCCACACATGAAACGCGAGCGTGATCTCAAAATGTGGCAAGAGGAAATCAAAGAGTTTAAAGAGCACATTGAAGAGGTCAGTGAGCGAAAACTCAGCCTTGCGGAGATGTTGAACGGTGTAAAAATCATCAACGCCAAGCGTGACGCGATGAAACGCCTTGATACGCTTCGCGGTATGCACCCAGACATCATGCCTATCAGCGGTAAAGACGCGCTTTTCATCAGCCAAATGAGCTTTTTAGATGACCCAAAACGCTTTACGCAAAAAGTAAATGAACTCTGCGATGAACTTGATGAACGCATTAAAAATAGAGTGAGCGTTTTCCCTGAAAATACGCCTCGCATCATGGTTTTAGGCACACCCATTGCACCGCCAAACTGGAAACTTCACACCGCTGTTGAAGGTTCAGGTGCCTGCATCATCAATGAAGAAGGGTGCATCGGACATCGTTACTTTAAAGACAATGTGGACATTGAAGGCGTTAAAGACGAAGACGAGCTTTACGTGCGCTTGATGCAACGCTACTCAAAAATCGACTGTGCGTGTTTCACTCCAAACACAGGTAGAACAGACAAAATCGTTCAAATGTACAAAGATCGCAAAGCCGATGGCGTCATCTACTACACGCTTTCCTTCTGCCACACGTACAATGTCGAGTCTCACCTTGTGACTGAAGCACTCGCCAAAGAGGGCATTCCGTGTCTTGTCATCGAGTCGGATTATTCCCCTGAAGATGCAGGACAGATCAAAACCCGTGTTGAAGCCTTTTTGGAGAGCATCATGTTTAAACAAAAAGCCGAAGCATTCGCAGCCAAATAATGTTTTGGGGCGTAGATATAGGCTCAACCTATACAAAAATTATCGGAATTGGAAAAGAGAAGGAGATCACCCATCACGTGGTGATCCCAACCATTTTTAACCAAGACGTCATCGTGGGCGAATACCTCAAAGACAAAGAAGTCAAAATGCTCGTCGCCACAGGCTACGGACGGCATATGCTAGGTGACTCGCACGGAGCACCCGTTATCTCCGAGATCAAAGCCCACGCCAAAGGGGCGTACTTTTTTGAGCCCAATGTGGCTACGGTCATCGACCTCGGCGGACAAGACAGCAAAGTGATTCGTATGGCAGAATTTGGGAGTTTCAGCGACTTTCGTATGAACGACAAATGTGCGGCAGGAACGGGGAAATTCTTAGAGATCGCCGCCAACCGTTTAGGTTTAGATATGGAAACATTCTCACAAGTAGGTTTTGATGCGACCAAAGAGCTGACAATTTCTAGCATGTGCGCCGTCTTTGCCGAATCTGAGGTTATTTCGCTCATTGCGAAAAAAGAGAGTTTAGCGAACATCTGTTGGGGCGTCCACGAATCCATCGCATCGCGTTTGGCTTCGATGGCTCGAAAGTTTGTCGTCAAACCTGATGAAACCATCGTCTTCACCGGTGGCGGCGCACTCAACCCTTTCTTACACCATCTTTTAGAGCTAAAACTAGAACGCCCTATCATCATTCCCACCCATCCGCAACTTATCGGTGCTGTGGGTGCTGCATTATCGGGGTTTGAAGCGATTCATTAGAACATCAGAATTATTTCTTTGATGTTCTAAAACCTTTACATGTAAAAGATAATCAAGGCTCTAAGAGAGCATTTTTCCCCATGCGTTTAAGTGGAAGTAGAATATATCCAAGTACAGTTCTCTTCCCCGTGATGATGTTCACCCCTGCTTCCATTCCTGGCATAATAGGCAAGTTTGGACCAAGGCGATCTTTGGAGGCTTTGATTTTAACTGCGTAAAAAATCTCACCTTTTTGATTCGTAAAACTATCGGGGCTGATGGAGACAAGCTCACCCTCGATCATGCCATAACGCGCATAATCATACGCGGTGATTTCGATGTTCGCTTTTTGCCCCATCCAGATACGTCCGCGATCTGACGCTTTGATGTTCGCTTCGATCATCAAACCCTCTTCAAGCGGTGTTATCTCAGCCACTTTATCACCCGGTTTAATCGTTCCGCCCACCGTGTGAAAGTAAAGAACATTCACGATGCCATTGACGGGAGAAGTGATGAGAAGGCGCTTCGTTCTATCAATGCTTGCCTCACTTTGCTGTGAAAGTTGGCTTAGTTTCAAACGTACGTCTTTAAGGTCATTGAGAAGTTTTGATTGAATATCAGAACGAATTGAGCCTAGTTCGTGCATCGCTTCTTTATACTTGCCTTGTGTCACAGGAATAAGATTTTTCACCTCGTCCACTTGCGTAATGAGATTTTGTTTTTTGCTCATCTCAAAAAGATACTCTTTACGCGACCCCGCACCCGATTTCATCAACTGTTCGGTAATGGAGGTGTTTTCCTGTGCCATATTGAGCTCTAACGAGAGGTTTTTTTGCCTGCTTTCTAGCTCTTTAAGCTCATACTGTCTTTGTTCGACTTTTTGCTGAACGCCACTGAGACGTTCTGAGTTATTGAGCTTTTCACTGCGAAAAATTTGCAATTCATTGTTGACAATTTCAGGGTACTGCTCCGTGACATCTTTGTCAAAGACGAGTTCTGTATCGTCAATTAAACTCATCAATCTCTGCTCTTTTGCCTGCAAGGAGACACGATCCAGATCTTTGCCTTTGAGGTCGGCTGTAAAAAAGGCTTGATTCAGCTGATAAATCGGCTGATTGATCGCCACATTATCACCCTCTTTGACCAAGATTTCAGAGACAATTCCCCCTTCCATGTGTTGAAGGATTTTTGTCTGACCAGAGGGGACAATTTTGCCATTTCCCCGTACCACTTCATCAATTTCACTAAACGCTGACCAAAGAAAGAACACCAGAAAAAAGAGCCCAATAGGCACAACGGTAATGTAATAATTCCAGCGCTTTTCAATCATCATTTTGTTGATCATGGCTGTTTACCCTGTAACTGTTTTAAAATCTCATCGCGAGCGCCATCGGCAACGATGCGACCATTGTTAACCACCAATACTCTATCGACCAGCTCAAGGGCTGCAAAACGGTGCGTGATGACGATAAGTGTTTTCTCTTTCACCATCGGTTTCAGATGCTCGACCATCTCTTTTTCTAACCCCACATCCATGCCCGTCGTTGGCTCATCCAACACAAGAATAGCAGGGTCATTAATGAGTGCTCTCGCCAATCCCACTAAATGGCGTTGACCCACAGAAAGCCTGCTACCATTTTCACCGACTTGGAAGTTTTCGCCCTCGCCTGAGCGTTTGACTAGCTCTTCAAGCCCTGTCATCGCAAGAAGTTTGATGAGTTTTTCTTTGCCAATATTCACACCAATTTCAATGTTCTCTTTCAGTGTCCCCGCAAATAAAAATGGCTCTTGCGGCATAATACCAATGTTAGCACGAAGTTCGACTGGATGAATGGTGTTGATCTCATGCCCATCGATATGAATGGTGCCAGATTGCGCGGTATCAAGCCCTGAGAGAAGCCGTAAAATGGTACTTTTCCCCGCACCCGTACGACCAATGAATCCTACTTTTTCACCTGGTTTTATTTTAAATGTTGCGCTCGCCAGCGAAGGTGACTTGGAGCCTGCATAGGTAAAGATCACATTGTTAAACTCAATCTCACCTTGCAAGGCCTGAATACCAATTTCAATCGATTTTTGCGTCTCTAGAGGAAGATGCCAAAAGTTATTGATCGATTCTAGTGACTCTTTGAACTCTTTGTATTTGCTCAAAATGGTTGAGATATTGACAATAGGAACCATCGCTCGCCCAACCAAAATACTGAGTGCCACAAGTGCGCCAATAGTCATGTTTTTATCTTGAATCTCATAAACACCCACAACGAGCGTTAGAACCGTCGCCAACTGCATCACAACGGCGGAGAGATTCATCGCCAAATTAGAGTGCATCTGAATTTTGAGATTGATAAAATTGTAGAAATTAACCAACTGTCGCCATTTAAAAAGTCTTCGGGTAATGGCATTGGTCAGCTTTAACGTCTCGATGCCTTTGATTGTTTCAAAGAGGTAGTTGTGCTTCATTTGCCCATCATGAAAAAGCTTTTTGCTCCAGCTAAAAATAGTCACTTGAAACGCAAGGTTAATACCAACGATAATAAGTCCACACAACAGTGTCACCGCAGCAATGGCAGGAGAAATAATAAAAATAACCAAAAGGGTTAAAAAGACAAACGGTAAATCAAGCGCCAAACCAATGCTTTTTGACATAAAGAAGTCTCGAATTTGAGCAATTTCTCGAAATAAATTGGCTTTTGAACCTGCAAGCAAGTGGTCATGCCCACTTTGAATCAGAAGAAGCCGTTTGAGCATCTCTTCTTCCAAAATGCTACCAATGCGCTTACCCATGCTCTCCAAAATATAGACCCTAGCCATTTTAAAAATCGCATCAAAAATAAAAATAAAGGTTATACCAATCGTTAAAACAAACAGCGTTTCGGTCGCAAAATTAGGAATGACACGGTTGTAAACATTCATCGAGTACATCGGGATGAGAATAATAAAAAGATTGATAAAAACCGTTAAAATACCCACACGAACAATGTCAGCTTTGGAATCCAAAAGATGCTTCCAAAACCACTCTTTCTCCTTTGTTTCATGCGTCAAAACATTTTTATAGGAGACCTCTTTGTAAAAAGAGAGCAGCGTGCAGAAACGCTGTTGAAGCAGAGTAATGTCCATTTCCTCTTTTTGTTCTGTTAATGGATTAAGAAGGGTAATGACCCCGTCTTCAAAAGAGGTGACAATGCCAACATCATCATTCTCGGCAATGACAATACACGGGAAAAGATGCGAATGAACCATATCGGAAGAGAGTTCCATCTCTTCAAATTGAAGTCCAAAATCACAAGAGCCATAACGCAAATCATCCACACTTGTTTGCTTTCTATCGTGCGCTAAAATGGTCTGAATCGTCTCAAATGAAACGTTGCCATAGTAAAAATCAAGAATGTATTTAAAAGCCAGTAGCAATGTATCGTTTTCGTTACTTCTGCTTTGAATAGGTGCTGTTGATTTCATTTATATCCTAAACTGTTTGTACATGTAACGTCAAACCATTATCTAAAACATGATCGCCCGCAGTCAAAGACGTAACACTTTGATAGGTTGTTTCGTTTGAGAGATGAATATAGGAATCTTGTGATGCCGTAGCACTTATCACCAATGTTAAATCGTTGGTACCACCCGTGAAGCTTTTAAGAGCATTGGCATCTATCGTTACCCCTGAGCCACTAAGCCCAAGACTACTGATGTCTAACGTCTCAATATTGCTAAAGGCATTCGTATCAAATGTAGCACCACTCGCTACGGCAGAAGATGTAAAGCTTACCGTATCCGTGCCCGTTGTGCCATCAAAGTGTATTTTGTCCAATTGGCTAAAATCAAGCACCAAATTATCCGCTCCTGCGGTACCGGTAATGCCCAATTTATCGGAGCCCAATCCTGCTACATTTTCACTGTGAATATTCATAGAAGCTTCACCGTTAACCGCAACGCTACCACTACCGCTAAGCGTTGTTATCTTACCTGCACCTAGATCATTATAGTCAAGTGTCGTTGTCGTTCCACTCGCAACACTGAGCGTTTCAATACCTGAAAGAGTGTTACTACTTAAATTCATACTTGCCGTCGTATAAAGGGTATCGACTCCTGCGCTATCATTTACATTCATTGCATAATCAATGGTCGTACTATTCACACCAGCACCTGTATTGAGCTGTGTTATACCGCTTGTACTGGTCAAATCTACGGAGCCTGTGTAACCGCTAAGATCGAGTGTCTCGACATTGTGTATTTTGCCAAAATCTGCCGCTGTTAGTGCTGTATTGCCAGTGACACTTAATGTATCAGATGAACCTCCCGCTAAATCAACACTAGAAGTTACATGTAAAAAGCTACTGTTCAGTGTTAAGGATTCATTGCCACCAGCACCCGCCACAGACGTCGTGGTCGCACCAATCGTTGCACCCGAAATATCAACATTTACACCGCTTTCGAGAGTAATCGCATCGACATTGGTCAATGTTTGAGTATAGGTTGTCCCACTCGTAAAATTGATGGTTTCACTACTTAAAGATGCAGCCATATTTGACCATGTAAAGCCAAGATTGCTATCAACATCAACGATGAGTGATCCTGTGCCTGTGATGGTATGTCCAGAGACAATATCATCGGTAGTATGCATCGTACCACTGGAGATATTTAACGTATCAACATTGCTCAAGTTTCCTGTATACGTGCCTGTTCCACTCCAATCCACATTGAGGGTTGTTGCTCCTGCCACATGCGAAAAATCAGCAGTAAGTGCGGCATCAAGATTGGTTACGCTCAGTGTTCCTGAACCATTAAGCGTGTTACCACTCAGCACAGAAGCGTCTGCACTTAGAGTAACACCTGAAGCCACGGTTGTCGTTGTAGCGGAAAGTACTCCGTTGTTAAAGGTCGCATTTTGGTTTACATTGATCGTTTCAATACTGGTGATATTGCTCATATTGAATGTTAAGCCGCTTTTATTGATATTAAGGACATCACCGCCACCACCACCACCATCAATGCCTCCTGATAAATTGCTATTTAAAGAGGACAAAATGTTAATAGTATCATTACCAAAACTTGCAAAAATAGTAGTAGAGGCATTATCTACATTGTAAACATCATCATTCAAGGTTCCGGTTAATGTCTGAACACCCGTGCCATCGTTCACGGTAAAGGTACCACTGTAACCAGCCAGTGTCTTAATAGAAAGGTCCACATTAGCTACTGTTCCAACCTCAACGGTGATATTCCCCGTTCCGGAGTATTGGTTGATGGCATTTGCTTGCGCACCACTGAGTGTTACTAACGCACTTGTATTGAGCTTATCGAGCACAGTTCCTAGCGTTACAGCACTCAAATCAAGAGTACTAGCGACATTAAGCGTGACATTACCTGTAATCGCGTTGGTAAGCCCTGAAAAATTGTTATTCGCAGCTGTTGCGTCAGCGGTAATATCTAAAGCGCCAGCCCCTGAAATCGTCGCTGTTTTGCCATTAAGTGATGCTGCGCTTATGGTTGCAGTTACGCCGTTATCAACACTAACCGTAGAGAGTGAGCCTAAATTGCCACTAAAGGTTGAATTAGCCGTAAATTCAAGAGTTTTAGCTCCACTCGTTGTAATAGCTGAAAAATTATAAGCTGAATCCGCACTATGAATCACCACAATATTTCCAGCACCCGTAACGGCTTTACCCGTAACATCTGAAGCTTTAATGGTTAATGTCGCCCCACTTGCAACAGCGTAGCTTTCAATATTGCTCAGTGTTGCACCACTTAAATCAACACTATTCGCGGTAATAGAAAGCTGATCGACTCCACCACCTGCATTAATGGATGTATAGGCAGAATCAATTTTGATCGTCTCACTGGTTGTCGTATTGGTCGTCAATGTTGTACCATTGTAGTTGGTCAAATCAACAATTTCCATACCACTGATTTTTGTAAAGTCTATCGCATTGCTACCTGTGACGACAAGGGTATCTGAGGTTCCACTTGAATCACTGATAAGATCACTCGCATTGGTAAATTTTGCACTGTCTATGGTTATGGTTTCATTGCCCGTATTGCCATAAATTTTAAGTAGTCCATTGGTATCTTTACTCATGACACTAGCATCAAATGTACCTCCTGCAGAGAGTGTAAAGTTCGCTGTGCCACCACTGTTTACAGATACATGCGACACATCAGTGCCATTAACACTCGTCGCACTAAGTGTACCGTTGACATTGATTGTTTTGCCAGAAAGTGCTGTTGAAGGCACGGCTGTGGTAAGTGTAGCACCTGAGGAGATCGTTGTTATCGTTGCGCTACTAAGTGTACCACTCATAGCACTTGTGCCACTCGTGATATTAAGATTTTCAACATTGCTTAGATTGCTTGCATTAATGGCAACGCCTCCGCTGACATTGAGCGTATCAGCACCAGCGCCACCCACAACGCTGAGGTTATTGATCGTGCTATTGTTGATGGTATTTGTTCCACCCGCACTCACATTAACCGTTGTAAATCCACTACCTGCATTATTTGCCTCAGTTCCCAATGTCACTGTAGAACCTGCACCTAATTTTAAAATCTCCACATTCGTTACATTGGTTAATTGTGCATCGCTAATGGTTGCGCCCGCATCGGTAATTTCAAGCGTATCCGAACCGCTTGCATCTGAAATAGTATCGGCAGAGGTTAAATAACCACTGTTGATTTGGAAAGTGTCATTACCACTGCCACCTGCTAAAGTATCTGCGAGTGTTCCTGCAATGATGGTATCGTTTCCACTACCACCAGTTATGCTGTTGGAAAGAGTCGATACACCTGTGAGTGTCACGGCAGATGAAGCACTTGAGGCGTCAATGCTCACTTTGGCAATATTGGTATATGTTTTTGCATTGTTCATATTAAGGCTGGTAGTTACTCCCGTAACGCTGAGTGTATCGGTGGCTCCAGCAAAGCCGGTAAAAGTTGCAAGAGAAGTTGCTTGCGCTTGTGAAATGGTTAATGTTTGAGATCCCACACCTTGATAAAATTTAAGCTCTTCAACGCCATTAACTGAAACACTCGCTAGAGAAAAATTGCCACTTGCATCCATAAAAATAAGATCATTTCCACTGCTGCCTGTATCGTTAATGACATCTGCTGCAATATCTGCTGCTGCCGTAAAACGATACACATCGCCATCTTCTCCACCATCCATCCTATCGGTTCCAGCACTTCCGGTTAGCGTGTCGGCTCCAGTACCACCCAAGAGCGTATCATTTTTGCCACTACCGACAATCATATCATCCCCTGCGCCACCACTTAGTGTGATTGTTCCTGTGTATGACGTAAGCGTGGAGTTGAGCGTAATGGTATCATTGCTGCTGGTTCCATTGACTTGTAAAGCGCCCGCACCTGTCAAAGTAAGTCCATTTAATAGCGTTGAACTGCTCGCATTGTTGATCACCAAAGTACCCGCATCGGCAATACTCATTGTATCGCCGCTTAATGCACTGGCATCAAGGTTCAGTGTTTTTGAGCTTGCGACACTCAGATTACTCACACCTGTAATGTCGCCTGTAAAGGTTGTATTGGCATTTACATTAATAGTCTCGATGCCTGTTATATTTGAAGCATCTTGATTGGTTAAAGCATTGTTAATATTTAAAACATCTCCTGCAACAGCACTCCCTTTATAGGTACTTCCATTCGCATTTGTCGCATTAATCGTAACAGCAGAATTCATACCCGAAGCATCAATAGTCAATATTCCAGCATTTCCACTGGCATCAATGTTTAAAAGTCCCATAGTTGTAGCGTTTGCACCAAGGGCAATAGTGCCGGTATAACTGTTTAGATTTAAAGTATTAATGCCTGTGAATCCTGAAAGATTGGCATTCACAACATTGGTACTTCCTGTAATTTGCAAAATATCATTACTACCAGATCCTGCCAATTTTGCATTCGCAGTGGCATCGGTTAATGCTGTTGAGGTATACACAAACGTATCGATACCACTGCCACCAATAAGGCTGACACCGCTGAGTTGTGTTTCATTCGAACCAATGTTAAAAGTATTTGTCCCATTTGCAAGCCTGATCTGATCTATAAAGCTAAGACCACTAAACCTTGTATCGTCTGCGATGGTTCCAGCATTTAAGAATTGCACTATATCCGTAGTACTTGCACCACCACCCACAATATGATCGGCACTTGTAAGATTCGCGAGTGAGTAGTTATAGGTATTGGTGCCACTTGTTCCAGCATAGAGTGTTGCAACGCCTCCACTCACACTGCTCACATCAACGGTGACGGTATTGATTCCATTGGCAAGCTGTATTTTTTCAATACTTGAAACAGAACTGAGCATCGAGTCAGTCAGTGTCCCAGCTGTTGTAAACGACAAAGTGTCATTTCCTACAGCACCATCTATTTTATCAAGGCTATTAAAATTAGTTATGGCATAGTTAAAGATGTCATCGGAAGAACCACCAATGAGTTGTACCCCATTCAGTTGTGTTGTATCAAGGCTGATGGTGTTAGCAACATCAGCAAACTGAACAACCTCTATAGAAGATACATTGGCAAAAGCAGAAGCATTATTGAGTATTCCACCATCTCTAAACAAAATAGTGTCATTACCCGTATTACCATTGATTGTATCTGTACTTGTAAGCTCCGATGCAAACACATAAAGCTTATCGTCTCCAATGCCCATATCGATCGTATCGCTACCCGCACTCGCTGATGATGAAATGGTTGCTAGTGGGCTCATATAGATGACATCATCCCCTGAGCCTGAATTGATACTATTGTCATTGATATTGCCTACAATAGTATCGTTTCCGCTACTTCCATAGACCGTATTAAATCCATAAATGGTATCTATGGTTGCTGGAGTACCTACTAATTGTGCAAAGGATAGTCCAGCCGTTGCGTTAATATCGATATAAACAGCTCCAGCACCCAGTTCACTGTAATCTATTCTATCATTGCCATTAAATGTTGTAGCGTTATCACCGCCATAGAGAGTATCGCCATCAAGCATGCCGTAAAGCACATCATTTCCAGCATTGCCATAGAGTGTATCGGCAGAGCCATCTGCTGTATTAGCACTATTATAAGCAGAACCACCTCCACGAAGAACATCATCACCTGTGCCGCCGGTAATAATATCTGCTCCTACACCACCCGCTAACGTATCGTTGCCTACACCACCATCTATAGAGTCATCGCCTGCGGCACCAAAGAGTGAATCATTGCCTGCATTTCCCAAGATCGTATTGTTAGAAGCATTTCCTGCAATGATATCTGCACCGCTATTGGAGCCTGAAATATTTTCAATGCTATCAAGAAGTGTAACACTGCCTCCTCCTCCAGTTGCTTGGGCGGAAGTGAGCGCTAAATCAATCGTAATAGCGCCAGCATTGTAAAAATTTAATGTGTCTGTACCATTGCCACCTGTGATGGTATTGGTTGCGGTAGTGACATTTAGCTCAAACGTGTCATTGCCTTCATTACCATAAAGAGTATTGATGCCACTTTCACCGTTTAAGTAGTCATCACCCGTTCCACCATAAAGGGTATCATCGTTATTACCACCCCAAAGGCTATCGTTACCAAGCCCTCCATAAAGGGTATCATTTCCATCTTGTCCGTATAAAAAGTCATTACCTGTTTGGCTACCATCAAAATTACCATTTAGAAGGTTATCATCACCATAAATAATATCAGCTCCAGCACCGGCTAAAATTGTATCACCCAGTGCTCGACCTACAAGGGTGTTATTATTGCTATCACCAGTAATGGTATCGTTAAAATTGGAGCCAGAAATATTTTCGATTTCATAAAGGGCATCCGTTCCAATATCAGCTCCACTCGCGCTACTCGTCGCAAGATTGACAACCACACCCGCCGTTGAAGCATTGATAAAATCTACCGTATCTCCATTGGTCTGGGATGTCGTACCACCGTAGATTGTATCATTGCCTGCTGTCATGACAAACCAGTCATCACCACCGCTACCGCGTAACTCATCCGCAATGGCACTACCTGTCAGCGTATCGTTAAAATTTGAACCTAAAACACGTGAAAAACCACTGAGGGTATCCGTTCCACCCAATCCGTCAATGGCTGTTCCAGCGGTTAGATTGACGGTTACGCCTGCACTATCTGCGGAGTAGTCTACGGTATCCCATCCAGCAAGCGTGCCGATCACATCACCACCTACAAGTGTATCATTGCCACCATTACCCGCAATGGTATCATCACCTGCTCCACCGTAAATGGTATCATTGCCAAGCCCGCCGCTTAGGGTGTCATTACCGCCCCAGCCGTAAAACGTATTGGCATTAGCATTACCGATCATGGTGTCGCCATAACCAGAGCTTCCATAGACAACTTCAACGGTATTGGTAATAATATCGGTTCCTTCTGTTCCGCTTGATGTTCCCGTTGTCAAATTGGTAGGATCTACTATATCTGCTGTAATAACAACTTTTGCCGTTGCATTGCGGTAATCTGCTATATCAATTCCACCGCCACCATCTAGGGTGTCATCTCCTGCTCCGCCTTGAAGGACATCGGCTCCTGCGCCACCATAAAGCGTATCATTGCCTGCACTGCCAATAAGTGTATCGCCACTGTCTCCTGCGTAGAGCGTATCATTGCCAACCCCTCCATCAAGGGTATTGTGACCATCGGCTGTCGTGTGTGTATTGCCTACATTATCTCCGTATAAAACATCATTGCCATCATTGCCAAAGATCTGGTCAGCCCCAAGATTTCCGAAGATGGTATTCACCAAGCTATCACCATACAGGGTATCACCGGCATTGCCACCCGAAAGATTTTCTATATTTTGGAGAGATTGTGTTTCACCATTGCCATTGTTAATAATTTGCAATGTTGCAAGATTGACATTCACCGAAGAGTTTCGGCTTGAAAAGTCCATCGTGTCAATGCCAAGTCCACCATCAATCGTATCTGCGCCATTACTAACAAAAAAAGTATCGTTACCAGCAGCGCCTTTTAAGATGTTGGCATTTGCATCGCCCGTGATTTGATCGTCTCCAGAGCCACCGGTTATATTTTCAAATTCAAAGAAAATGCTTGCATTTGTATTGACAGTTCCACCCGTGGTTGACTGCGTACTCATATTGACAACCAGATTGGTTGCTATATCCGAAAAATCCAACGTATCACTTGTTCCTAAAACATTGCCCGTTCCATTATCGCCATAAAGGGTATCGCCGTCAATTGCGCCATAGACCACATCGTTACCAGTGCCGCCATAAAGGGTATCTACACCACCGCCACCGCGCAACGTATCGTTACCCGCTTCACCGTATAGTGTTTCACCTAGTGTCCCACCATTGATAATGTCGTTTCCACCACCCGTGTAAATTGTTTTTAAAATGCCTGTATCCGCACCCGTAATCGTATCGGCACCTGTTCCGGAACGTAAAATTTCAATCGTTGTTGTATCAACTACATCAAGACCATCACCGCTCACCATACCCATATTAAGCAGAGCCGTAATCGCAATATTGTTTGTCGCATAATCAAGCGAGTCAACACCTGCACCACCGACCATGGTGTCATTGCCTGCATCACCACGAAGCGTATCACCCGCATCACCAGCATATAATATATCAATCCCCGCACCACCTGCTAAGGTATTGTGCCCATCACCTGCGCCATGACTGTTGGTTATGTTATCACCATAAAGAATATCGTTACCACTACTACCGGTAATTTTATCTGCACCAAGATTACCATAGATGGTCATCCCCACAGTGCCGCCACTGAGCGTATCATTTCCGCTACCAGAATCAAAAATTTCTATGCCATTTAGGGTATCTGTTCCAATGCTATTGGTACTATCTGTGACGGTCGTTCCCGAAGTTAATGTCATATTAGAAGTAACGGCAGTATAGTCGATTTTGTCTGCTGTTCCAGTATCGGTACTCGCATTTCCTCCATAGTAAGAGTCTGCGACACCGTCTTTAGTGCCGATAATGAAATCGTTACCATCGCCTCCATAAACGAGGTCACTTCCTGCCCCGCCATCGAGTGTATCATTGCCTTCATTTCCGTAAATTTTATTGGCGAGGAGATCGCCAATTATCGTATCGTTTGCTTTAGAGCCGCTGACATCTTCAATATTTTTAATGACTTCATCATTACCACCACCTGACGCGCCAACCGTTACGGTTGCATAGGTGGTACTGTTTAAGGTAACATTGATTGCTTCAGATATTGCACTATAATCGATTATATCGGTACCTGCACCACCATCAAGGGTATAGGCACTTGCATCCAATGCCGTATTGACGCTAAAGGTATCTGCTCCAGCACCCGTCTTTATAGTTTCGATATTGCTAAAAGAGTCTTTAGCCGTAGCACTTCCACTTTGTGCAATAGTCTGAGCACCCATATCGACCGTAATATTAGTCGTAGCTGTATAGGCACTGTAATCTGCTGTATCGCCGCTAGTATGTGTTTGTCCATCTAAAAAATCGCCATCTAAATTTCCACTAAGCGTATCATCCCCTGCACCACCTTGAAGGGTGTTGACAACGCCACTTTTACCAATCAGAATGTCATTTCCCGTGCCAGCAATCACATTTTGAATATTGGTGACAGAATCGTATAGTGATGGTGTCGCATTGAGGTACGCTTTGGCTGTGTTGAGGTTTATGGTAGCATCCGCGGCAAATCCACTGTAATTGATGCTATTTTTCTCTAAAGCACCACTTCCTCCATCGATCAAATCACCGTCATAACCGCCATATATCGTGTCATTTCCCGTTCCGCCACTTATCTGGTCTGCACCGCCGTTACCCGTTAGTGTATCATCTCCAGCGCCTCCGGTTAAAATATTATTAGTGTTATCACCGACGATCGTATCGTTTTGTGCTGTTCCAATAATATTTTCTATGCCATACAATGTGTCGGTACCATCCGTGGTCGCATTGCCTATGACTTGTCCAGAACCACGCGTTAAGTCTGCATCGATGGCAGTGATAGAGGCTGAATAATTCGCGGTATCGTTACCACTATCGTGCGTGGTATCTGTACCACCAATAAACGTATCATTTCCAGCGCCACCGATAAAGGTATCATCACCAGCACCGCCTGTTAAAATATTGTTGCTACTATTTCCTGTTAATGTATCGTTTCCACTGCCTGTGGTTACATTTTGGATATTGCTCAACGTATCAGAATTGGTTGTGGTTGCTGTTGTTCCAGTAATGAAAATATTTTTAGAAGATAAGGAGAGATCGACCGTTAAATTTTGAGTTCTTGCAGAATAATCAGCTAAATTAACTCCATTTCCTCCGTCTAATACATCGCCATCTGTATTTCCCGTTAAGGTATCGTTACCATCTCCACCGGATAAAATATTGACGGAACCACTGCGACCTATCATGGTATCGTTGCCAGTAGTGCCATAGATCTCTTCAATGCTATACAGTGTATCTGTAGAAACAACCGCAGCACCATTTCTTAAATAAACAGCGTTTGCAGACAAATTTGCAAAAATATTATCAACGCTTGCAACAGCGACAGAGTAGTCAACTCTATCTGCATTTGAACTTGCATCTGTACTGCTTAACGTATCATTTCCATAATAAATATCACCCCCAGCACTCGCAAAAAAAGTATCGTTTCCGCCACTTCCTATAAGCGTATCAGATGAGTTTGAGCCCGTCATAACATCCGCTGAATTTGAACCTTTGATGATTTCAATACTTGTCAATGTATCGGTAGAGCCAAGCCCATCAACAACCGTCCCGTTAGCCAGAGTCACCGTAATCGAATTTGATGTCGAGTAATCCGCCATATCCTGCCCCAAACCACCATCAAGAGTATCTGCCCCAGCACCACCCATAAGAGTGTCTGCACCCGCCATTCCTTTGAGTATATTGGCGTTTGCATCACCAACTAATGTATCATTGCCAGTTGCGCCTACTATGTTTTCTATGTTGATGAGAGTATCAATATTGGTACTTCCACCAAGGGTTACATGTAAATTACCAGAAGAGAGCGAATAATCGATGGTATCGATACCATTTCCACCATCAAAGGTATCTGTACCGCCTGTGTTATTATTATGAGAAAAGAAAATATCGTTGCCATTTAGCCCCAATAATGTATTTGCTGTACCGCTCTTATCGGTTATCGTATCGTCGTGACTGGAGCCAAGGACATTCTCGATTGATAGAAGCGTATCTATATCACTACCGCCAGCAGTTGCCAAACCAGTGCTTAAATCAACACTAACACCACTTCCAGCATATCCATAATCAACCCAGTCGCTACCACCGCTACCACCATTTAGGGTATTAGCCAACTCATTTCCCGCTAATGTATCACCATAGCTAGAGCCAATAATATTTTCTATATTGAGTAAGCGATCTGTTCCTTCTCCTGTGGCAGAGCCTACATTGCCAGCCAATCCTAAATTGACAATGACTCTTGCTGATGAGCTACTAAAATCAACGGTATCATAACCGCTTCCGCCATCAATAAGATCATCACCCGTGCCACCTTTTAGGGTATCATTACCACCGACAATCGTTGCGAGGGTAGAACCTCCATCAACAATATATTCTCTACTCTGATCAGCCTCGACAACAAGCGTAGATGTGCTTAAAATAGGCGCAGAATCGCCATAAATCGTATCATTTTCAGATCCACCGCTTAAAACATCATTTCCACCATACATCGTAGTAGCGATAAGCGCGTCTACCATCATGTCGCCCACAATCGTATCGGCACCTGCACCACCACTGATCGTATCATCATTTGCCGTAACGCTCGTTGCTAAATGATTATAACCACCAATTAAAAGGTTGTTAGAGTTGTCGCCGCTTATAATATCTTTATACTGTGTTCCTGCAACATTTTCGACATTTAAAATAACGGTTGTTGCAGCAGATGCTCCAATATCTTTAATGCTACCATTCGAAGAGTTATTGAGTGTAATTTCAATACCAACGGCATTATTTGAAAAATCAATGGTATCAACGCCATCGCCACCATCAATTTTAGCATCGCGAGTACTACCAATTAACCAATCATTTCCTGCTTCACCGTAAAGATAATTTCCCCCACTACTTCCGCCATCAAGAGTATCATTACCCTCTCCACCATGAAGCATATTAGCAACCGTATTGCTACCAATGATTGTGTCATCAAACTTTGAACCAATCACATTTTCAACACTGGTTAATGTATCGTTGATATTAACCAGCGCCTCACCATTATATTCATCATTTGGAGCTGAATCTTCGATGGTCTGACCAGAGGCAAACCCTGTTTGAAGATTGACAATAACGCCTTGTGGGTGAGGATCGTTTGAGAGTCCACTGTGGGCTGATAAAAAAGTATCGCTGTAATTTTTAACAACAAAATCATAGCTAACAGTATCGATTCCATCGCCACCACTAATGACATTCGCCCCAGAACCACCACTAATTGTATCATTGCCCTTATCACCACTTAGCGTATCGTTACCAATATTGCCATAAATCGTATCGTTAGAGAGCCCACCATAAACGGTAGAGTCGTACTTGGATGTATAAATAATATTTTCATTGGGAGTGGTATCGACCACAAATCCAGTCGGATAATGTCCCGTATACGTATAATCAGCCTCTGTTGCAACTGTTTTAACAATGACACCCACATCTTTATAATTTGTTAATGTCACCAACTCTGGAACAACGACTTCTCCTTGCTTTGCAACAGGGACATTTGCCATATCAAACTGCGATGTTAAATTGACTTTCATCAAATAATCATAATTTAACGTCATATTGGCAGCATTTGGCTCATAACGAATGTAAAACTCTATGACTTCACCACCATCGGTTGCAGTTGATGTGAATCCTGTCCCTGAAGCAAGACTCCAGCCACCGCCCGTCGTATTGGCTGACGTAAAATCGGAATTGAGGATTTGAAATGCGTCTGTTAAACCTAAAACTGTAATATTTTTAATGGCAAAACCAATAGGTTGTGAGACACTAAGTCTCACCAATTTTGTAAGATAGGTATCATTAACAAGACTAGGATTATCTGCTGTAATCACCGTTGGGTACGCATCACTGCGATAATCTAACGTTTCAGGTTGAAATTGCGCCGCAGCGCTTTTGCTCACATTACCGAGGGCACTTCCTGTTCCACCTAATACCGTCGTGATTCCACCCGCTACGGCGTCTGAGCTTTTTATTTGATAAAAACCAAGGTCAAATGAGAGTGCAGCAGAAACATCAGCGACGTTGTCTTTGCTCTTGCTTTGCTCATCCATAAATTTATTTTTTTCACTACTATCACTCACAGCAGGGTTATTGCTCGTATATTCCGTTACCGCTTCGTGAAGATATTTTCCGCTATTCTCTTTGGTGTTCGTATTATCAAGCGGTTTGATAAAAGGCTGAGGGTCTACATAATAGGCATTATAGTCATTAACAGGGGATTCTTCTTTTTTAGTGTGTTCATCTTTAGCAGTATTTTGCTGTTCACTTTGAAGCGAGACAGGGCCTGACACAAGAACGGAGTCTTTGGGAGCTTGTCCAATATCTTGGATCTTATTTAAAATCTGCTCCACTTGCATGACCATGCCATTTGGCAATTTCACAACAGGAGCGTTGGTTTCAAAAACCATCATACCCAACGATACAAAGGTGATTTGTCCGCCATTGGGGAGTGTTGCGACAACATCGCCCCCCACAATTTGTAATTTTGCTTTTGAAAGATCAACACCTAAAGAGAGTTCATCCCCAGGACGTAAAAAAAGATTGATATTTTCTCCAGCAGCAGGAGGTGATTTGAGAGTCGTAGTGCTCTTACTGTAATTAACCTCAGATGTAGCAGGCATAACTCTTTCCCTCCTCCTTATACTTTAAACACTCTGTGTGCGTCTTTCAAATCATCAAAATTAAAAGTGCTACGACTAAGCCAAGGGCTGCCGTTGTAAGTCCTGTAGAAATTTTCTTAGTCATTTTAGGGAGACTGTTTTCTTTGGTGATACTTTCACCAACGATAATAACACCCACTTTTTTGCCATCCACATTAAGGAGTGGCTTGGCTAATATAAAATAATCGTCACTCAATAAATATTTATCCGCAATAATCTTCTCAAAATCCAATTCTGCGATTTTACTCAGAAATGCGCTGTCTGCTTTAGCTTGTACACTGATTTCATTTTTTCCAATTTTTTGATGTTTAAACGTTTGCAACTTCTTCATTTCTAAAAGATCTCTATCGAGTAAAATTTGAAAAATTTTTCCGTTGGCTTGATAGACGTCATATAAAAAATCCGCCGAGCGCTTAATCTCTAAAATACCGTTTGTTGTTGGATAGAGCGCTTTTAAAAAAACTTGACCGTCTTGGTATTCAATGCCACTGAGTGGTTGATTCGTCGCGACGACTTTTCGCAAACTATCCAAATCATAAGCTTCTGTCGTTAATACAGGCGTTGCTGAAGAAGAGGCAATTTTGACAAAGTTTTTCGTGTAAAGCTCTATAACAATACTGTTTTTAGCAATAATCTGTAAATTTGCATCAAGCGTGTTGAGTTTTTCCATCATCGCAGAGGTATTATTTTGCAAATTAATAGCAGCAATAAACTCTGGGTTGGACAATAACATGCTACCGATAATTTCAAGATTATAAATCGAATCACCAATTTTTGTATCCAAATCATTAAAATAACTTGTATTGGTCGCTTCATAAAGATTTTTAGTCGCACGGTGCGTCATTGAGTTAAGATAATAAAGCGTCCCTACAATACCGAAAAAAGCTATTGCTGTAATTGTTGTAAACCAAAGTGCTTTGTGTTTTTTAAGTCTTTCAAATAGCGCTTGAAGTTTAAGTATCATACTAAACATTACATCTCTCCATTTTGTATTCAGTTATTAAAATGCATGATTAACATATTGTTATATATCATAGCATTCTCTTGCTAAAATCTCTCTTCATGCGCCTATTATGCCTATTTTATCATTGCGAGAAAAAGATTTCAATCTTGTTTTAACCGCTTCAATCGGCACACTCCAATCACCTTTATTCACTTGTCTAAATAGAATTAAACTTTCATACCATGGGGTTCTATCTCCCTCTTGCATCCAACGCCAATCGGCAGGTTTTGGAACCAAAACCCACGCCTCTTTATGCAATGCTCCACACAAATGGGCTACGGCCGTGTCCATTGTAATGACAAGATCTAATTTTTGAATCATTTGTGCCGTCGCTGCAAAATCAATCAAATGAGGTGATAAATCAACTATTTTATCTTCCAGCCCTTCTTTTTCTATCTCTAGCGCATCCTCGCCTACTTGCAATGAATACCAAGCAGTATTGGGAATCTCAAAAAGGGATTTGTACTGAAAAAGTCCAATATATTTATTGTTAAAATCTTTATTGGTGCGGCTTGAACTCCACACAAGACCAATGTTCAAACGTTGTTTATCAAGGCTTAACGTGACGGTTTGATGCTTTACATGTAAGTACGGAAATGCCTTTGGAATCGTCTCAAGTGTTGTTTTAAAATAAAAGGGTGCGGAAAGCAGCGGTAGATAATAATCATGTAAAGGGATAGCCTCTTCTTCACTGTAAACAGCGTCAATACCTTCAACAAAAGCAAAAAGACTGACAAGTTCAGGTCTTGTTCTAACAATGACTTTTGCGCCCATTGCAACAAAAAAAGATACATAACGAATAAACATAATGTTATCCCCATACCCTTGTTCATTTTGCAAAAGCAACGTTTTCCCTAAAAGCGATTCACCTCGCCACATAGGTGTTTTATAAGGGTGAATTTTAGCGATAAGTTCGCTCATTTTGAGTCTATGCTCATAACGTTTCCATCCACTTTCATAGTTTCCAAACGTAAGTTCTATAAGTGCCATATCAAAATTAGCATTGGTATGTTCAGGCTTTAGAGCCAATGCTTTTTGATAATACGGAATAGCGGCTTGATACTCTTTTGCCTCTTTATACACAGCGCCCACATTGCTATAAGCGTCTGCATAATCAGGGTTGAGTGCAATGGAGTATTTCAAGTGCTCAAGAGCGCCCTTTAAATCGCCCATATTACGCAACAAATTACCTAAATTATTGTAAACAGCGGAATCTTTTGGATTGAGTGCCAACACTTTTTGATACGCTTCCAAAGACTCTTTATTCTGCCCAAGTTCCTTATAGGCAACGCCTAGATTATTATACGCTTGTGTCTTTTCTGGAGCAAGTGAAATAGCATTAAGATAGGGTTCTATAGCTTGATGGTATGCTTTAAATGAGGCAAAAAGATTACCCAGTACCAAGTGTGCTTCGTACTCTTTAGGAAACCGTTTTTGTGCTTCATAAGCCATACTCAGTGCTTCTTGGGGCTTTTTAAGAAATCCCAAAAATTCAACAAGTGTCCTATAGTCATGAAACTGTTGATGAAGGCTTACTGTTTTAATTAAAATGTCTAATGCTTCCTGATACCGTTTTTGTAATCGATACACCACCGATAAATTGGAATAAAATGCTGGATAAGAAGCATCTGTCTCTATTCCTTTTTGAAAAATGGCAATAGCATTTTCAAAAGAGCCTTGACGCTTATAAGCAACACCTAGGTTATTGAGAACTTTTACGGCTATTTGCTTTTCGAGTGGATACGTCAATGCTTTGTGATAACATGTAATCGCGGAGGAGAGTTCACGATCTTTTAAAAAAGTATCGCCGGCCATAACGAAGGCTTGTGTATGAGGTTCCATCATTCTTTAATAGTACGCATTTTAAAAACATCACTGATGTTGTTTTCATTGGAGGGCGTTATCTCTTTTTTTTTCACGTCAACAGAAGAAGATTTCTCATCTATTTTTTGCTTTAAGTGTTTATCATACGCCTCTTTGCCTTGAAATAAAACAGTGGCTTTTATATCTTCTTTTTTTTGCGTCGTATTGCCTTCGTTGGCATATCCTTGAGTTATGCCAAAGCACGCTAATAAATAGACTATAAACCTATGATACATCCTCAATGACCTTATTTCAAAATTAGACCTAAAAACCAAAGAATTCCACGAGTTTTCCTTGTTTTGTAAGCAAGGAAAAATAATCCACTATACGAGCTTTTTCACTGCGTAACTTTTCTAATTCAGCGCTATTGACTTGTCTTTGTGCTTGTAAAAGTGTCACCAAATCTTGGCTAGAGAGCCTAAATTTTTCCCAATACGCTTCAGCCATTTTTTTACTTGCATCAATTTCGGTACTAAGGGTATCAATCGTTTTAGCATTCGTTTGAACAGAGTTAAAAAGTTTTTGCGAATTCCACTTCGTGTCTTGTTTGGTGTATTCGAGATCATAAATCAAAGCAGAAGCTTCACTCATAAGTCTTGCCGCTTTTGCCTCTGTTCGCCCACCATCATAAAGGTTATAGCTAAAGGTCAATTCAGCAATAAAATCACGGTTTTTACCTTCTGAAGGGCTCGATGTTTGAAGGTTGTCATCTTTATAACGTTTCGAGTTTGTCATCGAGAAATCTATTTTGAGACCATCGGTTGCATTATTGATAACCACATCTTTTTGCTTACCCTTAATTTGTGTCTCTAAGATATTAAGATCGGTATTGCGTTTTTTAATATCCTCAAATAGTTCATCAAACGTTGAAAGTTTCGTTTCAAAGCTCATCTCAAAGGGATTAAGATCTTCCACTTTGGAGCCTGTTAAAAATTCATAATAATCCTTGGCATTATTGAAAGAAGATTCAGTGTTAATCAGTGCTGTTTTAGCATTGGAAACACTCGCTAAAATAGAATTTTCATCTCCTGCTGTTGCCGCACCCAATTCTCTTTTTGTTTTAACGATATCAAGAATTTTTAACAATTTATCATAGTTACTTTTATTGACTTCAACCGCCAGTCGTCCATAAGCGACACTAAAATACGCATCGATGACTTTGTTGATCTCTTCTTCCAGCGTACCTCGTAAACGTTCTTCTTGTTCTTTTTTTGTAATGTACGTTCTCTCCACCGTCTCACTGTGCATTCCGGAAGAGTAGACATTGTAAGAAGCCACAAGATCGCCTCTGGCTTGTCCATATTTTTGGGTATCAAAGCCACTGCTATCTTTAGAAGTTCCGGTCGTAGAGACATCTAGCTTAGGCAAGAAGTCTGCATAAGCTTCTTTGGTTGAATGTTCTGCTTGATAAATTCGCTCTTGCGCTTGTTTAATGCGATAATTCGATTTTATAGCTACCTCAACAGCTTTCTTCAAGGTTGCATTATTGGTGTTTAAGGTATCAACATCTTTTTGAGCCAAAAACGCATTGAGTTTAGAGACACTATCTTCTTCACTATCAACCGCGAAAAGAGAAGGTAAAAAAACACCACACCCTAAGATTACGGTCAAAAAAGCATTAAAAAACTTAAAACGCACTCGCATTCCTTACTTTACATCTACTTTAAGATAGCCAAATTCATGATGAATTTGTTCTTGCTGTTTGTAGTTAATTTGAATTTTATTTTTCAATTCGGGTACTGCTTCAAGACTGTTTTTAAAACTTAAAACACGCCCCAAAGAGACCTGTTTTGTTTGCGTTGAGCTGATCAATTTTTTAGAATCCCCCACGCTAATCACAAAGGTAGCCGTAGGCTTAACTTTAAGTATTTTTTCCATTGTTTTAATCAGTTGAGACACCACGCTTTTATTGACAAAATAGTCATTATCTTTAAAAATAATAATGAGGTCAGACTCTTTATAGTCAGCGAGTGTTGATTTGTCAGCCTGTTTCGTCAGTGTGTTCTCACCAACGTCACTACTGCTTTGAGTCGTTGTCACTTTACTCGGATCTTTGGCGGTTACAAAGACCACTTTAGATGATTCTTTACTCTGCGTTTGAGGGCTCACAACTTCTTGTGCCGCAGTGGATGAGACATTTTTTGAGTTAAACTGCATATAGTAGCCCACATTAACAAACATAATCAGTACAAAAAGAAGTAATACAAGAATAACAGATGAAAAAAGATCTACGTACGAGATAAAAGGATTCATCTCTCCTTGATCAGTACCCGCTGCCATACGTTAATTCCTCAATTTTATGAATTTTTATGAAAGAGCGAACTAAAGAAGCCCTTGATTTCATCGGCAACACCCGTACCATGAAGTGCATTATGTTTATCAAGTCGAGCAATAACTTCCTCAATATTTTTAAGTGATTGTGCCATTGTCTCAAGTTGTTCTTGTGTCTGCTCAATCTTTTGACCAAGTTCTGCGACCACATAGGTTTGTTTTTCATCGCTGTGTTTAAAATACGCCTCTTCAAACTCTTTTTTATGTTCCATCGCTGATTGATTAAACGCTTCTATGCGTGCCAACTCATCGCCTAACGCACCCAAAAGTTCCCTCTCTTGTTCAGCATTCATTTTTTGTGTTTGATTGATAAGCGTTGATGCTTGTAAAAGCTCCGTGCTAATGTGATTTTCAGCCGTCACACCTTGGCTGATCTGTTGCAATGTATTTTTGGTTTCATACTGTGCATTGAAATAGCGTGTATGGAAATTCTCATGCGCAACTAAAAGTGATTCGAGTGATGCTTTATTAAGAGCTAAAGCTCTTTGGACTTCCACGACGGCTTGAAGCGATTCTTGGGAGGCTTCTTTGGCTTCAGCTTTAAAGATTTCTTGCACGTCTAAAACCGTTAATAGTGTCTGTTTTGTCGTTTCTATCGTCACGGCTATCGTCTCAAAAACACCTTGCGCTTTTTGCTGATTCTCAACTACCACAGCATGTTCCTGCGCTCTTTGCGTGCCTAAAGATTCGAGTGTTGTGATTTCGAGATTAAGTGCCCTATCTAACATCTTCATTTGCTCTTGCATCGTACTATACGCTTTGAGTGTTTCATCAAAATGATGTGTTTGGGCTGAGGCAATGTTCAGTAAAACGTGACCGCTCGCTTCCAGTTGAGTGTAAATTTCAGAAAGAACACGCGATGTTGTGCCTAAGTCTTGGATCATCACATCCAGTTTATTTTCATGCTGATTTAACACAGTGACAACGCGTTCAGTGCCACGCTCAACACCCACTAAGAGCTGATCGACTGCTTGAAGCGTCTCTTTGTGTAGCGTTGCATCTTGAATGAGCTGTTGCTCGCTCAGTGCTACGACTTTCTCAGATATTTGATGTTGAAGCTCCATTTTGTTATTCACATTGACAATGCCATTATTCAGAGCTAAAAGGGTATTGGCACTTTGCGTAAGCAGCTGACCATGCTCTTCCAATACAGCTTGCATGGCTGCTTTATCGTGATGCTGCTGTTGTGCTTTTATTTCATCTGCTTTTTTAGCATATTCAGAAAAAGCATCAAATTTTTGCACATAATTTTCTTGAGAACCTGCTATTTTTTGAAATGTTGCCTGTTGTTCATCCATAACTGCTTTCATTGACGTTAGTGTCTGCGCCATAGCATGAAAATTTTCATTGGATTTGGTCAGTTTAGAAATTTCACCCGTAAAGTTATTCATCTGTTCAAGAAAAATATCCATAAAGCTTTTGCGTTGCTCAGGAAGATCGGTTGCCATAGAAGCCGTGCTTCGACCAAGCATCTCAGGTGCAATATCAATAATCCTGTCTTTGAGCCAATTTTCAACACCACTAATCAATGTATCTTGCGAACGGAATAAAATATAACCATTGATACCCAAAATAACCGCACAAACAACACCAAAAAGCGACGCGCCAAAACCAATAGCCATACCTGAAAGAGGACCAGAGAAATCTTGCATAATTTGTTTAATGTCAATATCGCCATTGAGCCCTAAAATAATCTGGCCCATATTGTCGATTGCTTCAACCAAGCCTACGAACGTTCCAAGTAAGCCTATAAGCATCGCCGTGTTAATAAAGAAGTTTATGTAGGCTTTTTGTTTACGGAATTTACTATCAAGCCATTCGATAATATTGCGTGACTCTTCTTGCGTGAAAAGCATTTTTTGTTGACTTTTACGCATCTTAAGCATGTGCGCAATATTCGCAGGTAGAAGAGAATCGATACTTTTTATGTAAAATTCATACCCTGTTTTTTTATAGGCAAGTGCCCCAAAGGTACCGCCTAACATCATAATATCGTAGCCACTGACAATTTGATAGAGTGATCCAACAGCGAGCAAGCCAACAATAGCTGTACTAAAAATCACCGTTGCCATAAAAAAGACACCCAGTAGTTCTGCGTTGGTGTACACAACATAAAGAATGAAGAGCCAGATAATCAGATATGCTTTAAGGACCTTAATACGTTTCATGGGCGTGAATCACTTCTTCCTTGTTTTACAATATGTGTTAGATTTTAAGTGTTTTTTTTAATGAGATTCGACTAAAAGCTAATGATTCTATCAATATTTGCGTACAAAAACCCTTAAAGTGCAAGATTTGAAGACTTTTTAACATTTTAAATGGTTTAAAATGTAATTTTTACATGTAAAGATTTTGCAGTCACTGAGTGCTATAATGTGTCACAAAATGAGACTTAAATTCAAGGAGTAAAGGCGTGTTAACCAGAATCGAACATGATCTTATCGGCGATAAAGAGATTTCTAATGAGTGTTATTATGGTGTTCAAACAGCGCGTGCAGTCGAGAACTTTCACATTACAGGTGTGACGCTTGGCAGCTTTCCAACATTCATCGAGTCCATAGCTAAAGTTAAAAAAGCGGCTGCTTTAGCCAACTATGAACTCAATCTCCTTGCTGAAACTAAAAAAAATGCTATTGTTGAAGCCTGCGATGCCATCATTGCAGGCAAATTTCACGATCAATTTGTGGTTGACATGATCCAAGGAGGGGCTGGGACTTCCACGAATATGAATGCTAATGAAGTAATTGCCAACATTGGTTTGGAAATTTTAGGGCACAAAAAAGGCGAATACACATACCTTCATCCTAATAATGACGTTAACCTCTCCCAGTCTACCAATGACGCTTATCCCACAGCCCTTCGCGTGGCACTCTATGAAAAACTGGGCGAGCTTGGGGAGTCTATGAGCATCATCAAAAATTCGTTTGCAAAAAAGTCTAGTGAATTTAAAGATGTCATCAAGATGGGAAGAACCCAACTTCAAGATGCAGTTCCGATGACCTTAGAGCAAGAGTTTCGCACTTACGCCGTGATGATCGGTGAAGACATACAAAGAGTACACGAAGCAAGACAGTTGGTGCGCGAGATCAATATGGGAGCAACGGCGATTGGAACAGGCATTAACGCGCATCCTGATTATGCCAAGACCGTAGAAGCGAAACTGCAAGAGGTGACGGGTCGTCCTTTCATTACTGCGGGCGATCTTATCGAAGCAACGCAAGACACGGGCGCTTATGTGCAAATCTCAGGCGTTCTCAAACGTGTTGCGACCAAAATGTCCAAAATCTGCAATGACCTCCGCCTTTTAAGTTCAGGTCCACGTACAGGCTTTGGTGAGATTAACCTTCCTGCGATGCAACCGGGAAGTTCCATCATGCCAGGCAAAGTCAATCCTGTCATCCCCGAAGTGGTCAATCAAGTCTGTTTTCAAGTCATAGGTACGGACATTGCCGTCACGATGGCATGCGAAGCGGGACAACTCCAACTCAATGTTTTTGAACCCCTCATCGCTTATAACCTTTTTAATTCCATTAATATGATGAAAAATGCCTTTGAAACATTGGCATATACGTGTGTTGATGGTATTACTGCCAATGCCGAGAGATGTAAAGCACTCGTGCTTAATAGCATTGGTCTCGTTACGGCTCTTAATCCTTACCTCGGTTATGAAAACTCAACCATCGTCGCCAAAGAGGCATTAGAGAGCGGTGGTTCTGTCTATGAAATCGTTTTAGCTAAAGGATTATTGGATAAAGAGCAACTTGATGAGATCATTAAGCCAGAAAACATGATACAACCCCACAATTTCGGGCTTTCTGAAAAAAGCAAGTTTAATAAAATTTAAGTTTGAGGGCAATTTGCCCTCTTTACATGTAACGCTTTGTATCACTTAAAAGTTATATCTTCAAATTAATTCTATTCTTTCAATCTTTTTTCAAAAATCTTTTTAAAAAAGTCATTTTCAAGTCTCTTTAGAGGTTTAAACTTCCATCACCTTTAAATCTTAAGGAGACAAAATGTCAACTAGAATGGAACACGATCTAATCGGTGATAAAGAAATATCTAACGAATGTTATTATGGCGTTCAAACAGCACGTGCGGCTGAAAACTTCCACATTACTGGAATTACACTTGCAAAATTCCCAACGTTTATTACTTCCCTAGCAAAAGTTAAAAAAGCGGCTGCTTTAGCAAACTATGAACTTGGCCTTTTAGCTGAAAACAAAAAAAATGTTATCTGTGAAGCATGCGATGAGATCATCGGTGGTCAATACCATGATCAATTTGTTGTTGATATGCTTCAAGGTGGAGCTGGTACATCAACTAATATGAATGCAAACGAAGTTATTGCAAACATCGGACTTGAAAAAATGGGTCACAAAAAAGGTGAATACAAATTCCTTCACCCAAATAATGACGTTAACCTTTCTCAATCAACCAATGATGCTTACCCAACAGCACTTCGTGTCGCTCTTTTTGAAAAACTAGGCGAGCTTACGGTTTCTATGAGTATTATCAAAAATTCATTTGCTAAAAAAGCGCTTGAGTTCAAAGATATTATCAAAATGGGTAGAACTCAACTTCAAGATGCTGTTCCTATGACTTTAGAGCAAGAGTTTAGAACCTATGCTGTTATGATCGGTGAAGACATTCAACGTGTTATCGAAGCACAACAATTGATGCGTGAGATGAACCTTGGTGCTACAGCAATTGGTACAGGTATCAACGCACATCCTAACTACTCAAAAACAGTCGAAGCTAAACTTCAAGAAGTAACAGGTCGCCCTTTTGTAACAGCAGGTGATCTTGTTGAAGCGACCCAAGATACAGGTGCTTATGTACAAATTTCGGGTGTTCTTAAACGTGTTGCGACCAAAATGTCAAAAATTTGTAACGATCTCCGCCTTCTAAGCTCAGGTCCAAGAACAGGTTTTGGCGAAATCAATCTTCCAGCGATGCAACCAGGTAGTTCTATCATGCCAGGTAAAGTTAACCCTGTTATCCCAGAAGTGGTCAACCAAGTTTGTTTCCAAGTTATTGGTACCGATGTTGCCGTTACGATGGCATGTGAAGGCGGACAACTTCAACTTAACGTTTTTGAGCCAGTGATTGCTTACAACCTATTCAACTCTGTAAACATGATGAGAAACGCATTTGAGACATTGGCATATACTTGTGTTGATGGCATTACTGCAAATCCTGAGAGATGTAAAGCACTCGTACTTAACAGTATTGGTCTAGTCACCGCGCTTAATCCATTTATCGGTTATGAAAACTCAACTTCAGTTGCTAAAGAAGCCCTAGAGACAGGTGGTTCAGTTTATGACATCGTTCTAGCTCGTGGTCTTTTAGCTAAAGCTGAGCTTGATGACATCATCAAACCAGAAAACATGATTAAACCTCGTACTTACGATAAAAAATAGTTTCTTTGTCATTGGGGCTTTGCTGAAAAGCCCCAGTGTTACCGTAGGTTTTAAAGCTTTGAAACCTACGGTAAGAGTTCTTTAGCGAACTCTGATAAATAGTTTGACTGTGCCACAAGGAAGACTCAATAACTTCCTTTCCCACTTCCTCCCTTGTGGCACCTGATTTCTTTGATGGTTTCGTGCAAATTATGAAAGAAGTTTATTAAAAGGAGTTTCCATGTTATGGTTAGAAGTTATTGTCGTTCTTGCTGCCATCTTTTTTGGTGCAAGACTGGGTAGTATTGGTATTGGATATGCGGGAGGCTTGGGTGTTTTAGTTTTAACACTTGGTCTTGGGCTAAAATTAGGATCGATTCCTATCGATGTTATTTTGATCATTATGTCTGTTATTGCAGCCATTGGTGCAATGCAAGTGGCAGGCGGACTTGACTACATGGTCAGTATCGCTGAGAAAATCTTGCGTAAAAACCCTAAGCAAATCACTATTCTTGCACCCATTGTAACGTATGTTATGACGTTTTTTGCAGGTACAGGTCATACGGCGTTTTCAACACTTCCTGTTATTGCAGAAGTAGCAAAAGAGCAAGGTATTCGCCCATCTCGTCCTCTAAGTATCGCCGTTGTTGCTTCACAAATTGCCATTACAGCTTCTCCTATTTCTGCTGCTGTTGTCTTTTTAAGTGGTGTTATGGAGAAACAAGGTATTGGTTATTTAGAGCTATTGGCTGTTTTAATTCCTTCTTCTTTCTTTGCATGTATGATCGCTGCAGTTGTGGCTAACTTTTTAGGAAAAGATCTTAAAGATGATGAAGTGTATCAAGACAGATTGGCTAAAGGACTTATTAAAACAAGAGGCAACGCTCAATTGGAAATCAAACCAGGTGCAAAACTTTCCGTCGCTATCTTCCTTCTCTCTATTCTTGCGGTTGTAACATACGCAACACTGATTAGCGATAAAGTAGGTGTGATTAAAAACCCTGTTCTTCCAAGAAATGAAGCCATTATGCTTTTCATGTTTGCAGCAGCAACGTTTATCTCTTTCTTTACCAAAATTGAGACAGCACAAGTTCTTAACTCTGCAACCTTTAAATCAGGTATGAGCGCATGTATTTGTGTCCTTGGTGTTGCATGGCTTGGTGATACATTTGTTGCCAACCACATCAAAGAGATCAAAGCATTTGCAGGCGACTTACTTAATGTTTATCCATGGTTACTTGCTGTTGTTCTTTTCTTTGCAAGCACACTTCTTTACTCACAAGCAGCAACGGCTAAAGCGCTTATTCCAAGTGCCTTGCTTCTAGGTGTTTCACCTTTGACCGTTGTCGCTTCTTTTGCAGCCGTTAGCGCGCTTTTCGTACTTCCAACGTATCCAACACTCATTGCAGCCGTTGAAATGGATGATACAGGCTCAACACGTATTGGTAAATATGTCTTTAACCACCCATTCGTTATTCCTGGTGTTATTGCGATTGCACTTTCTGTTATTTTTGCCTTCGCTCTTGGTGGCATGATTTTATAATCTTTCTCTTCTTTATCGGGTCTATTTTTAGACCCGAATTGTTTACATGTAAAACAACTTTATAAGGAGTATTGTATGAATTTTTTTAACAAATCTATCGTGGCATTAGCACTGATTGGTGCCTCTTCTTGTTTGATGGCAAAACCTACCATTGCCATTTTAGCAACAGGCGGAACCATTGCGGGCGCAGGTACATCTGAGATCAAAAGTAGTTATTCAGCAGGTGCCGTTACTGTTGATAAACTTCTTGCAGCAGTTCCTGCAATCAACGATATCGCAACCATTAAAGGTGAGCAAATCTCTAGCATTGGTTCTCAAGAGATGAACAACAAAGTCTGGTTAAAACTCTCTAAAAGAGTCAATGAGCTTCTTGCGCAATCTGACATTGATGGTGTTGTCATTACTCACGGAACAGATACCATGGAAGAGACAGCCTACTTCCTAGACCTTACTGTTAAAAGCAAAAAACCAGTTGTTCTAGTCGGTGCTATGCGTTCAGGTACGTCTATGAGTGCCGATGGACCTATGAACCTTTTAAACGCTGTTAATGTTGTGACCAACAAAGATACTGCAGGAAAAGGTGTTGTCGTTGTTATGAATGATGAAATTCATAGTGCTAGAGAAGTTACTAAAGTAAATACAAGCTCTGTTAATGCATTTGCTTCTCCAAATGCGGGTAAAATCGGTACTGTTTACTATGGTGATGTGAAGTACTTAATGCAACCAACACGTAAACACACGGTAAACTCTGAATTTGACATTAGTAAACTCGAAGACCTTCCACGTGTTGACATTCTTTTTGCGCACCCAGAAGATACTGATAGTTTAGTCAAAGCTGCAGTTGCTGGCGGTGCTAAAGGTATTATCCATGCAGGTATGGGTAATGGAAATCCATTCCCTACAACCGAAGCAGCTCTTGGTGAAGCGGTTAAAAAAGGTGTTGTTGTAGCAAGAAGTTCACGTGTTCCAACAGGAAGCACAACACTTGAAGGTGAAGTCGATGATAAAAAATTCGGTTTTATCGCTGTTGACAGCCTCAATGCACAAAAAGCAAGAGTACTTTTGATGTTAGGTTTAACTAAAACCAACGATAAAGCAGCTCTTCAAAAGATGTTCTTAGAGTACTAAGAAGTTTCTCCATCTCTCTTGGCGGGGAGATGGAGAACTTTACATGTATGCTATAATATCTATTAAAAAGAGAACACATACCGATGAAAAAATTCATACTATTTTTTTCTGTTCTTCTTTTCCTTAGCCAATCCTCGCTCTATGCTCACGATAAAAAAATTCTTATTATCAACTCTTACCATAAAGGCTTTCAATGGAGCGATGACGTTCTTTCAGGTATGGAAGAGGTCTTTTACAACCACCCTGAAATTACCATCAACATTTTATACATGGACTCTAAACGCGTAAGCTCAGAAGAGTACTACGCCAAACTAAGAGAACTTTATAAACTCCAACTCAAAAATCAAAAGTACGACGTTATCGTAGCCGTCGATAAATTTGCTTATGATTTTTTGATTAAGTACTACCATGAACTTTTTACGACAGAACAAATTATTTTTACAGGGCTAGAGCAATTTTTTGTTGAAGATGTTCAAAAAGAAGGTTTAGAAGATCGGATCTATGGTATTTTGGAAAAACGTGCTATTCCTGAAACTATTCCTATCATCTCACACATGATGCCTGGTCTTAAAAAACTCTATATTATCAACGATGCTAGTGCTAATGGCGATGACAGTGAGCCTTTTATTCAACAGGCTATGAGTGAGCACAATGATCAATTTGAGATCGAATACATTCGCTCCTCCACACTTGAAGAACTTGAAGAGCGCTTCTCTAAACCCAACAAAGAAGAAGCTGTCTTTTTTATTCGCTTTTACAATGACAAATACGGCAATCTTTATAAAAACAGCCAAATCGCTTCCATGATCCATAAGAGCGCTTTACCTGTTTTTATCACCGACACACTTTTTATTGGGAAAGGCGCCCTTGGTGGGAAACTGGTTCCCATTAAAAAATTGGGTGTTGCCACGGGAGAGATGGCGATTGATGTTTTAGATCAAAAAATTCCACCTTTACATGTAATGACAATGGTGGATTACATTTACCAATTTGATGTCCAAAAAATTAAACAATTTGAGGTCTATCCAAACGCGAGTGTTAAAGATTTTGAACTGGTCAATGCCCCTCTAACCTTTTTTGATAAACACCGAAAATTTATCGATGCCGTTTTTTTGATCTCTCCATTTTTGCTCTTTCTCATCCTAGGACTTATTCACAACATCTATATGCGTATACGCAGTGAAAAAGAGCTCAAAGCGATTGAACTCCAAAAAAACAAACATCAACAGTTCATCATTCAGCAGTCAAAACTCGCTGAAATCGGCGAAATTTTCTCTTCCATTGCGCACCAATGGAAAAACCCACTGGTCGAGATTGCAACAATTGCGCAAGAACACGTTTACAGTTGCGAAGAAGAGGGAGATGAGCAAAGCAATCAGTATGTGCATGACATTATGGTGCAAGTACAGTACATGACCGACACCATTAATGACTTTCAAAAATTCATCATGCCTTCGACCACTAAAACGGTCTTTGACGTCAGTGAGGCGATTGAGACGATGATGAAAATCATCAGCCATAACATTAAATACAACTATATTGATGTTACGATTGAAAAACAAGGTGCGACCAATCTTATGGTCAGTGGCTATAAAAATGAGTTTATGCAAACCCTGCTCAACATCGTGAACAACGCCAAAGAGCAGATCAAAGAGGCGAGAGAAAAAAAGCAGATAAAACGTGGGCACATCACCATCAAAATCTACAATCACTCTAAAAAAATCATTATCGAAATTAGCGATAATGCGGGCGGTATCCCCATTGAAGAGATGCCTAACATCTTTGATGCCTACTTTACAACCAAAGAGCAAGGTCATGGCATCGGGCTTTATATGTCAAAACTCATTATTGAAGATAAAATGGGTGGAAAAATCAGAGCATATAATACCGATGAGGGAGCTTGCTTTACAATTACCTTAGGAAATGCAACATGAAAATACTCGTTCTTGAAGATAACGAACGCCTTGCCAATGTCATCAAAAGTGTCCTTATCAAAGAGGGCTATCAAGTTGATCTGTTTATGGACGGTGAAAAAGCACTTGATGCACTCAACCATGGTTATCACTGTTTTATCTTAGATATTAACGTCCCTTCCATCGATGGGCTTTCCATTTTGGAAACCATTCGCATCTACCATAAAGAGATTCCTGCCATCATCATCAGTTCCAACCATGATCTGGAAAAAATCCAAGCTTCGTATGAAATTGGCTGTGATGATTACCTCAAAAAACCTTTCTTCATCTATGAGTTGGTGCAAAAAGTGAAAAAACTCTGTCATAAGCCCTCTTCCACCATTGCTCTTTGGATCGGCTACAGTTATGACTATGTCAACCACCGCTTGTTCGACCCTAATAACGAAGAGATTAAACTGGCTAAAAAAGAGGGAATGTTTTTAGACCTTTTTATTAAAGATCGCCATCGTGTCATTACCTTTAGCGAGCTAGAAGAGTATGTCTGGGAAGGTGAAGAGACGAGCGTTCTTAACATGCGAGCTCTCATCAAACGCCTGCGCAGAAAACTGCCAGAGGGTGCGATTGAGATGATCAAAGAGGTTGGGTATCGCTTGGGCGAGTTATGATGGATCGCGGTAGTAAAGCTTCGTTTTGTCTTTTTGGTAAGAGCTGTAAAGTTTTTTGAACTCGGCAAACACTTTGGCGGAGTAAGGATTGTCATTGATCTTGCCGTTGTAGGCGTTGATGGCGTCTTTGTTGTTCTTATGCTTCGCAAAACAGGTCGCTAGAATGTACGCCCCTACTTGAATGTTGATCTTTGGCTCAAAAAGGTCGTAAAACGAGATGTTCGCCTTGTCTAAAAGAGGCTTGTGAATGGAGTTGATCTGCATGATGCCCATGTCAAAACGTGGGTAGTTGTGCGTGTAGAGAAAATGCACCACATGGCTTGCTTCGTATTTGTTTTTGCTTTTAATCGCAATCACCTGAGAGTACTGCTTGCTTTCAATCCCTTTTTGCCTTAAAAACGTACTCAGCTCTTGTGCTTGCTGGGGCGTCATTTTACTCGCAGTAAAGGCTACAATATAACGGTCAAGGTCGCTTTCCACTTTAGCGATAGAGTACAAAAGACGTGGCTCAATGCCGTAAATCTGCCCCACTTTCACCCAAATATTTTCACCTTGATTTACCTGTGCTGTTGCCTGAGCTGCCCACATCAAAAAAGGAAAAAATAACATAATAGCAAAACGAAATACCATGTAAATCCTCCTTTAATGAACTTGTTCTCATTATAAAGGAAGCTAACTTTATTCTCTATAAAGTATATCTTAGTTAAAATATTTTTCCTTTTGCGGGGGGTATGTGACTCTGGTGTGCGCCACGGGCTTCAAACCCGATTGGGTGGGCGGTTGACCGTCTGCTGGTAGGTTCGATTCCTACACCCTCTCGCCGTACTTCAATTCCAAGCAATCTTAAATACATCAAAAAATGCCTAAAAATAGATATTTAAAGCTAATTCTAATCTCTATCAGTTTAAAATAACCTAAATAAGTTTATGATTTTTATGTACGTTAAAAGGTACGTTTTAAAATAACTGCCAAAAACGGATAAAAAAACGTATCTAAAAGAGGGGCTAAAATGCCACGAAAAGTACCGCCATTAACGGATATGCAAGTTAAGAAGCTCAAACCGCAAGAGAAGCCCTACATCGTAACGGATGGGCAAGGGTTAAGACTGCTTGTTTTAACCGATAAAAAAGTATGGGAATTCATCTATGAAAGCCCCACAGAGCATAAAAGGCGAAAAACCACTTTTGGAACGTACCCTCAAACGTCTCTATTAGAAGCAAGGGAACAAAGAGAAACGTACCTAAAAATGATTCGTAAAGGCATTGACCCTATCGATCAAAAACGTACCCAAAAAATGGAAGATCAAAAAGTACATGAGAGTAACTTCCAAAATGTTGTCAATGGGTGGCTTCAAGCGCAGGAGTATCGTTTAGGTAAAGAGACATTTAAGCGCAAACAAGCCCTCTTTGAAAACTTTGTTATGCCTGTGTTTCAAGGGCGAAATATTGCAGATATTACCCATAAAGAGATTGCTATTCTCTTAGAAGTCAAAGCGCAGCAACATCCCGAAACTGCGCGAAGAATGTACCAATACTTTGATGACCTTTGGCGTTACGCTTGCAGTCGCGAATATTGCGAAGTTAATGTCATTGCAAACATCCACAAAAGAAGCACTTTACCCACTCCAAAGGTCAAACATTACCCCATCATTACAGAGCCAAAGCCACTTAAAGAGCTTATCAATGCCATTTACCGTTATAGTGGGCACGTCAGCATCAAAAATGCGCTCAAATTCGTTTTACATGTACCGTTGCGCGCCTCAAACCTCGTCATGCTCAAATGGGCGCACATCGACTTTGAAAATTGCTCTTTGACCATACCACGCGCCGAAATGAAAAGCAAAAATGCAGACCCAAGAGATTTTACTTTACCGCTTACCGATGAAGCCATAGCCATTTTAAAAGAGCAATATTTATTCACGTCTCACCTTGAATACGTTTTCCACCTCAACGGCTCACACATCAACAAAGAAAGCCCTACAATGGCTTTGAAGCGTTTAGGTTTCAATGATGAGGTAAGCGGACGAAAACAAACCGTTCACAGCTTCAGAGGTACGTTTAGAAGTCTCGCCGACACCTACCAAAGAGAGCATAATTGCAGCTATGAGGCAAAAGAAAAAGCCTTAGATCATGCCGTAGGCGGGAAAACGGAGCGCGCCTACAACCACAAAGCCGATCACTTCAAAGAAATCACTATTCTTTTAAACTGGTGGAGTGGGTACGTTTTGGCGATGGTGGAGAGATAAAATGGAAGAGCTTGAGATTGATCGATTATTTGAAAGCATAAAAGAACTATCACGCTCGATACAAAAATACCTACAATCCGATGAATTACCCAATGTTAAAAAAGAGCTGATTAAAAAAATAGCTTCTTCAATAACTCATAAAAAGATATTTGAAAGTACAAAAGAAGATTTTAACCACATCAAACGCAAAAACCTCGCAAAAGATGAAGAAATGTTTTTAAGAGATTATGTGCTCGACAATAATCCAATCATAGGGGTTATTGAACATACGATAAATCAAATTATTTCATTCAAAGATATTAATTTTTTAGAATTTATCGATGAGCATATAAATCACAGTAAATCACAATATCAAATCATTTCATCCTTGCAACTTTATAACGATTTGGCAGAATTTGCGCATAGTGGTATCGATGAAAAGCATTTTCCTTCTCCTGAAAAATTTAAGAAAAAAGTTGCTGAATTGCAAAAGTTTTCATCTACCATCATAGTCTTAGATAAATTTCCAAAACATCCCTCTCAAGCTATTAGAGAGTTTTTTTTAGGTGCATGTTTTGATTATCCAAGTGAAATTGTCAATAAAACAATTGACAGTACAAAAGCCGTCTTTAAAAGCGAGTATAAAAAAATGCCCCAAATCACCAAAGCACGACAAGAGGAACTTAATCCGTATAATGGAGATGAACGGCAAATGTTAGTGCAAAAATTACATCAAAGTGAAGATAGTTTTTTTAATCTATTACTTGACCGATACCGATCAGAAAATGAAAATAAAAAGACAATTTTTAAAGCCATTGCTGATGGATTAAAACCCGACTCCTAAGAACTAAAAAGTTCGCTTGGTTATCACTTTTATCCGCTTTTTTTGAGACAATAGCCCTATTTGATTGCAACTGAATCTAATACAATACTCTAATGAAATCTCAGGGAGTAGCATTTGTGATTGCTTGTGCAATCGCTAATGTAGCTAAACTACTCCTATAAATCTCAAACGGAGTAACACAATGCCAAAACAAACACTACCACAACGACTTAGAGCCAAACAAGTAGCAGCAGAAAATTCAATAGGTCTTAGTACCGTTTGGCGATACGCAAAACTTGGAAAGCTTACCCCAATCCGTGTAACCGATGGCGTGACTGTCTTTGATCGCGATGAGGTAAACGCTCTCTTTGGTTGTAAAACCTCATCAGGTGAACCAAGATGAATGAGCGACCCAATAGCATTTTCGTCCCAATCGATTATGTCAGAGAGCTAAGAGCATCAGGGCAGATCGACAAGGCGGATGCTTTTTTGACCTACTACGCTGATATGCACGATGACGAGTGGTACGGCTTTCCTTTCTACGCAAAGCGGTGGCACATTGACCCACAAGCAGCGCAACAATGGATTAATGAGTTTTCAAATCAAATCTTCGTCTATTTTTCATCATGTCAAGTCGTAAATGACTTACATTATCAGGCAGTAAATGCAAAAGGAGATAGTCAATGAATAGTACATGAACCCAACCCCTTTAGATGAGGTCGGAGTTGTATTTAAGCACCACAATTCTACCTAAAACCTCATCATAAATCAAACCAGTCAAAAAAGAAAAAGTGCCTCACGGAGGACAATAAAGCTCACTCAAAAAATGGGCTTAAACTAGATGAATCATAAAGGTAAAAAATGGAAAATCAAAACTATAAAGGTCAAGTGCTCAGGCGCTTTTTAAGAGATCTTTTAAGTGGCGAGACCATCGGGGCAAGTGATGGAAAACGCTATGGCGTATCGTGGTTAGCAAACTACGCAACTGAACTACGAGATGGCTATGGTGTAGAAATTGTTTCTATCCCAAAAGGTAAAGGATTGAAGCACTACTACGTCATTAAAAACAAAGAGCACACGCGAAAAATTTTAGCGTTTCTTGACACTCAAGCGAAACAATAAATGACCCAACCCCCGATGAAACTACAAAGCGCATTTATAGCCTTACAAATGGCTAAGAATGACTTTGTAAAAGTATCGGGGCGATTGCCAACTCCTTCACACTTTAGCACATTGCAAGGACTCCATGGGGAGAACGTCATGCTCGTTTATTTGATCAATCAAAATATCAGCACCGCAAAACAGTTTTCATGGCTGAGTACGATTAAACGAGCGTGGCAAGAAAGCCTGGTTGTACCAGTAATTTTTGCCGATGAGGTTTATCTCAATCAACTGACACAAAGTACAGGCATTGTCTATTCACTCCGCGAACTTGCGCAGTTCTTTAAAACTGAATTTGTCACGTTCCCTACGCTTTATTACCCATCAAATAAAAAAGAGCTTTATAGGCGTTTGGTTTGGTATGCCTCACGACTCAACAGCAAGGGATTATTAGAGCGTGATTTGATGAATGCAGCAGCGTTAAAAATGAACGATAAACTCCAAGATAAATACGCATACAAAGAAGCGCTTAAAAAGGCTTCAACGGCTTATCACTACATCAAAGAGAACGCCAAACAAAAGCTCAATAAAAATGAGGTGACAATGAAATTAAAAAAAGGTGGTGAAATAAGAGGATCGCAAAAGAAAGAAGAGCATGCGCACAATATCCAAAGAGTGAAAGAATCATTGCCTTTACATGTAAAAGCAAATGGCACAGTAAACGTGACGGCTTTAGCCGATGCACTTCAACTGAATAGAAAAACTATTCAAAGAATAATGAAAACTCTTTTAGCCGTTTGTTTCTTTGGCTTTATTCATATCAAGCTACTTTTTGGCGTGTACCATAATACCGATAGCTTGAGTCGCACTTTTTTAAAAGTCCATCAATACGAGGTTTTGAGGGGGTTAAATCAGACTAATATTGTCCGAAGTAATGCATTATGTTATACGCATAGCTAAAGTCGCACTTTGAGCTAAATATGATCCGTAAATTTACTCGGTTTCAAATCCGAGTTTTCAAATGTGTAATCTAAACACGCTCTTTTTAGGTAGCCCGATTTTCGTACTTTGCCCAAGCGCAACACATCTATGAGCTTCAATACACTTCAAGGTAACGGCGTAGTGCACTTGTCTATTCTGAAGATAACGACACAGCAATCATAATGGCTTGAAGTTCACAATGTGAACACGGCTCATAAAGAAGCAATAAGGGGTTAAATTTGAACGAACAGGCTTTGAAAACTATCTGAATGCCAAAAGCTCTTAACGTTCAAATTTAAGCGTTTATTGAAAATTCTTTCATTACGATGAGGTGCAATACCATAGGTTCTTCCAACACTTTTCACCGGTAAGGGTAGTGCAAGCCCCAACAGTTGGGCAGTTTGTCGCTTTGCTACTTGCTTAACTTTTACAAACAAATTGTTTGGTAAACATTTTATAAGAGGTAGGGGGCATCAAATCTCTACAGTCTAAAGCCTTCCAACACCGAGTCTGCAGACATCTTTTTACAAAAACCACCATGAAGGGGTGGGCTTATCAGCATAAATCAATACAGTGCTTATTCTTGATAGGCTCTGTGATGGCATGTATGCACAAAATAACAAGAGAAGATGAGAAAAACCTCATCACTTCCAATCAAAAAAATCAAATGTAAAATTATGGGCTTGATGAGCTTTTGGTAGATGCTTCCATTTTTAGAGAGGAAACAGCGGAACGATTCACTGCTCATTGTTTGATCTGATCTCTTAAGCTTCAAATTTAAGTAAATTAACACGACTAAACACTAATTATTGAAAACACAAATTTTCAAGAAAATAAACTATTCAAAACGCCCAAAAATAGGCACTTATAGAATTAAGCTAAAATTATTTAAGGTTATTTGAGATTAAATGAGCTAAAACTAATAAAAAAGTTTAAGAATTGAATTTTTTTGATAGATTTTTGATTTAAGATTACCGTTGAAGCGAGCGGAAAGTCCGCTCCTTTTATTCAGCCATTTTTTGACTTCTATTTTCCCACTTTAAAATTCGTTCTTTATCTCTCACTGCAAACAATCCATCATTAGCAAATTTATCCATGGGAATTGTGAACTCATCTGAAAGCATTATAAGATCATCTTTATATTTTTGCATAGATGGAATAAAGTCATCCACCATCTTTTTATAATGAGATGATACTCTGTGCATTGCCTCTAAAACATTGTTATGATTGATGGTTATTTGTGCGCGCGCTTTTTCGTAGTAAGATACTTTCTCATAAAGTGCCAGTGGTTCTGACATTTCAGCGATTTGCTCAGTTAATGAGGTCACTTGTTTTTTTAATGCCCTATTTTCAAGCTGCAATACTTTTATGTCATCATTTTTTGCCTTACAATTCTCCATCTCTCTTTTGTAGAAAGCAATCTCTTCTTCCATCTGCGATACTAATTTGAGCAACTTACTTTTACCCATGTTTGACCCCTTTTGTCTAAAATGATATAATCAACGTTCAAATAGTCTAAGCTTTTTATGTACGTTTTTGTGTACGTTTACAGTTTGTCAACAAAGCTTAAATACCAATAAATAGTGTTTTTATGGCATTTGTTCGGGAGCTACACCCTCGCCGCTGCAACTATTTTAGGGACTTTGAGACACTTTCTGACAACGAAACTGACAACGATTTGATCACTTTTAGGACACTAAAAGGGTCATTTTGCATCTCTTCAAACGACATAAAATATACTACTTTAAGTGCCTAATTCCTAAAGATTTACACTCAATCATAGGTCTAAATGAGCTTAGATTTTCTCTAAAAACTAAGAGTAAAACTGAAGCCAATCACCTAGCTATTGCTCATACATCCCAATATAACCACCTCTTTTTTCAGTTGAGAAGTTTTATCTATTCAGATGAAGAAAAAGTTACACTCATTAGAGCCGCACTTAAAGGGATACTCAAAGACAAACCTATACAGCCTCTAGTGACTCTTAGAGACCTCTCTGATAAATACTCCAACGATAAAGTCATCACCAACACATGGGCTGACAAGACCCTCAAGGCTTATACATTCGTGTTTAGTGTCTTTTCAATGATCGTAAATGTTGATCGACAGGCTAAAGCCATCACTAGAGATGACCTACAGCACTTCAAAGCTACGCTCGTGCGTTTACCTGTGATGAAGCCTAACTACCTAAGCATGAGTATAAAAAGTATACTAGCTCTAAATCAACCACCACTCAATACCTCAACAGCTCAAAAGTACCTCAGCTATATTGTCTCATTCTTTAAGTGGCTTGAGCTTGAGGGCTACGTTGATAAGTCTGTAGCCACAGGTCTGAGCATCAAAGATGATGAGAATAGTCCATCTAGCAGAGTACCCTACTCTATGGATGACTTAAAGCAACTCTTTCACCATTCTTACATCTACACCACAGGGCTCACTAAAGCCCTCTCAGAGGCTCCTGAGCGTGTCTATATGCCTCTTGTTGCTATGTACCAAGGTATGAGAATAAATGAGATTGCACAACTTTACACAGAAGACATAAGACTCATTGATGGTGTCTATTGTATTGATATTAACAAGAACACTACAGATAAGAAACTCAAGAATAAATCCTCAGCTAGGGTCATCCCTGTGCATCGTAAGCTCATTGAATTAGGCTTCATTGATTATGTTAAGAGTCAAAGGCAACTCAACTGTAAGAGGCTATGGGAACACTTAGAGCTAGGCTTGGAGGGCTATGCTACAAACTACCGCAAGTGGTACGGTGAGTTTAATCGTAAGTATGTCACTAAAGACCCTGACAAAACCTTTCACAGCTTTAGACATCTCCTCACCCACACAATGAAGCAAATATCACTAAGAGGCGACATAGATCACTACGTTATTAAATACCTACTGGGACACTCTGTAGCCAACGACATCACAATGAGTGTCTTATACACATGGGTACAACATGAAGCAACTCTCAGAGGTTCTCAACAAGCTTGAGTATAAAGGGTTAGAGTTAGACATCTTGAGGGAGACTCTAAGCTCTTACAGAGGATAGATTGTCTCTATTTTCTTTAAGGTCTTAGACCAAAATAACACTAAAAGGATAACTTATGGAAATCACACACAATGGAGTAGGCATCACTTTAAACCTTCAAGGCGGTACATCTTTGTATATTGGCAATACTTACGATGAGGCTATCGGTGAGGCGTATATAGAAGACATCTCAAGCCCTGAAGCAGTGAAGGTCATGGAAAAGGTAAAGGAGTTGAATAAAGTCGTCTCAGAGGCTCTCACAGAGCTGTTACCACTAGCGAGGCAGTAAGGCGGTGATAGGGTGAGGTTAAGGGTGTTGCAATATGCGACATCCTTTAAGTTGTTCTGTATCAATCAATATGAGAAGATGTTACAATAGCATAAATAGAGATTATGGGAGGGGTTATGGAATGTCCTATTTGTAAAAATACACACGAACAGACTAAGGTTTACAGTAACTTAAGTGGTCGTGACGCTTACAATGTTGATTGCTATTACTGTTTGTCTTATGAAGTGAGTGGTTCACTATTTCATTCGTTAAAATACTTTGATTTTCCACACACTGCTTCAAGTTGGATAAGAGAAGAAAATTCACAAGGCTCAATTCCAACTTTTATGTCTGATGAGATAGAAAAACTTCGTACAATGCCTGATTTGAAAATATCTCAAAAATACGAAAGATTTATTAAGTATATTTGTGCACATGATGGTGAGCATTATTCCAATGCATCTCAAAGATTAATGGTGATTTGTTGGTGTAAAGATAATCTTGAGTTAGATACTTTATTTCGTAAAGCAGAAGCTAATAAACATCTTTTCATAGAACGAGATAAAGACGGACAGTATTTTCCACCTTTAAGTACATATGATGCTAGAGAATTTGTTGAAAATCTTGGATATAAGACAAACTCAAACAAAATCTTTATGGCTTTTCATTTTACAAGTGAGATGAATAAACAGTTTGAAGCTACAGTCAAAAGAGCTGTATTAGATGCTTCAAATGGAAAACTGGAAGCTGTGAGAGTCAGCTCAAGCACTACTGAACATGACACAAAGATTGATGATGAATTAATCTCTATGATCAAAGCATCTAAAGCAGTAATAGCAGATTTTACAGGACAACGTAATGCTGTATACTATGAAGCAGGTTATGCCATGGGGATGGGTATTCCTGTGATATGGACTTGTAGAGCTTCTGATGTTGGTAAATTAAGTTTTGACACTAGACAGTATCCTCATATTGTTTGGGAAAATGAAGAAGACCTGTACACGCAAGTTAGTAATAGGATAAAAGCTAAAATTCTATGACACGATAGAAGGACATGTAAGAATTAAATAAGGTCGTCTCCACAGGCTCTCACAGAGCTGGTACCACTAGTGAAACAGTATGAGGAAACGTTAGAGTGAATTAAGCGGGCAGGCTTTAGGTGTCTATGCTCTCTTATTTAGTAATCTATAACTCTAAAGGTAATATTATTGCAAATATTAAGACTACAAAGGAGGATATGACATGATGACTTGTTGTATTTGTAAAAGCACGGTAGGGCATGAAATGACAGATGAAACACTTTTTATTAAATGTGATGTATGTGGTCACTATAAAATATCTACTGAGCAATATGAAAAACTTAGTTTGAAGCGTGAAAGTTTTTATACTTTTTCTTCAAGATTACGTGAAATATATAATGAATTACTTTTTATTTCAGCGCACCCCGATGAAGTTAATATGGAAAAACTAAATGACATGATACTACAGCTGATGCCAACATTTTTAGTATCAAAATCAGTCTTATTGGATGAACACCTTATTGAACAACTACTGCTCACTAAAGATAAACTGATTAAAGAAAAATACATTTTATTTCTACAATATTTATACAAAAAGTATAAGTTTGAAGAGTTTATAACACTTAGATCTGATAAAGAGGCAATAGCCGTAAGTTGGTGTGAAAATAATAAAGAATTTGAAACGCTTATAAATAAAGCTATTAAAGAGGATCATATCATGGTTGTAGACAAAAGTAAAACACCTCCATATTATACTTTAACATTTGATGGTATAGCTTTTCTTCAAGAACAGGAAAATACTAAAAATATCTGAAAGGTCACATCTAAACACCGCCACGTGAAGAATCCCCCCCATAGCCCCCTCATTTCTCAGTAGATGTCACCCTGTGTAAGCCTGTTTTATCTCTTCAAGGCGACTCATAGTACCTCTTGAACGCTTCCTACAGCTCACAGGCTAGTGTCATACTTTGACTTCTCATTGATCTCTTAGTATTGCACAGTCTATTAATTCTTAACCATGAAAAATGCTTACATGTAAAGTATCAACTTGAACAGATACAGCAGTTTAAAAAAGCACTCTTGCCATAAATATTTGTGTAAAAAATCAAAAAAATGACTCATTTCCAAAATACTTGGGTAAAATAATGAAAAAATTACCCATATTTATAATACATGGGTAATTTGCTACAAAAATGACGCACATCAAAGGGGTTTCATGGCTGATGAGTACATTCCCGCACCGCTTCCACTTTCCATCGAGCTAGAGACAAAAGAGATTCTTAAAAAAGTCATCAGCGCCAATCGTGCCTTGGCTGAACTCAAAGGCGTGGCGAACTCCATCCCCAATCAGCACATCTTGATCAATGCCCTCTCTTTGCAAGAAGCCAAAGACTCTTCGGAGATTGAAAACATCATCACAACGCACGATGAATTGTACCGTGCGAGTGTGAGCAGTGCCGCTATCTCTCAACAAGCCAAAGAGGTGCAACGCTACCGTGAAGCACTTTATACGGGGTTTTCGTTGATCGGGGAGCATCGTTTATTGCTCAAAAAACATATCATCGAGATTCAAAAAGTGTTAGAGGGCAACGATGCGGGTATGCGTTATCAAAGCGGAACGGTTCTTAAAAATGAACAGAGCGGCGAAGTCGTTTTTATGCCACCGCAAAATCCACAAACCATCCATGAGCTGATGGATAATTTGGAACAGTACATCAACACGCCCAAGCTCGATGAGCTTGATGCGCTCATCAAAATGGCGATTGTGCATTATCAGTTTGAAGCGATTCACCCTTTTTACGATGGCAACGGCAGAACGGGGCGCATCGTCAATATCCTTTTCCTGATGCTCAGTGGGCTTTTAGACATACCCATTTTGTATCTTAGCTCCTACATCATCAAAAACAAGTCAGAGTATTACCGTCTTTTAAGAGCTGTGAGTAGCGAGGGAGCATGGCAAGAGTGGGTGCTTTATATGCTTGAGGGCGTAGAACAAACAGCGCAAAAGAGCATCGTGCTTATCAATGCCATCAATGCAACCATGCAAGAGAGCAAAGAGGTCATTTTAAAAGCCTTGCCAAAACTCTACTCCAAAGAGTTGTTGGAGTTGCTTTTCAAACATCCCTACACCAAAATCAACTTTTTAGTCGAAGAGCTTGGCATCACACGCAAAACTGCCGCAAGCTACCTCAAAGCGTTGGAAGAGATAGGCATATTGGCGAGTGAAAAAAAAGGCAGAGAAGTCTATTTTATCAATAAGCGTTTATTTGAACTGCTTAAAAACAGCCATAGTTAAGGACTAAAGTCATGAACACAAAAGAGCCTCTAACGCGCTACAACATCAAACTTCCGCATGAGCTTGGCAAAGTGGTTTATGTGCAATCATTTGACATCAAAAAGCGCATACGCTCAGAGCTTGGTGTGCGCATTGCGCAACTTCTTTTTTGCGGTTTTGGCTTTGCTATCTCTTTGGTGATGCTCTACAGTGGGTGGCAAAAAGAAGATGTCTGGCATGGGCTTATCGGTGCTTTGTTTTTCCCATTTTTCTTTATGATTGTTCTGCTTTTAAAGGATTTGTTACGCACAACGCTTATCGTTGTATGCGATAAAGGCATCGCTCGCTTTACGTTAAGCTATGCACTTAAAATCTGCCAAAGTGAGTTTTTTTACTTCAAAGACGCAACGCACTGCACGCAAGAAGAAGGGTTTGTTGACCCACACAGCCCTGTCAGTAAAAAAGGCTACCGCTTCACAACAACGTGGTTTAATGAAACACGAAAATGCTTTAGCATCAGCTATCTTAGAGAAAATGAAATAGAGGGTTTTCATCCCGATAAAGAGGCAGCAAAAATAGGACGAGAAGCCTATAGACTCTTTTGCGCTCGAAGCCACGCATAATGTGGCTTGCCTGACTCCTTTATACTTTACATGTAAAGAGTTGACGCACTCTTAATTGACACTATTTTCTTGCTTCTCGACGCCACTTCGTATAATGTCTATGCCGTACTTATCGCGAAGTTTGGTTAGTTTTTCTGACAACCGTTTTGACTTCTCATCAGCTTCTACATGTAAAAGTGAAAACGTCTTGGTTTGTGTGGGTGTGACAAAGTTGGAGAGTGCTAAACCTAGATGTAAAATGCCATAATGTGAATGGGTATCGAGCGTTGCAAACATCTGAATAACCCACTCACGGTAGACACTCTCACTAAAAGAGCGATCAAGCGTTTGGGAGCTTTTAGATGAAACACCATTTTCGTATCGCAGATAAAAATAGTAGGTCGTAGGGTGCAGATCCAGTTTAGCAATGGTGTAGGAGAGATGACGAGAGAGAATGATAGCGCGGCGCAACACCTCATCACGGTTGTTTATGACATGAAAATTACGTGAAATGCCGATGGAACGACGATCTCGTTTGGTGACCACAGGCTCGTTGTCAACCCCACTGATGCGTGCGATCAGGTCTTTGCCGATAGTTCCCCAACCGGATACCAACTTATGATGCTCTAGCACTTCCCCTAACGTTTCGATGCCATAACTGGCAAATTTTTTCTGAAGCACGCGCCCGATGCCTGGAAAACTCTCAATGGGCATGGAAGCAACAAAAGAGGCAATCTCATTTTTAGGAACGAGTGTTAGTCCATAGGGTTTGCGAAAATCTGTCGCAAGCTTTGCGATCCATTTGGAACTTGAAGCCCCAATGGAGATGGGCAGATCAAATTTCTCCAAAATCTCTTTTTGAATAGAAGCCATAAAAGCATGTGTCTCCTCCTCCTTCACCCAGCCCTTCAAGTCACCCCAAAACTCATCAATACTGTACTGCTCCAAGATGGGAATTTTGGTCTGTAAAAAGGCTTTGAGCTGGGTGGAAAGCAGTTGGTAAAAAAGATGATCACTAGGCACAATAAGCAGTTTGGGACACATCGCCAACGCATCACGAAGCGAAGTGCCTGTTTTGATGCCGTACTTTTTAGCTTCGTAACTTTTAGCAATGACGATGCCATGCACCCTGCCTTTTTCATCCAGAAACTCATTTTTCCATGCGTTTTTATCAAACCCGTTGAACTCTTTTTTGTGTTGGATCAGCCCATTGAAACCACCCACCGACTCGGTGATGAGACTCTGTGTATCTTTGATGCTAAAGATTTGAGTGTCGCCGCTTTTGCACACAACAACGGGCTTCCCTTTCAAAAAAGGGGTTCGTGTACGTTCAGCAGAGACAAAAAAACAGTCCAAATCCAGATGAATAATCACATCAAACCTTTTTACATGTAAAGATAAAAACAGTATAGATAAATTTCAAAAAAAGTTTCAAAAGTATTTCACTATGAAATTTGTAAACTAAAATCCCATAAGTAGAGTATAATTATTGATACAAGAAAACCTTCTAATCATGCTGCGAAGGAAGTCCCATGTTTGAATACAGACGTTTTTTTGACACACTTACACTCTCTTTTCTTCCCAAACATCTCAAAGCGATTAAAGAAAATATTTCTGAACCACAAGTCAATACCAATACCCTCAAAGAACTCGCAACGTGCTCCAAAGATACACTCTTTTCACTGCTAAAAAGTTCTGAAAAGGGGCTCAGTCAACACGAAGTCAGAAAAAGAACAGCCGAGTTTGGCAAAAATATTATCTCTGAAAATAAAAAAACCAATCTTTTCCTTCTCTTGTATGACAACCTCAAAAGTCCTTTAACACTTATGCTCATTGTACTTGCCAGCGTCTCATTTTATTTGAATGATCTAAGAACCGCTACGGTTATCAGCAGTATGACCATGCTGAGTGTTGCACTCTCTTCTCTTCAAGAACTTCGCTCAAGCAAGGCGGCTGAGAAGTTAAGCAATATGGTCTCCTCCTCCGTAGCCGTGCTTCGAAGAGATGACGATAACGCTTTAGAGGCAAAAAATATTTTTGATATGAAAATACATGAAGTACTTGCGCAAATGGTGGAACTTCCTATCAAGGACATCGTCCCAGGGGACATTGTGCATCTAAGTGTGGGAGATATTATCCCCGCAGATCTTCGAATTATAAGCTCCAAAGACCTTTTTTTAAACCAAGCCTCTCTCACAGGCGAAGCCATGCCTGTGAAAAAATTTGCCATCAATGAACCTTACACGCTTGATTCCATGCTTGATGCTCACAACATTTGCTTTATGGGATCTAGCATCGAAAGCGGTGCGGCTATCGGCATCGTCTGTACTACGGGGAAACAAACCTATCTTGGCTCCATCGCTAAGACCATAGAAAGTGCGGCAGAGCCTACAAGTTTTGATATAGGCATTCAAAAAATCACATGGCTCATGCTCAAATTTATGTTTGTCATGGTACCTGTTGTGATGCTTCTCAATGGTTTTTTAAAACACGATTGGATGGGAGCGTTTTTATTTGGACTCTCTGTTGCGGTAGGACTCGCACCTGAGATGCTACCAATGATTGTCACGGTCAACCTAGGCAAAGGTGCCCTTGCCCTTGCCAAACAGAAAGTCATTGTTAAAAAACTCAGCGCCATTCAAAATTTTGGGGCAATGGATGTTTTATGCACCGATAAGACAGGAACGCTCACCCAAAACAAAATCATTCTTGCCCACCATGTAGAAGCCAGCGGCAAAGAGAGTTTGCATGTTTTAGAACTCGCTTACCTCAACAGCTTCCACCAAACGGGGCTCAAAAATCTTTTAGATCGCGTTGTGCTTGAACATACAGAGATTGAGTCCCTTGCCAAAAATGAATTTCCACATAAGATAGATGAAATTCCCTTTGATTTCCACCGTAAAAAGATGTCTGTTGTTCTTGAAAAGTCTGACAATACGCATCTACTCATCACGAAAGGTGCTGTTGAAGAAACCCTAAATATCTGTGCGTTTGTTGAGAAAGACGGTGAAGTTTTACCTTTTGATAAAAGTATGCACGATGCCATTTTTACTCTGGTGAATGACTATAACATGGATGGCTTTAGGGTCATCGCCGTTGCCTATAAACCCATACCAAATTCGCAACAAGCCTATACCATAGAAGACGAATCCCAAATGATTCTTGCAGGCTTTATGGCATTTTTAGATCCACCCAAAGAGAGTGCGCAAGAAGCGATCAAAACGCTTAATGAATACGGTATCTGCATCAAAGTCTTAACAGGCGATAATGAAGTTGTCAGCCAAAAAGTGTGCAAAGATGTCGGGCTTACGGTCATGAAAATTTACAAAGGCTCAGATATTGACACGATGGATGACAAAACACTCAAAGTTGCTGTCGAAGAAGCTACGATCTTTGCTAAACTCTCACCAGATCATAAAGCAAGAATTGTTACAGCTCTTCGTAAAAATGGTCATACGGTTGGCTTTTTAGGCGATGGGATCAACGATGCTCCAGCCCTCAAAGTAGCCGATGTGGGTATCTCGGTCAATACCGCTGTGGATATAGCCAAAGAGACTGCGGACATCATCTTGCTAAAACAAAGCCTTCGTGTTTTAGCCCAAGGTGTGATACTGGGAAGAAAAGTGTTTGCCAATATTATCAAATACATCAAAATGGGCGCAAGTTCCAATTACGGCAATATGTTTAGTATGGTAGGAGCCAGTGCGATTTTGCCTTTTATTCCGATGCACCCTATTCAAATTGTAACCAATAACTTTTTATACGACCTCTCCCAATCCACTACGCCAACCGACAATGTGGATGAAGAGCTGATTAAAAGCCCCCGAAAATGGGATATTGCGGATATTAAAAACTTTATGCTCATCGTTGGTCCTACGAGTTCGGTCTTTGACTATATTACATTTGGCGTGATGATTTTTATGTTTGACGCATGGAGTCATGAAGCACTGTTTCAAACAGGCTGGTTTGTGGAGTCTCTCATCTCACAAACGCTTATCATTCACATCATTCGAACGAACAAAATTCCGTTTTTTCAAAGTAGTGCGAGTTTACCTGTTATTTTGATGACAAGCAGCATTATGTGCCTTGGTATTTGGTTGCCATTTTCACCGTTTGCGCCTACTCTTGGGCTGGTTGCTCTACCTGTTGGTTATTGGAGTGTCCTCATCGTGATGATGATTGGTTATCTATTTCTAACACAAAGCGTTAAAATGTACTATATTAAAAAATTTACAAAAGAATAATCTGGATTCTTTAACGCTCTAGAACAAACATGTAACAAATTGTTTAAAAAACTTAGATAGAATTCCGAACATAGAAATAAACCTCATAAAAGAAAGGACGCAGCATGGACGATCATCCCAGCTCTCGTAAAGTCTGCTCATTTCTTGGTGGTTTGTTTGTGCCCTGCAAAAAATTTTAAATCAGCCGACTCAAAACATTAAACCACCTTCTTTAAAATAATAAGAAGGAACTACCCATGTTCAAATATGATTACTTTTTTCATACCTTAGTGCCTGCATTTTTGCCCAAAAATTTCAAGGCTTCAAAGCAAAATATTACAAGCACCCAGTCAAGTACCACCAAACTCAAAGAGTTCGCGACCTGCTCTAAAGAGGAACTATTTGCAAAGCTCAATAGCTCTGAAAAAGGACTAAGCCAGCATGAGGCACACAAACGCATTTCAGAATTTGGTGCCAATATTATTTCTGAAAATAAAAAAGCTAACCCATTTGTCGTTGTCTTTGAAAACATCAAAAATCCATTGACGCTGATGCTCATCGTGCTCGCCACTGTTTCACTCTACATGGATGACATACGAACAGCCATTGTCGTTGGTGGCATGACACTTTTGAGTGTGGCTTTATCCTCCGTGCAAGAACTTCGTTCCAGTAAAGCGGCTGAAAAGTTGAGTGGCATGGTCTCTTCGACCGCTACGGTACTTAGGCAAGATGAAGAGTCTATTTCGAAGGAGAGTACAACTCAGCCTTATTCTCAAACAATTGAAATGCCTATTAAAGACGTAGTGCCAGGAGACATCGTTCATCTTAGTGCTGGAGACATCATTCCAGCAGACCTTAGAATCCTCAGCGCAAAAGACCTTTTCGTCAATCAAGCTTCTTTAACAGGTGAAGCGATGCCAGTCGAAAAAGTTGCGATGAACGAGCATCACGAGATTGAATCTATGCTTGGGGCATACAATATCTGTTTTATGGGCTCTAGTATTGAGAGTGGAACGGCAATTGGTATGGTGTGTACCACAGGAAAAGAGACTTATCTAGGCTCTATTGCTAAGGTGATTGAGAGTGCGGCGGAACCAACAAGCTTCGATATAGGCATCAAAAAATTCACATGGCTCATGCTTCGGTTTATGTTTGTGATGGTTCCTGTCGTTATGCTAGTCAATGGCTTTTTAAAAGGCGACTGGATGGGTGCGTTTTTATTTGGACTCTCCGTTGCCGTAGGACTTGCCCCTGAAATGTTACCCATGATCGTCACGGTCAATCTAAGCAAAGGTGCATTTGCGTTATCAAAACAAAAAGTCATTGTCAAAAAACTGAGCGCTATTCAAAATTTTGGCGCGATGGATGTTTTATGCACCGACAAAACAGGCACGCTCACACAAGATAAAATCATACTCGAACAGCATGTCAATGTTAATGGTGAAGAGTGTGACCACGTTTTGGAACTGGCTTACTTAAATAGCTTTCATCAAACGGGCTTAAAAAATCTTCTTGACGTTGCTGTTCTTGAGCACTCTGAAATCGAAGGATTAGCAAAAAACGAATTTCCTAACAAAATTGATGAAATTCCTTTTGATTTTAACCGCAAAAGAATGTCTGTTGTAGTCGGTAAAACTGATAATTCGCATCTGCTTATCACCAAAGGCGCTGTTGAAGAGATGGTCAAAGTCTGTACCCATGTTGAAAAAAATGGCGAGATTTTACCCTTAGATACCACCATGCACAGTGATATTTTTAACCTCGTCAACGACTACAACAACGATGGGTTTAGGGTTATTGCGGTTGCCTATAAAAACATCCCAAGTTCACAACAAGCCTATGCAATCCAAGATGAATCGGAGATGATCTTAGCAGGGTTTATGTCATTTCTTGACCCTCCAAAAGATAGCGCACGCGAGGCAATAAAAATTTTGAATGAATATGGGGTGTCTGTCAAAGTTCTCACAGGCGACAATGAACTCGTTACCAAAAAAATCTGTAAAGATGTAGGGCTTGATATTACAGCTATCTATAAAGGCTCAGATATTGATGCTATGAATGAAGATGAACTCAAAATTGCCGTTGAAAAAGCCAATGTTTTTGCCAAACTCTCTCCTGATAATAAAGCACGAATTGTCAGTGCGCTAAGACAAAACAACCATACCGTTGGGTTTATGGGTGATGGTATCAATGATGCTCCCGCACTCAAACTCGCCGACGTGGGTATCTCGGTCGATACGGCGGTTGATATTGCTAAAGAGACCGCTGACATCATTTTACTTGAACGAAGTCTGCTTGTTTTAGAGCAAGGGGTATTGCTGGGAAGAAAAGTCTTTGCAAACATCATTAAATACATCAAAATGGGTTCAAGTTCAAACTACGGCAATATGTTTAGCGTCGTGGGAGCAAGTGCCATTTTGCCTTTCATACCGATGCACCCGATTCAAATTGTGACCAATAACTTTTTGTACGATCTCTCTCAGTCCACAACACCAACCGATCATGTCGATGATGAACTTATCAAAAGCCCTAAAAAATGGGATATTGCCGATATTAAAAACTTTATGCTCATCGTTGGACCAACGAGTTCTGTTTTTGATTATATTACCTTTGGTGTGATGATTTATGTGTTTGATGCGTGGCATAATGAGGCACTCTTTCAAACAGGCTGGTTTGTGGAGTCTCTCATTTCCCAAACACTTATTGTGCATATTATTCGAACCAACAAAATTCCATTTTTTCAAAGTACAGCAAGTTTGCCTGTTATTTTGATGACAAGCACCATTATGTGTCTTGGCATTTGGCTACCCTTTTCACCGTTTGCTCCAACGTTAGGACTTGTTGCGTTGCCTGCTGAATACTGGAGTATCTTAGGTGTGATGATGATTGGGTATATCTTTCTAACACAAAGCGTTAAAATGTACTATATTAAAAAATTTGCTAGAATTTGAAAAAATAAACGTAAAGAGGTAAGAATTGGGAAATTTCACACAAGAAATTGAGATGGAAGAAGAGAGTTCATTAAAGTCTAAAAGAGCTGCAAAAAAAAGCATTTGGGTCAGCGCTTTTGTCAATCTCTGGTTATCCATTGCACAAATTGCCATTGGTATACTATCGGGTTCGCAAGGTTTGATTGCCGATGGTGTTCACTCTTTATCCGATCTAGGCGCTGACTTTGTAGCGCTTGTCGCAACATGGAAAAGCCAAAAGAAGGCAGATACAGACTACCATTATGGTTACAAACGTTATGAAAATTTAGCCTCTATGATTTTAGGTGGTTTGCTTTTGGTTGTAGGTATTGGCATGATCTGGTCTGCTGTTCATAAATTGCAAACGCCTGAATCTATTCCAACAGTGCATCTAATAGCACTTTGGACGGCTCTTGGCGCTCTTATGGCTAAAGAGTTACTTTTCCGCTATATGCTCTCTGTTGCGCAAAAAGTAAAATCGAGCATGCTGATTGCCAATGCTTGGCATGCAAGATCAGACGCTGCATCTTCCTTGGTTGTAGCTATAGGTATCGTAGGGAATCTCGCGGGTTATCCTATTCTTGATCCGATTGCTGCTTTAATCGTTGGGTTTGTGGTCAGTAAAATGGGATGGAAATTTTTATGGGACGCAACGCAAGATTTATTGGATCGCTCCGTCAGCGAAGAACAAGTGGCTTCTATTGCTGCTGAAATTTCTGCGACACCTGGTGTGATTGGCTTTCATGAATTAAAAACACGCAAAGCAGGCGATATGATTTTAGCCGATGTTCATTTAGATATAGATGGCTCCATTACCGTTGCAGAAGGTCATGCGATTGCAAAGAGCGTCAAGGCAAATGTAATGTCAAAACATCCTGTACTTTACATCATGATCCACGTGGATCCTGTATTTAATCAATAATCAGTAAAGTTACCAAGTTTTTTGCTCATTGACTTTTTATTTACTAAAGGTTAATAACACGTTTAATCTATTCGTCTATACTTTCATTACCAAGACAATTACCTCCTTTTTGTGTTGAAAACTCAATCACTTTAAAAGATGCACTCAGATTGCCCGGTCTGAGTGCTTATCTTTGCCCTTCCTTTCTTTTTTTCCAAACTTCTTTCATACGTAATCAAAAAAATGCTTATTTCAAGTACAATACGATACTTAAAACTAAGGACACAACTATGCGCTCAATCGGCAACTTTTTATGGTTTATTTTAGGCGGAGTCTTTATGGGTCTTAGCTGGTGGATTGTAGGAGTGTTTGCATTTATAACTATCGTCGGTATTCCTTGGGCAAAAGCCTGTTTTGTGATAGGACAATTTACATTTTTCCCTTTTGGCAAAGAGGCCATCAGCCGCAAAGAACTTTTACATAAAGAAGATGTTGGAACGAGTACCTTTGGTCTTGTCGGTAACATCATTTGGTTTCTCTTCGCAGGTATTTGGTTAGCCCTAGGGCATGTACTCTCAGCCATTGCTTGTTTTGCTTCGATCATTGGGATTCCTTTTGGAATTCAACACCTCAAGCTTGCTGCTATTTCACTTTTTCCTATTGGGCAAACCATTGTCGATAAAGAAGTCGCCGCAGCCGCACGCAAGTACAATGCAGAACAAAATCTAGCCAACATGCGTCAAAACAGCTAAGTTAAACCGATGGAAGAACTTTTTATAACCTGGATGAGGGAGTATGGTTATGCCATACTCTTTTTATGGAGTATTTTAGAAGGAGAAAGCGGTCTTGTCATGGCGGGACTGTTTGCACATACCGGCGACATGCAGCTCTTTACGGCTATTTTTGTAGCAGGGCTCGGCGGTTTTGCGGGCGATCAGCTCTATTTTTACATCGGTAGATTTAACAAAAACTATGTGCATCGCACTTTAAAACAGCAACGACGAAAATTTGCCTTAGCCCATCTTTTGCTCAAAAAGCATGGTTGGCCCATTATCTTTTTACAGCGTTACATGTACGGCCTTCGCACCATCATACCCATTGCCATTGGACTCACAGGTTACGATGCTAAAAAATACGCGCTGATTAACCTCTTTGCTGCATGGTGCTGGAGCAGTGTTGTTATTTTGCCTGTATGGTATTTTGGAAATGAGATTTTAAGTGTGGTGAAATGGGGAAAAGAGCATTGGTACTTCGCACTTCCATTTGTAGGTATTGTGGTAGGAAGCTTCTATTATTATTTTCATACGATCACTGAAAAAACATTCAAACCTAAAATTGACCCAAAAATATAACAGCATTACTCTTTTTTTTGCTAAAATACGCGCGATTTTAGATGATTAAAAAAAGGAGTACCCATGGAAAGCAATGCTATTGAAGAGCACTTAAAACAAGTCGAAGAAGCACTCGAAGAGGTTAAACATAAAGAAGAGGAAGCGGAAGGTTGGCTTTCGTATATTTCACTCAGTACGGCTATCATAGCGATTATAACAGCCCTCGTTGGTTTGTATGAATCACAAATTACCTCTAAAACGATTCTAACCAAAAACGAAGCGGTACTCTACCAAAGTCAAGCATCTGACCAGTGGAATTACTACCAAGCTAAAAGTGTCAAATCGCATATTTATGCGGTTAATGCTGAACTCTTCCCTGAAAAAGCCGAAGATTTTATGAAAAAAGTAGCGGTTTATAAAAAAGAACAAGAAGAGATCAAAGCAGAAGCACAGCGTATAGAAGGGCTGAAAGAATTGCGTAATGAGCAGAGTGATCACTACTATCACATCCACCATATCCTCAGTTTTGCGATTACCTTTTTACAAATTTCCATCGCATTGGCATCGATTTCAGCGTTAACACGCAATAAAAAGTTTTGGTTAGGCTCTTTAGTCCTCAGCAGCATTGGTGCCATGATTGCAGGGTATTGCCTTGTTCTTTAAAAACAGCTCAAAGAGTGCTTTTCGCTCACTTCTTTTTCTCTTTATTCTCGTTTGCTACACAACACTTTTTGGTGTCGAGCGGTACGGAGCGATTGAGATTGGGGGCAAAGGCGTCAAAGGTTATGTGGTCGAAATAGACCACAACCTTGCAACGATTCACTATCGCAATAGCTTTAATACAGCTCCACAAAGTGGCATCAATAGTAACTTTTTTATAAGTCAAGAGATGATCAACCTTGTGAGTGAAGACGTTGCACACCTCAAAACACTCCTAGTGAAAGATCAAAACATATCCGAAAACGAGATATTTATCATCGCCAGTAGTGCTTTAAATAAAATTCACAACAAAGCCGAATTAGAAAAGGGTATCGCCCATAAAACAAACTCCAAACTCTTTTTCATTGATGAGCGAGAAGAGAGTATGTACGCATTTTATGGCTCTGTTCCCAAAGCACAATGGAACAGCTCTTCGATGATAGACATCGGCGGAGGCAACACCAAGGTTGCATGGATCAATGAAAAAAATACCATAGATTTTTTTGAAATTCCCTTAGGTACAGTCTCAACAACACAACAAGCCGATAGACTTGATGCCAACATCTCTTTTGGAGAAAAATGTGCTAATGTCATTAAAAATGAGCTAACCTCTTTTCCCAATGCTGCGACCAAAGAGACGCTTTATGCGAGCGGTGGCATTTTTTGGGCAACGGCTTATTTGAAAACGGGTGGGAAGTTAGAAGCTTTTGTCAGTTTAGAGAAAGAAGATTTTGAGCGCATTATCACAACATTCTCGCACGAACAAGCAGCGTGTACAGATGAGACCTTAGCCCCATGTTTTTTACTGCATTATTATGGTGCTAAAGACCTTATTGCAGGTGCAACGTTGGCAAGAGACACCATCACTAAACTTCATTTTTTTACTCAAAAAATCTATTTTTCAAAAGACGGTGCTTGGGTTATAGGATGGCTGTTACAGCGCTAAAAAACAACCTTTTTTTACACCACTTTTTTTAAAAATGCACTGCCACATTTAGGGCAATTTCCATCCCACTCTAGCAAGTGAGACCCATGGCATTTTTGACATGTAGGTTTATGTAACAGTTTTGGAAGAAGAGAAGTATCATGTTTACGCCCTTTATAAACAAACTGTTTTCCATGTAACCATAGCACTTTTAGTGCTTGGAGCAAAAATCGTTTTGGGTGAGGTTTTTCTTGCAAATGATGGCATCCAAGACAGACCATCCATTTTTTTTGCAAGCTCATGTGGCGGTAGGTACGAGCGAGTGTAATATGTTCTGTTTCATAACTACAAAGAGGACATAAAAGATAATATTTTACTTCCATAAAGTCTCCCTTACAAGCAGTCCCTGCTTCTTGAAGATATTTTATCACTTATTAACTGACCTTATGCACTCAAAGCATTTTAAGTTCCATAGATTAAGTTGCACAAGAAACTAAAATTGGTCGATATAGGTTTAGCTCTAATAAGGAGTAGTACATGGACGCACTAAATAGTAGCATCCCTTCAAGCACAGAAATCTATGCGATGAAGCAAGCAATGAAGGTTCAAGAACAGATGGTTTCAAAAATGTTGGAATCTCTGCCTCAACCAACAGATACTGCATCAACGCAAGTTTCTGGGCTGGCATCGGAAGGCATCGGGTCAAATCTTGATCTGAAAGCGTAACCCAAAGCAGAGATAACCCGTTTGGGTTATCTCAATTTCTTACATGTAAAGCAGTGGCTTGTTTCCAAGAGGTAAAATCTCTGCGATAATAGCACTATAACCTAGCCCTTCATCTTTGAGATTTTGAAGCAGTTTTGGCGCATCTTTTTGAGACACTGCCATCAAAAGACCCCCTGAAGTTTGCGCATCGTACAAGATGATTTCATCCTTATGCGGCACTTTTGCTTCCACTTTAGCACTTAAATAACTTTTGTTATTGTAAGCCCCTGCGGGAATAATACCCATGTCCGCAAGCGCCCTGGCTTCTTCTAAAATCGGAATGTTTTTCATCTCAAAAGCAATGGTAACGCGGTTAAAACTCATCTCATAAGCATGGCCCAAAAGTCCAAAACCTGTCACATCTGTACACGCACTTACATCGTATTTTCTCATGATTTGAGACGCTTTATGGTTCAGTGTTGCTAAGATGGAAGCGACCTTTTCAACCACGGAATTCTCTAGCATATCGGCTTTAATCGCCGTGGTCAAAATGCCCATGCCAAGAGGCTTGGTCAAAATCAGCACATCACCAATGCGAGGCGTATTGTTACGATAAATTTTCTGTGGATGCACAAAGCCTGTCACACTCATGCCATACGTCATTTCAGGTGCTTCGATGGTGTGCCCACCGATGATGATGCCACCGCACTCTTGAACCTTACTTTGTCCACCTGCGAGTATCTCTTTAAGCACTGAACGAGGTTGATGACACCCATCAAAACCTACGATGTTCATCGCCGTAGCGACTTCACCACCCATGGCAAATACATCGCTCAGAGAGTTCGCCGCCGCGATTTGCCCATACACATACGGGTCATCAACCACAGGGGTGATGATGTCTACCGTTTGGACGAGGGCGCGTTCTTCATCAAGATAATAAACACTGGCATCATCACTCGTATCCATGCCGACCAAAACGTTCTCATGCGTGCAAGAAAGCCCACCTATAGCTTCTGTGAGGTCGCCCGGACCCAGCTTGGCAGCGCAACCAGCAGCTTTGACGTATTTGGTCAATTTTGCTTCGTTGTTCATTTAGTACCTTAATTTCAAGCTTCTTGACCATGCAATGCGCAAGAAGCAATATGAGCCTTCCGCTTAGGAAAACCTAGTGTTAGCGTAGCTTGAGAAGCTTTGCTTTGAAAGCGTTATTACAATGAAATAGTGCCTTCTCCACCAAAAAGCATCTCTATGGTGCCAAAAGCATTACCGATTTTGCCCACTTTGAGTTTGTCTGTTACCCCAAAAAATTCCAAACAAACACCGCATGAGTAGATCTCAACGCCTTTAGCTTCAAGGGCTTTAAGCACTTCCATAATAGGCGCACTTTCATCCGCGGTTGTTAAGAGGACGGCTTGATTGACACACACGATACGGTGAGGTAGCTTTGGAAGTTCCAAAGTGGATTTTAAAAAGCCAACAATAAGTTTCGCGCCCAGTTCGCCCTCGCCTACTTTATCGCTTTTCAGAAACAAGGTTTTGTCTAAAAATGGCTCATCTTTAGCATCCACAACCGTTTTACATGTAAAGCCCTTGACAATGGTGATAAGCGTTTTACCCTCATCCAAATCTTGTGCTCTTACATCAAATCCACCGTTTTGAGCAAAACGCATCACATTCTCTTTGGATGCCATAGAATTGACAACAACTTCCAATACAGAATCATTTGGCAATGTTTCTAACGCTTTTTTGGTTTGTAAAACGGGCTCTGGACATGCCAAGCCACTACAATCTATTTTCATGATTTTCTCCAGTAAGTGATTAAGTTAGTCTAAGCCTTAGACCTTAAAAAGAGAGGGAAGAGAGGATAAAACCTCTTTTATTTTGCATTCATTATTTTTTCAACCCATGCACTTGCTTTTTCAACACTGTCAAATTTATGGCTTTTTGCCACTTGATTTTGACCTTCGTAAAAACGAACACGGATGCCATCTTGAACCTCATCAATTTTGATGCGCGTAATACGATCTGCATTGAGGTAAACTCTCTCGTTTAATTTTACAAACATAGTAACTCCTTTATCTTTCTTTATGAGTCCTATTCTAGCACGATTTTGGTAAAATTTAGATACGTGCTTCACGCATAAATTGCTCAAATTCCACAGCAGGAAGTGCTTTGGCAAAAAGATACCCTTGCATTTCAAAGCATCCTGCCTCTTGCAAAAAGCTCTTTTGTTCTTCTGTTTCAACACCTTCTGCAATAACAGTTTTATCCAACCCTTGAGAAAGGCTAATAATCGTTTTAACAATCTGTTTATCTTCATGGCTTGCAGGTATGCCTCGAATAAAAGATTGATCAATCTTTATTTTATCAAGTGGCAATGTTTTCAAGTACGATAAAGAGGAGTAACCTGTACCAAAATCATCAATGGAAATACGCACACCCAATGAACGAAGCGTGTTGAGCACCCTTGTTGTATAATCAGGATTTTCCACGATAATGCGCTCAGTAATTTCAAGCTCAATGGTATTTGGGTCAATCGCATACGTCTCAAGTAAACCTGTTATTATCGCAACTAAATCTGTGTGGTAAATCTGTTTTGCCGCAATATTAATCGCTAAAATATCAGGAGCAACTCCACTTTGTAGCCATTTTGACTGCTGTATAAATGCCTCTTTCAAAACCCAATTGCCCAGTGGTAAAATAAGCCCTGTCTCTTCAGATAAAGGGATAAACTTTGCAGGACTGACGTTGCCTAAAATATTATCGTTCCACCTTAGCAACGCCTCAGCACCTGTAATTTTACCGCTATTAACGTCCACTTGTGGCTGATAATACAAAACCAACTCTTCTTTATCAATGGCTCTTCGCAAATGACTCTCCATCTGAAGCCTCTCAATGGAAGCTTCGGTCATGGACTGATTATAAAATTGAAATGTATTTTTACCTTTATTTTTGGCTATATACATCGCGGTATCAGCATTTCGTAAAAGTGACTCAGCATCTTTGGCATCTTTAGGAAAAAGACTAATGCCAATGCTACACGTCAAATACATCTCTGTTGCATAAATTAAAAGGGGCTTTTGAATGGTAGCAACAATGCTTTGTACCAAATGCTCTATCTCTTCGTTTGTTTTATCTTCCACAATCAGCGTAAACTCATCGCCTCCAAGCCGTGCAATAAGCGCATCATGAGCTGCAATGGTATTGAGTCGCTCGGCAATTTCACATAAGACCATATCTCCCACACTATGCCCATAAGAGTCGTTGATCTCCTTAAAACGATCCAAATCAATAAATAAAAGCCCTACACGTAAGTCTTGCTGTTGCGCTTTTTCCAACGTTTTTTCTAAAATAGTGATAAACTGAGCGCGATTGGCAAGCTTTGTAAGATAGTCATGATACGCTGTATAATCAAGCTTCTCCCTTTGATCTTCAAGCTTTTTCTCGATTTTACCGATGGTGTACCATAGAATGGTTCCCACTGTCAGGGTGAATATAAAGGCTAAAAGAGGAATGGCAACGACCATGTTTTTAGTGTTTTTAAGTTTTACATTACTCTCATTTTGAATCTGTATATCGAGGCCACAGAGCTCATCCAGTAAAAAATCTTCATACTGTTTCAGATAATCAATCGCACTAATCAAATCGCGTACCGCAATATAATAAGGACTGGTTTCGTTGGCATTCAGCCCTTCACCTAAACGACGTAAGAGCGATTTTTCCATAATATTTTTTTCATCAAAAAGGGGACTTTGCAGTTGGGTACTGACACTTAACTTTGCAACATGAATGCTTTGCAACAAATCGTCAATATCATTCGAATGAAAAAGAGCAATCTCTTGCAAAGCATTGAGTCGTTGTGTAAATTTCTCAAAAGAGCTTTCCCACGTAATGACTTCTTTGTGAATTTGGTTTGTAACCAAAAGGTTTTCTGTGTTGTATTTGAGTGTGAAAAGGGCATCGTAGGCATTTTTACTAATCTGCTGATGGTTTTTAATGGTCTCATAATTAAATAATAAACCTACTAAAATAGCCCCGCTCATAATCGTACCGATCAGCAATACAGCAAAGCTATACAAAGCTAATCGTTGAATGCTTAATGGTTGCATCATAGGTTTAATGCCGCTTTATACGACATAATTTGTTTCTCCCTACCTATTCGATCCGTGATTACATCCCACTCTTTGGCAATGGTATCTAGCGCTTCTTTGGGCGACATGTTGCCGATTAACGCCTGATAAATATACTTATCCGCAACTTGATAATAATGAGCAGCCCCTGCAATCGTAATATCATGCTCCACATTGGTATTTTGAAGAGAAATCGCAATCGTTTCCAAATAAGCTTTTGCATCTTCCGTAGAAAAGCCGCTTTGATTCCAATTTTCGGGATTCTTAAAGTGCGAGTAACGAGAAGGATTGACAGCAACACCGCTCATTGCGGTCAGCTTTTTAGTCATTTGGGCCGATGTCATGTGAGAAGCAAACGCAAAAGCAAGTTCTTTATGTTTTGAATTTTTATTGACCAAAAACATCCAATTCCCACTAATGGAAGCCACCTGATTGAAACGCTCATCCCACTGATGTGTGCGGGAATTGTACACTTTGGTACTGGCGGGGATTTGTGCATACCCTACCTTGTCTTTGACAATAGAAACAGGAGAATCAACCGCATGCACACCCATATCCGCCCAATCAAGTGCCATAGCAACTTCGCCAGAGACGAAATTGTCACGAACATCGTGTCCTGCAAAATTGACCATACCAGGAGGTCCAAACTTCGTCAAGGCGATATATTCTTCTAAAGCTTTTAAAAACCCTGGGTTATTAATGCGTGGTTTCATAGTATCTGGGTCAAAATAATAGGCTTTATCATCGGGATGTTTAGCATAAGCGGCGGCGGCGGCAAAGAACTGAAGCATCGCAATATCGCCTTGGACTCTAAGTCCCGCAAATCCATACCTTTTTTTACCACTTCCATCCCAATCCCAACCGTTAAAAAAAGCCGCTATGTCATTAAACTCATCCCACGTTTTTGGAGGGGCTAAGTCATAGCCATGCAAAGCTTTAAACTTCTCTTGATACATGTGGTTTTCAAAAATGTCTTTTCGGTAATAAAGATTGATGCAGTCACCATCATAAGGAAATCCATACGTCACGCCATTCCATGAAAGAACTGTATTGCGATAAATGGGCAAAACATCATTCCAATCAAGCTGTTTTTTAATGGCTTCAGGAATAGGCTCAATCAGATTATTACCCAAAAGTGTACCATTCCACATAGAAATAACCACATAAATGTCAAACTCTTTACTGCCCTGCGCAATTGACTCATCGATTCTGCGAATGGTCTCATCCCAACTCGGGGTCAATACTCGCACTTTTGCACCTGTTTCAGATTCAAACAAAGGTGCTTCATCTTGAATGGGACCGCGAATCAAACGAGCATGAAGTTGAGGAACAATTAGTGTAATCGTCTGATTTTCAAACGGTTTCTTAGAAGTTGTGGTTTTTTCTTTATGGTCACATCCCATAAAGCTGCTTACCAAGACCATGGTTGTGGCTAAAAAAATTATTTTTTTCAAAAAAAAGAGCATGTTACATCTCCTAAAACGAATCAAACTTATTATAACTCAATTTTTCACAAAAATTTTTATAACCTTTTTTTCCAATTAGTTTGTGTTATACTTCAAAAAACCTATTACACACGCTCTATACAAAGGATATCCCATGCGCCGCTTTGGTTGGATTGTTCTTTTTTGTTATACTTTTTTTTCTTTTTCAAACGCAGACACCCTCACTACGATTCTTGAGACAAAAAAAATACGTGTCTGCATTTGGCCAGAATACTATAGCATCTCTTACGTCAATCCTAGAACACAAGAACTGATTGGCATTGATGTGGATTTAGCCAAAGAATTTGCTAAAGAATTAGGTGTAAGCCTTGCCTTTAAAGAGAGCTCATTTGCGACACTTATCCAAGATATTAACTCAAAAAAATGTGACATTGCTATGTTTGCCATCGGACATACCGATGAGCGAAAAGAAAAACTAGCCCTTACCACACCGCACCTTGCGAGCGACATTTACGCCATTACCTCCAAAAGCAATAAACGTATCCAAACATGGGATGACATCGATCAAACGGGTGTCATTGTAGCTGTTGCCAAAGGCACCTATCATGTTGCACTCATGCAAAAGAGTCTTCAAAGAGCCAAACTTTTAGTGGTTGACTCACTGCATGCAAGAGAGCAAGAGGTTGAAGCAGGGCGAGCGGATGTTTTTATGACAGACTATCCTTTTGGTATCCGAATGATTGAAGAGAAAGAGTGGGCAAAACTCATCAAACCAACGAAGCCATTTCATATTACCCCTTATGGTTGGGCAATTGCACAAAACGAACCTGCATTTCAAGGAAAAGTGGAAACTTTTATTCACGCAATCAAACACGATGGTAGGCTCTTAGAAGCTGCTAAACGCCATCATTTAGAACCCATTATTTACGAAAAGTAGGTTCTTATGATCAAAAATATTTTGCCCGAAAAAAAAATCGTACGGTATCTAGCAGTAAGTCTTGCCATCGTTATCATTATTGTCGGAACGGTTTTTGTGGCACTCTCTTCCTTGCGTCAAGAGGCTATTCAAACACACCGCCATATTGCTAATCTTCATGCCAATACGCTCGAAGAACACTTTTCACAAATACTTCAACATGTCAGTTTAACAATGGATCGTATCCCTTTACTCAGCAATGAAGGACCTTCGCAAGAGGGACTCGCCCCTGTTTTTATAGAACTCTTGCACAATGCGCCTGATCTTAGATCCCTATCGCTCTTAAATGATGAGGGTGTGATCATCGCAAGCTCAAATGAGGCAAATATTGGGAAACACATTCCGTTGGACAATTTCATTCCTGTTCCTTTTGGCGATGTTCCATTGTTACGCATTGGTGTTCCCTGGGCAGGAAGAGATTTTGAGAACGCACGTCAAAGCACAATGCAAACGCCTATTCCTTCACAAGAAATTAGTTTTTTACCCTTACTGAAAAAAGTTTTTTTTGAAAAGAAACTCTATTACATCATTGCCAATCTCAACACAGATTATTTGAGCAATCATTACACATCCATTCTTCCTCTTGAGCAAGGTGTCGTCTCTTTATGGAGGCTCGATGGTATTTTGCTCTTTTCTACGGATCCTAAATGCCTATTAGGTGCTTCACATTACACCGTATCTCACCCTATGGATCATGAAGATTTTTTTCTCCATGCTCAGACGCATGAACATCCCGTTTTAAATGTTTTTCGTCTCGCAAAGCTTCTACCTTTTGTCGTCGAGATTCAAACCGATGAAGCTTATGCCCTTGGATATTGGGACAAAGAACGCGCAAAAGTACTTTGGATCACTGCACTTTTGATTGTCCTTTCAGGAGGACTTGCGCTTATTTTGATTGTGCGTTATTATCAAGAGAATGAACGCCAAAAAAGACAGCTCTCTTACGAAAAACAGTTCCGTGTTGCCATGGAGGCGACACAAACAGGACTTTGGACATGGGATCTTCAGATCGACCGTATTACGTGGGATCCACAATGTTTTTTACTTTTAGGTTATCCACCAAATGCGTTTGAGCCTTCGTGGGATAAAATTTGTGACTTGACCCATCCTAATGAATCAAGTACCATGCTCTTATCGATCAAAGAACAACTTCTTGCACGCGACACTTTTTTAATTGAACGTCGAATGAAAACAGCCCAAGGGATATGGGTCTGGATTCAAGTACGCGGTAAAGCCATCGAGTTTTCACCCTCCCATGAACCTCGCTTACTCACAGGTGTATACATCAATATTGATACCCAAAAAAGAGCCGAACAGCTCCATCTCTCCGCTGTTGCTTTTGAGACACAAGAGGCAATTTTGATTACTGATGTGCATGAAAAAATACTCAAAGTCAACGAAGCGTTTACACGTATTACAGGCTACAGTGATACTGAAATCATTGGTAAAACACCTCGCATCTTACACTCAGGGTACCATGACAAAGCTTTTTATGAACTCATGTGGAAAGCGTTGATCGAGCAAGGTTTTTGGCAAGGTGACCTTTGGAACAAACGCAAAAATGGGGAAATTTATGCAGAGTCTTTAACGATTACTGCTATTCGCAACGATAAAGGAAAAACAACGCATTACATCGCCAATTTTAATGATATAACAACGCATAAAGTCGCTCAACAGCAGATTCAAGAACTTGCCTATTACGATCCGCTTACGCGTCTTGCCAATCGCAGATTGCTCGATGAGATGCTTGCCCAAACCATACGTCATAGTATTGATGAAAAACATTTTGGGGCACTCCTTTTTATTGATCTGGATCGCTTTAAAGAGCTTAACGATAAGCATGGACACGATGCAGGCGACATGCTTCTCATTCAAGCCGCTTCGAGACTTAAAGAAACCGTTAGAGAAAGCGATCTTGTTGTTCGACTTGGGGGTGATGAGTTTATTATCTTGCTTAAAAATCTTGGCAACCAAAAAGCCATTGCACGCAATCTAACCCAAAGTATTGCCAAAAAAGTTCTCTTACTTTTATGCGAACCTTACGCACTTGCTCATGGAAACTATCTGTTAGGTGCTAGCATTGGTTGTACCATTTTTGGTAATGATGCTGTAACTAAAGATGCCGCCATACTCATTAAAGAGGCGGATCTTGCGATGTATAAAGCCAAAGAAAAAGGGCGCAACCAGATCTGTTTTTATGAAGCATCCGCGCTTTAAAATCTTTACATGTAAAGGAAAACCATTGATGAAAGTTTATGGCATTTTACTAGCCCTGATCACAACTTCTTTGATAGCCGATCTTGCCTATTTTGAGCATGATGTCAATGTGGCGCAACTTGAGCAATGTAAAGCATTTTTTACAAAAGAGAAAGATGTTAAGACCATTCACCTGATTAACCATCAAACATTGGAATTAAAAGATGAATATTTGGGTAATGACCAAGAATACAAAACCTTACTTTACACACTCAAAGGCTGCTTCTTCAAAGAAAAATATCTCATTTTCAGCGACTTTATGCCCGATAGCGAAGCATACCATGCCCTTGATCTGCGCGATGGAAAAGAGATACCGCTTGATGGCATGACTAACCTTTCTCCCAATAAGCACTACTTCGTCACTGAAGCCGACGAATCTCCACGTATCAGCGTTTATGTGTTAAGCGAAGAGCGCATTGTCAAACTCTTCACACATAAATACCCCGCACATTGTGTCGTACAACATACCTTATGGCTGGATGATCAATCGTTAAGCTTTGAAGTTGAATGTGATGGGTTGTTTGATAGTGATACAAATACGACCAAAGAGGAAACAAAAGAGACGTTCAAGCTGATTCAAAAAGAGCTTAAATGGGAAATTATCAGCCAATAAGAACAATGCATCGTCTCTCGATCAAAACGACGCATTGTTAGAGTCTTAACGAAGTCTATTGTTGATAAATCGTACCGTTAAAAAGACAAGAATGGAGAGAATGATCATCACGCCAGCAACAGGTGCTGAGTAGCTCAACCCAAAACTGGTGAAGCGATCATAAATCAGTACAGGTGCGGTCATTGGATGATAAACCAAAATGACAACAGCACCAAACTCACCAAGTCCTCTTCCCCACATCATCAAACAGCCATTGACAATGTCTTTTTTAGCATTGGGAACAGAGATGGCAAAGAAAACGTGCATGGGACTAGCCCCAAGGGTGCGTGCAACTTTTTCCAATTTGACATCGACTTTTTTAAAGCCCTCTTTCGCGCCATTGATAAGAAACGTTGCGGAGAGAAACATCATGGCGATCATAATGCCCGCTTCCGTACCAATAAATTTAATACCCAAACCACTAAAAAATTCTCCAATATAGCCGCTGCCAAAAGCGACCAAAAGCGCAATGCCCGCTGCCGTATGCGGAATCATAATAGGTATATCTACCAAGGTTTCCAAAAAAGACCTTCCAAAAAATTCATACCGCGCAATGAGGTATGCCAAAGGAAGCCCTGTAAAAAGTGCAAACATGGTTGAGAAAAGCGAAACTTTCATCGTTAAAATGACTGAGGCTGAAACGTCAGCTTCTTGAATGGTTTTAAGCAATGTCCCCACGTCATTTCCAATGAGCATCTTAAACAGAGGTGCGGTTAAAAAGAAGAGCATAATAAGCCCCAAAAGGACTAAAATGATTGTAAACTTGTGTCTCATAGGTAGCACACATCCTTTCGATTAAACCCTATCACGATTTTTTCACCTCGATCAATCGCGCATCCTTCGTGTTCTCGTTTCATGATTTTAACAAAAAATTGATTTTCGCCCACAGAGACAAAAAGTTTAAAATGATCGACAATGCCCATACACTCATCCAATTTACCCTCATACACAAAATCACAGTTGATGTCATGCTCTTTGGAAACAAGAATTTCATTAGGATCAATTGAGAAAAGCCTTGAAGAATCATCCCCCAATAAAGAAGCAGGAAAGATGTTTTTAAAGCCTAAAAATTCTGCTACTTTGAGACTTGCAGGATGAGAGAGCACTTCATTGGTCGAGCCAACTTGCTGAACACATCCGTCCATGACTATCGCAATTCGATCGGCTAAATAAGAGGCTTCACGGAAATTGTGCGTTACATGTAACGTGGTTAAACCATAACGTCTGTGAATGTCTTTGAGAAATTTCATAATGGCATTACGAAACGTCGGATCAATAGCACTGAGTGGCTCATCAAGGAGTAAAATTTTAGGACGGGCAAAGATAGCACGTGCTATAGCGATGCGCTGTTTTTCACCACCCGAGAGATTATCGATGCGGCGATTTAAAAGTTTTTCTAAACCTAAAAAATTGACTAAATCTTCAAAAAGAGACTCCGCCTCTTCGATAGATTTGTAACGACTTGCAAAACGTATATTTTGCTCTACGGTAAGGTTTGGGAAAAGAGCAAAATCTTGATAGACAAAGCCAACGGATCGCTCTTCAGGAACTTTACATGTAATGTCTTCATTGTTGTAAAGCAGTTTTCCACCCACTTTGTGAAGCCCTGCGATGGACTCTAGAATGACCGTTTTGCCAGCACCACTATGCCCTAAAATAACGAAGTATTCGCCCTCACCCACATCAAAGCTAATATCTTGAAGATGAAACGCCCCTACTTTACATGTAAGGGCTTGCAGAGAGAGAAAACTCATTTTTTTCCAAGAATAGAGCTGTCGCCAGTGATAATCGGAGGATTGAGTGCATCTTGTCCATTTTTCTTCATAATCGCTTGACCTTCTGGAGAAAGCACAAAGTTTACAAATGCAACAGCACCTGCTTTATTGGCTGGTGAATTTTTGTTTTCAAAAACACTAATGCCATAAACCATTGGAGCGCCGATTTGTCTTTCAACTTCACCCGGTTTTTTACCATCAATGTCAAAAGAAACTTCAGAATAGACGTTGTCATATTTCGCACTTTTCAGTGAAATCGCCTCTGGAAGGGTGATATATTTAAGATTGTGCTGGTCTGCTACGGATTTGTAAATGAAAAGATAGTCGTATTGACCCGCTTCTAAAAGTCCCAAAAGATCAGTCTCTTTTGGTCTGACCACGACTTTATTTTGATTCTCTTCGCCTACTTCATAGTGACTGCCGTATCCAAAAAGTTTGTTGAAAAAGCCCTCTTTTTGGTAGTATTTTTCAGCAAGCATGGTTACAAGCATTGAACGGTAACCGCATGGGTCAACATTTGGATTGGCATGTCCTACTTTTACGCCCTCTTTAAGGAAAATATCGGGCCAATTCTTATCGTTGATCTCTTTAGCAAATTTTGATTTGTCGGTGTAGGCAATGATCATTTCATTGGTTGCAAATTGCGCGTTGAATTTAGCATGGTTAGGAATAAGCATATTATCAATCACTTGGTAATCCGCACTTCCAATAACATCCGCCGCTTTGCCAAGGTCAGTCACTTTACGCGCTGCTGCAATACTACCACTTGGTTCGCGTTGGACATCATACTGAGGATATTTTTCTTCAAACGCTTTTTCGATCTCCGCAAATGGAACCGAAAGGCTTCCTGCATGTAAAACAATGATAGGCTCTTTTGCCATCAACATACTAAGCGCCAATCCGCTTAACAACAACATTTTTCTCATTTATGCTCCTTATGATATGTGTATTTTTTGCATATTCTTAGTCAAATTTCTGTTAAAAACCAATACTTTATCTTAGAAAAGATTTTACATTAATTCCATAGCACAAAAATAGCCTAGAGCATTTATTCCCCAAACTCTTTTTTATTTCTAGGCTTTAAAAACAACTCTTTGAAACGCTCATTGGCATAAGCTTCAATATCCGCTTGAAGTTTGCGGTAATTGTCCATATATTCACGAGCAACGGGTGTGAGCGTTGTCCCCGCATCTTCTCCACCGCCTTGTCTTGTTTGCACCATCGTATCGTTGATATTTTTTTGTAAAATTTTGATGTGTGTCCACGCTTTTTTATAGTTCATCCCGATTTTTTCAGATGCTTTAGAGATAGATCCTTCTTGCTCGATCAGCTCTAAAATCTCCGTTTTACCTTTTCCAAAAAGAAGTTCACCCTCTGCATTTTCGATCCATGTTTTGGTTTTTACATACAAACGAGGACGTTTTTTTTCGGTAAAACAACCCAAACTACAGTAGGTCACGTCAATGTTTTTTTCTTTGAGTGTACCTCTGATTTTTTTAAGTCCGATGCCTCCTGCTTGGGATCTTGCATCTTTACATGTAACGCGATTTTGATCATCCAAAAGTGGTGTAAGACGGTTCAAGGCTTCAAGATCAAAAACGCCCTCCTCTATCTTCCCAAACTGACCAAGTTCACAACTATCAATGCGAATATCCATAGCTTTTGCAGTATCACCCACTTCACGTATTGGGCATTTTAACTTAGCGGCAATTTTATAAGCATCAGAACAATCCAGCTTGCCTTTATCATTCAAATACTGTTTAATCAACTCTTCCATCTCAGACACGTCCTACTCCTTTACAACGATTCGCCTTGGGTGACGGTAAACATTCATCGTATCTCCACGCACAAAACCAATCAGGGTCAATCCAAATTTTTCAGCGATCATCAAACCCAAACAGGTCGATGCTGTACGTGATGCCAAAATAGGAATTTGGTGCATGACCGCTTTAGCAACCATCTCCGAAGAGAGCCTTCCACTTACCATCAAAAAGGCATTACTCACATCAATGCCTGCCATTTGTGCTTTACCAACAACTTTATCAATCGTATTGTGTTGGGCAATATCTTCGCCGATAAAATAAGTCTTTTCATCGGTAAAAAGTTTTGCAGTATGCACACAACCGGTTTGCTCATACAAAGGACACTCCGTATAAAACTGGCTCATCGCTGTGCTTAAACGATCACTGCTAATGGTAAAATCGCTTTTAATCACTTTAGCCTCAATCGCTTCGGGATCAATGTTTGCCGTCATACTTTTACCACAACCGCTAATAACCACACCCTCAGCATTAAGCTTTTTAATGTTCGCTTCGTTGACTTTCGCTTCGATTTCGACACGCATACCATCGTTTAGAAGCTTGAGGGAAGTGACATCGCTAAAATTCTCAATGATGTTTTCACTCATCAAATACCCAATAGCAAGGGCTTCTTGATCCACAGGTGTTGCCATAACAGCACCCACTTTAGCACCATTGACGTAGAGCTCTAACTTGATCTCACGAACAAGTGTGTCTTCTCGCTCAAACTTCTCTTTACCTTTAATCTTGGTGATCGTCGTTTTAAAAACTGGTTCCATACGATTCCTTTAACGTGCTTCTTTTGCATATTTTAGCATTAAAAAAATAAAGAAAGGTACAAGAAAATTATCTCTCTTGTACCTTTACATGTAAACACTTTTTCTGCCTCGCAAGAGGCAAGCTTTTCAGAGAAACTTCGTTTTGTGACCTAGTGTCTAACGTAGACTCTTGAGCTTTGCCCAAGAGTCGTTGTAAAATCAAAACTTACCCTGATCTTTAAGCTTCTTATACCATGTACTGTGAAGAATCTTCACTTCTTCTTCTTCAACATACCCTGTAATAATACTCTGCACTGCTCCTTTAATAGCGAACATAGACATATACACATGGGTAATAAAGAGTGCTACCACGGCAAATCCCATCACATTATGAATGATTGCTGC
>NZ_JANZKZ010000004.1 GCF_025770725.1 Sulfurospirillum oryzae | reverse complement strand
TGACATTGTTAAAATGGTAATGAACTTGAAGCAAATCCCCTACTTTGGGTGCTTCTCTTTAACCCCGTTCTCTCAAACGAGGACGAAATTATATATCCATACACCTTAAAATAAGGTTAAATACAAAGAAGGATTATAAAATGTGTGTATAACCTGTTTCTGGCTCAATTGCTATTGTAATTTTGTTCTCATTAGTAGCTGCAGTACAAGGATTGGTTAAACATATTTGTATTCTACATTGTGTTTGTACTAATCTTATATTGGCATTATCATTATACATAGCAGTTAGAGAATTTGCATGATTATATAGCGGTCGACCAAGTGTATCAAATGAAATCGCTCTATTCCCAGCACCCGCATTAACATAACAGCCACTTGTAGGATCTATATAAATATCTTTAACTCCATACTTATGTCCCAAATTTAATTCTTTACTTGCTTTTGCATCACTATATGCTACTGTTCCAGCACTATATCCACCAGTTAGCCGCTTAGTTCTATCAAGAGGGTTTATAGCCATTTCACTTTCATTTGGTACCCCATCAGGGCCCCCTACAGCTGTTTCAGAATAAATAGTATAAGCCCATTCATTATCACTACCAGCTGTATTAGCAAAACGAATTTGCCATCTTTCTTTATACCAATCATTATCATTTGGGTCAAACCTATCATCTATCATAGCAAGGTGTTGGGTGTAGCGGATATGAGTGACTAACTGATCGGCGGCTTCGCGCAGGGGGTTGCGTTGAAAACCTGTGGAAACAAAATAAGATAAAATGCCTACGACGACAATAACAAACACCAGTTCAAGCATCGTAAACGCTTTTTTCATTTTGTCCTCTTTTAACTAATACGATAGATATAGAAGGCTTTGACGACTTTGCCATAATAAGCAATATCGATCTGCTCATACCCCTCTTCTATCTCTTTTTGAGTTGTAAGTTTATAAACTCCACCACGTTCAATGTTATAGAATTTAAGTCTGAGAGCCATTTTATCATCTTTCATCACTACTTTGTTAATCCCTTTTGCTTTCAGTGCATTCGCCAACTCTTCTGCAATGTGGTAATTGATAGCAAAATGTTTTGATGGATCTTGCATGAAAGCGTAAAGAGGCTTATTGAAACTACTCAATGCTGTGCTGATGACTAATGAGATCAACACTAGCCCAAAAAAGAGCGTATGTAGTTTACGGAAAGCGGGAAGTCTTACGCGATAGCTGTTGAAAAAGACTTTGACCATTAAGGGAACAGAAAGAACAACGAACGGAGCAAAATCTTCAAGTAAAAGTTTTTGTCGCAATGAAAGAAGCAATGAAACAACTAAAGAAAAGAAAGAGATATACCATAGAAGATTCTTTTCTTCTTTAATAAGAATGCGGTACATCGCATACACAAAGTACAAAAAGAGAAGCGGAGAAAAAACAATGGCATAGATACCCAGTGTATCTATAAAATAACCCTTAGGTTTTCCACCTGTGTCAAATCCATACAGATACATCGAAGCACTAAATAAAATCAGCGTCAAAATAAGCAGGTCGGTTTTACGTTTCATAAGAGCATAGACAAATAACGCAATATAAAAAATAGCAAATGAGTTATCGATGAAAAGGCAGACGATAAGTACTAATTGAGAAGCGACTTTGTACTCTTTGAGATAAAGATAGGTAAATAAAAGACTAAAAAAGATTACAACGATGCCGCTGTTAACCAAAAGAGCTACGCCGTTGACTCCTGGTAAAAAGGCATAAAGCGCAACAGAAAAAATGCGGTCAATCCGTTTTTTTAAAAAAAGTTTGCCAATCTTATACAACAAAACAATAGAAGCTAGATGGATCAGAATAAAAGGTAACCGAAGCGCAAAGTCATTTTGCCCAAAAAGCTGTGTTGAGTACACGGCAAGGTAATGAATGAGATTGGTGCCATTAAAAAAGATATTGGCTTCATCGTGGCTAATAGAGATACTTTGCGCACCATACGTCAATAAGGCACAACTGAGCACAAGAATAAGAAGTAAAAAAAGTCTTTCTCTCATAGTTTTAGGAAGTTATTTAAAATTGCATGACCATGCTCACTCAAAATAGATTCTGGGTGAAACTGCACGCCGTAAATTTGTTTACCTTTAATCTCTAACGCCATAATCTCATGATCGTCCGTACTGTACGCTGTGGGAACAACAACATCGGGTAATCCTTCTTGCTCTACTGTCAACGAATGGTACCTTGTAGTCGTAAATGTTTCAGGAAGTCCCTCAAAAAGGCAACTGTTGTGAAGTTGTTTAGTGATAGACGTTTTACCGTGCATCATGCGCTTTGCACGAACGACTTTGCCCCCAAAGGCTTGCCCAATGGCTTGATGCCCTAAACAAATGCCCAAAATGGGAATCTTTCCACCAAAATGCTTAATGACTTCAAGGCTTACGCCTGCTTCATTAGGTGTCGCAGGGCCTGGAGAGATAATAATCTTCTCGGGGTGCAACGCCTCGATCTCTTCAATACTTAGCTCATCATTGCGGATGACTTTAAGATCGGCGCCAAGCTCTAAGCAGTACTGCACAATGTTATACGTAAAACTGTCGTAATTGTCTATCATTAATACCATGTGTCTTTTTTCCTCAAATACTCCGACTTTAAGGAGTTTTTCCATCCAATACATACTTAAAAGTATAGGTTTATACCCCAAATAGAGTCAATATCGATTATTGTATCAATTTTTGTGTTGTTTTAAAATTAAGATGTTTTGAGTATGAAGATAAAGGGTAAAAAATTGTAATGCAAAATGATCTTTTTTACCTTTACATGTAAAGATATTTATCTTAAAAGTTGAGCCTTGTCTTTAAAATTTTGAAGACTAAATTTTATTATTTGCCAATAACGAATTGATCATAGGATTGAGTAGTGTTTCGCCACGTAGTGCGAAGAGTTGTACTTCATTGAAGTAGTAGTCAGACTGTCCATAGACACGGTATTCGTAGGCTCCAAAGCCGTATCCCATGGGGGTGATTTCCACGCGTGAGTACCATGCGCTTTGTGCTAAAACGTAGCGTTCTGTATCTTGGGCGTAGACCCACACGACGATCTCATCTCTGTTTTTTTGACGACCTAACCAGAGCAAAACATTGCCAACATCATTAAAAAAGTAGGTATCTCCGTTTGGTAAGATCGCTTGGGCGGAGTTAAACAGTTCGACGATGGGTACCCTACTCTCTGTGCAGATATACTTCTCAAGAACAATCTCCAAAGGCTCTTTGTTGATGTTTCCGTGTCGCACCAACACACGTGTCTCGCTGATGTCCATGCTCACAACAAGCAAGGCAATTACCCCCAGTAATAAAAAGGTGGCGAAAGAAGACTTCATCATAGGAACACCCCTGTCATCAGGTAGTAGCGTATGACGTAAAAGCTACAAAGAAGTGCTGTGATGATGAGGCAGATGGAAGAGTATTTGAGCAAATAAACGTACGATTTTTGTGTAATGCGCTCGATTAAAAAAGGCATGATACCAAAGAAGATACCCAGAAAAAGAGAGCCCCAAATCAGATAACCGATGTAATAGTACTCTTTTTGAAGCATGCAGTATGGGCATTTGTGATTGGGCATTTCGTAGATGTAAAGTCCGAAAAAATAGGTAATAGCATAATAAGCGATGAATAGAAAAATAAGGTTACATGTAAAGCTTGCCATCGTGTGTTTTAGAGAGTTAAAAAGGACAATAACGCTCAAAAGCATATAGAAAAAGGTAACCAGCATGGTTTGTGTGTAGCCAAAAGGAAGCTTGGGCGCTTGAAAAACAACCGAACAACAAAAGACGGGTACGGTGAGCGGAATGTTTGAGAAGTAGAGTATTTCAAGTACAAACTCAACCAATGCTCCTACAAATAAAAGCGTAAAGAGAAGATATTTGCGCTTTAAGTAGGGAAAAGTGATGAAAGAGAGGTCAAGTTTATTGATGATTAGCCACAGTCCAAAGCCAAAAATAAGCAGTAATTTTAAGAGTAAAAGCGCGTTGCCATAATGGTTTGAGCCCACAACGCCTGCCGAGCACATCGCACCTGGCACGATGCCTGCTAGGGCATTGAGCGATTGAATAAAAAAGAGAAATAAAATCACTTTGCAAGCAACCGCAAAATAGAGAATGGTGTTAATCAGATAGTTCTTTTTCTCCAAACGATACTGCAATGTTGTCGTAGCGTTAAAGTCCCAATGGCGTAAAATGGTGATGATGTTAAACTGAGAAATCGCCATCAAAACGATTAAAATCAACTCTATCAAAAGAAAGACAATGATTTCATTTGACAAAAAAATAGACATTAAATGATTTCTCCGTCTCTTATATGAACATATCTGTCGATACATTCAAGTTCATCGAACAAAACATCGTGCGTAGCGATAATGACGGTTTTGTGAAGTGCTTTAAATTTTTTGAGAATTTCAATAAAAATCAAAGCGTTCTCTTTATCTAAATTCGCCGTTGGTTCATCGGCTAAAATAATCTCTGGCTCCATCACAACCGCTCTAGCTATGGCGCAGCGTTGCTTTTCACCACCACTGAGGCTACTGACTTTTTGCTCTTTTTTATGCTCTATATTGGCTAATGCCATCGCATGATTTACTTTTTCTTGCACTTCTTCTTGGCTTAGATGCGTCAATGATAGTGGTGCTAAAACGTTCTGATAGACACTCAACCCTTCCAAAAGATTGAACGATTGGAAAATAAACCCTATCTCTTTGTGACGAAAAGCAGAACTCATAATGTCAGGCAACTTAGCAATGTTGTGCTCGTTAATCAAAATCTCGCCTTCGGTTGGTTTACTAAGCCCCCCAATGAGAGAGAGAAGTGTGCTTTTTCCACTGCCACTTACCCCTTTTAAAATAACCATTTCGCCATCTTCAACATCAAAAGAGATATTTTTGAGAGCATGAAAGGCATTTGGTTTGTTGGGATTATAGAGTTTATGAAGATTTTGTATGCGTATTTTTTTCATTATTTCACCGCCTCGCTCATATCGCTAATGGCAATTTTCCACGCCGGCAAAATCACAAAGGCTAAAAAAGGAATGACACCAAAAATGAAGATAAGAAAGAGCAAATTGAGGTCGATGACAGGCGTGAGCGAAATGCTGTTTTCAAGCTCACTTCCTAAAAAGATATTGCGAAGAAAAGGCGCATTTGCCATAAAAACATACACATAAGCAAGCGCAATTCCTAGCAGGTAAGCACTCACTGAGACAACAATATTTTGGATAAATTTAAGCGCGATGATGTCTTTGATGCAAAAACCAAGGCTACGTAAAATCGCTATCTCTTTTTTCTTTTCGCCATACACTAAACTGATCTGATTTTTAAGAAGAATGAAAAACGAAACCATTGAAATCACGTAGAGAATCATAAAAATACCACCTTTGTAGTAGTAAAGATGATGCACTGCGCCTATGGCATCGGCTTGTGAGGTTGCCTTAGCGGTAGGGTAAATCTCAACAATTTTAAGTGCAATTTCACCGACTTCATTTGGATTTGGAACGGTTACATAAAGCTTGGAGTACTCATCCACCTCCATGCCCAAAACAGCTCTTGCAGTATTTGGATTTAGGTAGATCGCATCGTTAGAGATAATGTTTGTGCCTTTAGGGGCAATTTTGTTGATTTTTACTTTAATCATGCGCTCTTCGGTTAAAAAGTGAAAGACATCTTCATAGTAAAGCTCCGCCATCGCTTTTTGTACCCCTTGACCGATGAGCATCTCATCTTTTGCCAAGTTTGGATCGCCAATGATATGAAACCAAAGACGCTTTTGCCCAAAGTAGTAATAGCCATCGACAGCGCCTTCGACACTGCTTACCCCTGTGATTCTAGAGATGTCATAGATGTAACCATCGTGCATCTCATAAGCGCGCCCTGCCCTTGTATTTTCCACGACAATTTGAGGCTGTGACTTGATACTTTTAATCAAATCATACTGCAACGAATCAGAGACAAAAAGCACCGAACTGAGGATAAAAACAATAAACGAGAAGATTAAAAAGCTAAAAAGATGGTCATTTCTGTCTTTAAAGAGCAATAAAATAGCATACTCTACAAAGTTTTTACTGGGCATACACAAACCTTTGGTATTCGTTTGTTGGAAAGCTCAATGAGAGCTTGGTATCTTTTACATGTAAAGAGAGTGCTTCAATATCTTCAGCTTGTTGTTGACGAGGATAACTAAACGCATGCACCACAATGACAAGGTAAAAGATGGCAAAGAAGGCAGCGAGCATGGTTAAAAACCTCATAAGTCTTTGACCATTTTTTCGGTAATGTCATCAAAGCCAATGATCTTTTGACCATTATGATCGCGTGCAAAATTTTGTGCCTCTTCTTGCGTAGCAAAAGGAATGAGTTCGCTACCCATTGGCCCGTACACATTTGAGCCCATCACATAAAAGGCTTTTTGGGCTTGCAATTTTGAGAGCTTATAATAATCGCTCACATAAAGCTTTTCAGCACTTAATTTTTGAGAGAAATAGTACTTCATCATGTCTTTAACGCCATCAAAGTAAAACTTTTTCTCGCCATCAGCCATCGCAACCCATTGGGGATACTTAGCAACAAACATCCCGCATACAGGGCATTTCGCATCTGATGGAGTGTCTATTTTTTCTACTTTAGCTACCGGTTTTGCAAAATCTTTAGGGAAATCTTCTGCTGCTATGGCATACGCTTCTTTAAAACTCATCACCTTGCCACCATTGTCAGAAACAAAAGTGAGTGCATCTTTTTCACTTCCAAAGGCGTAACTACTCGTACGCGTCATCGTACCTTTGACTTTGCTGCCAACAACATAAAACGCTTTTTTGACATCAATCAGCTCCAACGTAATGGTATCGACCACTTTAGCATCTTCAGGAATCACGCCAAGTGTTGCTTCATACAAACAGTGAATGGAGCAATACTGATGATTTTCGTGTGCATGGCTTGTTTTGTAAAACTTGACCAAGTGCATGCCGCAATTAGGACATGAGTACTTATCTTTGCCTGATTGAATGAGCGTTGCATTCGCCTCTGGAACACTTTGAAACATCTCCGCATTTGCAAGATTCCATAAACAAAGTAGCGTTAAAATAACTCGAAAAACCATTGTGATCCCTTTTACATGTAAAGTTTATTATTTGGTAATTGTCTCGAGTAGTTGAGCGTTTTCACACGCAATTTTTAGACCTTTGTCGCAACTGCTTTTAAAAAGCTCTTTAGCTTTGGCATTGTCCGCACTGACACCTTTTCCCTCGGCATATAAAATCCCAAGGTTATTGCACCCTTGCTCATACCCACTTTTGCAAGCCTTTTCATAAAATTGGCTCGATTTTTTATAATCTTGAACAACCCCTTTACCTGTTGCATATAAAAGTCCAAGATTGTCACACCCAACAGCGATATCACCGTCACATGTTTTTTGGTAGTATTCACTCGCTTTTTTATAATCTTGAGTAACCCCTTTGCCTCCAGCATAAAGGAAACCTAAGTTATTGCACCCCATCAAATCTTCATTCTTGCACGCTTTGGTATAAAGCTCAATCGCTTTCGCATAGTCTTGTTTGACACCTGCACCATTGGCATATAAAAGACCTAAATTGGTACAACCTTCATTTTCAGCACACGCTTTGGTATAGAGTTCACTCGCTTTCGCAAAATCTTGCTTCACGCCAATGCCACCTGCATACAAAAGACCTAAATTATGGCATGCTGAAGCAAAGTTGTCATCGCATGCTTTGGTGTAAAGTTTAATAGCTTTGTCATAGTCTTGCGCAACATTGCCCGTACCTTCAACATACAAAACTGCAAGGTTATAGCATCCTGATGCTTTTCCTTCACTGCACGCTTTGTCATAAATCTCAATCAATTTTTTATGGTCGCCACTCTCTTGCGCTTCCATTCCTTCTTTAATAAATCCTGCGTTTGCCATAACCGCACACGCTATTAACATTAAGAGTTCTTTTTTCATTTTTATCCTTTACATGTAAATTATCAAATCGTTTTAACGTCTCGCCCTCTATACGCCAATGCACATACGCTCAAAACTAAAAATAGCGTATAGTAAACAAAGCTAGGAACACTAGGGTGCTCGCCAGAAGCTGCGTAAGAGTGCATACCTGTGAGGTAAAAATTGACGCCGAAGTATGTCATTATAATAGAAGAAAAACCAAGCAATGATGCCACTGAAAAGACAAACACAGAGTTCAATTTAGGAATAAACCTCAAGTGCAAAATAAACGCATAAACAATAATGGAAACAAAAGACCACGTCTCTTTTGGATCCCAACCCCAGTATCGTCCCCACGACTCATTTGCCCAAATTCCTCCAAAGAAGTTTCCAACTGTAAGCATGGAAAGCCCTATAATAAGGCTTATTTCATTAATCGCCGTAATATGTCTTATTTGGTTATTGACGCGCTCTTGATTACGCTTTTGTTTAAAGATCATTAATCCCAAAGAGATCAAGCCAAGCAGTGCTCCTAGCCCTAAAAAGCCATAACTTGCGGTAATGACAGAAACGTGTACGGTAAGCCAGTATGATTTTAAAACAGGAACCAGATTGGTAATTTGAGGATTAACAAAACTCATGTGTGCAACCAGCATCGCAATGCCTGCTAATATGGCTGCTGCCGATAAGGTCAGAATTGATTTTCTAAAAACAACAACCCCTGCTAAACTTGCTGACCAACCAATGTAAACGAGGGATTCGTATGAATCACTCCATGGTGCATGCCCTGAGATGTACCATCTAAGCGCTAAAGCTAGCGTGTGTACTCCAAAACCGGCGATAAAAACATAGAGGATGGTACGCTCTAATGTATGGTTGCTTTTTCCTAAAAAGATGAAAAACATAGCCACCACAAAAGAGACCAACCCCACAATAAAATAAAAAGAGATCAGTTTTTGGAACAAGGCAAGGTGATTAGATAGTACCTCAGCTTTTGTTTGAGAAAGACTAGGTAGAGGTGTCATGCTTGTTTCGCGTTGACTCTCTTTTAAAGCATTGAGTGCGTTATCGGCATTGGACCAACTATTTTTTTCAATGCCTTCTTGCAACCCCACCAGATATTGATTTAAAAGTTTTTTCGTATCACTGCTTATAAAGTCATTTGAAAACGCCTCATTTGGATCAACCCATTTATTGCTAGGATCTTTTGGAATAGGGATAAATTTAAAAAAGACCCCTTTTAAAGCTAAATACGCCACATTGAGCTTTTCATCAAGCTTAATGACGTCATTATCAAACGTGGTACGTCTTGATTGTGCTTTTTGGTTGGCAGTACCAACTTCTTTAGCAAGCTTATAATAGCCTTCATCATCAAACATCTCGGCAAAACTAACATACTCCGTATCACTCTTTAAATTCAAAACTTTTTTAATACTCTCATTGGAGAGCTTGATAATCTTCATCTCTTGCCATAACGATGGATTGGTCGTCATGCCCAAAACGATCTGCTCGGCACTTAAGCCAAAAAGGGAGCTTTTCCCTGCTATTTTATTGACAATTTCAATGGCTTCTGTGCTAATGGGTTTAATTCTTCCCATGTAATCTTGCACTAAAAGTTCACTAAAATTTTTATTGGCATGTTCAAACGAATTTTTTCTAAATTGCTCAATATACGCTGATTGATCTGCCCTAACAAACGTTGTTGAGCATAAGAGTAATGGAAGCATCATAGAGAGACTACTTTTTTGCAAAAAGGCCCTTAGCTTTAAAAAGCGACTTCCTTTGGTAAAAAAGTTTCCAATAAATCCTACGCATAAAAGAAAATAACCAAAATACGTCGGCCATTTGCCAGGGTCTTTATTCACTTCTAAAATCGTACCTTTTTCGTCGGTATCATACGAAGATTGAAAAAATTTATACCCTTTGTATGTCAAAGGATGGTTCATGTAGATTTTATAAGGGAATACCTTGTTTTCGCTCTTGTCTATGACTTCAATTTCACTTGCATACGAGGAAGGACTTTGTGAACCTGCATAGCGTTCGAGTTGAAAGTCAATGAGTTTGAGAGCAAAAGGAAGTTCTACCACTTTGGAACCCCAAGAGAGTTCGATCTCTACATTATCAAAACGTAGAACCGTTGGAGGCTCGATCCATCCCGCTCCGCCTTCTATTTTAACCGTTTTGAGTTTACCATCATAAGAAGCTTCGATGATGAGTGTTCCAAGTTCTCCTTTTGCGCCTGCATGAAACGCTTTGTACTGAACAGTAAACTCTTTGCCAGCAATGATCTCTTTGAATTTAAAGTTATTGTTTCCTATTTGCCCTAAAGCCAAAGGATATTCAAAAAAACTTTTGTCGGTTTTAATTTGAAGATAAGGCTTAACACTGAGCATCTCGTTTTCGCTCATGCCTTCACGAATGTGTGTTACACCCTCATAACCCAAATAACGTGTTAACCCTGCGCCAAGAAGAATCACAACAAAAGCAAGATGCAGCGTAAAAGCACCAAGCTTTTTCCACATCCTGCCTTTATAGATCATACCGATCAATGAAATGGTAAGTGAAAGCATGACGGCTTCATACCATAGAGCATCATAAACGATTACTTTAGCGCTCTGCGTGTCATAAGCACTCTCAACAAAAGTTGCAACGCCTGCACCCAAACCTAAAATAAACAGCATAAAGAGGATAAACGTGTACGAAAAAAAGAATTTTTCCAAAATGTGTATGAACTTCATGCTAAACCTTTACTACAAAATAAAACTAGCCCCCAAGGGTGCGTGAGCCTTCCGCTGAGGAAAATTCAGCGTTAGCGTAGCGTTTCAAGCTTTGCTTAAAACGCGTGTTAAAAATCAGATGCCAAACGTTTGTCCTGCGTAAATAATAAACATTCGCAGACATAAAACGCCTACAACACTCGCCATTCCTGAGAGGTAAAATGCTATATGCGAAGAGGCAATTTTTTTACCCAACGCAAAGTTTAGCACAAGCGGGATACCAAAACCAAGCCCCATGACACCAAACCAAAAGAGGTTGGCATACACACCACTTTGAAAAGCAACTGTCGTTGTTTTTTGAAACTCATTGCCAACAAGCAAGGAGACAAACAGCATCGCAATGAGCATAATCTCAATTGCCATAACAGGCCATTCAATCGTATGAAGCGTTTTAAGATCACTTGAATGAGTGTCTTCTTTAAATAACCAAGAAGCGACCATGCTTGCTGATGCCGTTCCCGCAGAAAGACCAGAAACCACAAAGAGAGCTGGTAAAATCGCTGTATTGAGAATCGGAAAACGAACTAAAACAGAGATCAAAAAACCTGTATAAGCACAAATAATCACAGCAAAAACAACGCTCAAGACTTCAATTAATGGTCGAAATCGTGTCAAAATACTCATAATCATGGCAAAATAACTTACAAGTGTGTTCTTTTTCGCCAACACAATAGAAATTTCTTTCTCAAACATATAAAGGCACATAACCAGTGTTAAAGGAATATAGATTGAAATAGCTAAAACACCTATCGACATAACCGATGTGAAGTTATAGTTGATCAGAATTTTCCAAAAATAGAGTGGTTTTTCAAGATCACCCACCAAAAAGACCATACCAAACGCGATGGTTGCAAATGAAACCAAAGAGGCCGCCTTAAGTAAGGGTGTATCCTCATGTTGTTTTTTATAATAACGAACCATTAAAGCAACAATCAATGCCCCACCTGAAATACCTGCAAGCAGAAGATAAACCGCAATTGGCCAACCCCACTCAACACCATGAGAAAACCCGTGTGTAAAATTAATTGCACCATTCATGATTATACCCCCACCTTTACAACAGGTATGTATCGTAAACTCGGTTTTGTTCCATACGTTGGTTTCATACGAACAGAATCTTTTACATGTAAGATTTGATTGATGTAAGAATTTTCATCGTTTAAATCACCAAAAACAAGCGCCTTGTATTTGCAAGCTTCCACACAACCTGGCTCTTTTCCTTTTGCTAAATTCGTATTTAAACAAAAATTACAGTTCTCCGCCGCTTTTGTCTTATGATTGATGAAACGAACATCATAAGGGCATGCGACAATGCAGTACTTACAAGCAATACAGTCATCGGGATTCATCGTAACAATACCCGTTTTGCTATCTCGATGGCACGCTTTACTTGGACATACTTTAACACACGGTGCATCTTCACACTGTTGGCATGAAACACGCACATATTTCTTTTCCATGGGTGTAGCAGGATCTGTTTTGTTTTCAACAAAGAGTCTTGCTTGCCCTGCAGGAACTGCATTGACTTTTTTACAGGCGACTTCACAATCCGTACAACCGACACATTTGTTTTGATCAAAAATCATCCCATAGTGAGGTTTTGCTTTTGAAGGCTCCTGTGTAGCGTCAGCCATAAGAGTGTACCCAGCACCCCCTAGCGTAACCGAACCAAGACCTAAAACTTTTAGAAAGGCTCTTCTTTTCCCGTCATTTTCCATCTTCTCCTCCAATTTCATGTAGATGAATACGCAAGCGTTACAGTTTCTTTTTCTCAATACCACCGTGTGCTTGCTTCATTTCCTCTTCGCTCAGTGGTTTTGCACTATTGGCAAGTTCACCTGGCTTTAGTACCTTTGTCAACTCTACCTCAAAAACAACTGTCGAACCTCCAGGGATTTCTTGCATATCTGCATTACCATACGCAAGGTCACTTGGAATGACCAACTTATATTTAGACCCCTCAGGCATCAACATCAATCCCTCTTGCAATCCATCAACAATATTGACCATTGAAAGATGCGCTGGCTCTTTACGCTCGTAGGTGCTATCAAAAACCTTACCATTAACCAAATAGGCTTTATAGTTCATAAGTACGATGCTCTCTTTTTTAGGCTTTTCTCCTGATCCTAAAGCGAGCACTTCATATTGCAATCCCGATTTTGTTGTTTTAACATTTTTATTTTTTGCATTTTGTGCAAGGTATTTTTTGCCTTCATCAATATTTTTGTCCAATGCCTGTTTAAAACGCTCTTGACTCACTTTATTCAGAACTTCTGCTCGGTTATTAAGATGGGTGATAACTTCGTCATCTGTAAGCTTCTGTTGTTTTTTAAGTGCATCAATAACGCCTTCAATAACAGCATCTACGTCTGTTTTTGCACCCATTTCAGACTGTTCAAAAAGTTGATTTGAAATATAACTTCCAGTGGACACACCAATGCTATATGACTCTTTTTGTACTTGTGTTTTTAGCTCACCAGCGTATGCCCCAGAAACCAAACAAATAAATACAAATAATCCTATAGAAATTTTTTTACTTCTCATCTTAATACCCTTATATATGATATGAGTGGGCTATGAAACCATAGCCCACTTTAAAGTCACACTTTAGAAAAGTGCAACACCTCTACTTGACGTTTTTACCAACAATTCTTTGTGCTTCATTGACATACTCAACAGCAGCATCAATTCTTTGTTTAGAGTATTTGAATCCGTGCATACCCCAAGAACCATCTTTTTCAAGAAGATCTACTGTTTGCTGCGCTTTTTCAATCAACTCGTACACTCTGGTTTTATCAGATGGTGAGAGTTTTTTGACTTCAAGCATTGCATATAGACCTTGGATACCGACTTTTGCCTGTGTGACTTTCTCTTTTATAGGAGTTTGCCAGCCCATGACTTCATCGTAAGCTTGTTTTTGGTTTTTGAAGTGAAGTGTCTCTTTAAGTTCAGAGATCACAGGACTATGACAACCTTTTGCATTAACTTGATCTTGATCTGCCCAACCAGTTCTTGCACAAGCCCACATAAGATCTACATAGTTACGACCTTTCTCATTTCTTTCAAAGTGAGAATCTTTAAAGTCTCTTTCACCCGTAGATGCAGAACCACGAACCATAGATTTGCGTTTTGGATCGACATCGATTTTCCAAATATGTGATCTTCTTGTTGCATCAAAACCTGCATTATCTTGGAATTGAACGGCATACCAGTTTTCACAACTCATCATAAATGGCATATGGCATGTTGAACAGCTATTTTTGCTGTGTGTATCTGCTTTGGACTGAATATAGGCTTGTTCTTTATGACAATCACCACAATTCTTTTTGAGTTTTGGTTTAGAATAGAATGAACTCAAATAGCCAGCATTTGGATTGTAGTTGGTACCTTTAACATCTTTTTCACCCGTCATATTGCCCGTTACATCGTGTGGATCATGGCAAGTAGAACATCTCATACCTTTATCATAGTGCGCTGTAAAGTATGATTGTGAACCCTCTGTTCCACAACCAGGACCGCCTGATTTGAACTTAGAACTGAGTGATAAATCTGGTTTACCAAGATTCGCAGGATTTTTAGCTAAATCTGGGCTATAACCAAAGCGTTGATGACAACGTTCACAGTTTGAGATTAAAAGACCTGAACCGCCCTCTAAGTGACCACCAGCACCATGACACTCTTCACAAGAGATACCTTTTGAGATAGTGTGTTTTTGTAACTCTTTCGCATTACCCAATGCTGCAAAGAATTCGTTTTGGTTTTTAAAATCAAATTTCCAAGGGTGACATACTTCACAATATGAAGTTGAAGCTTGGAATGCCATTGATTTTTTGTATTTAGCCGCATACGAAGCAAGGCCTCTTACATAGCCACCATTGTCACCATACTCAGCCAAAGTTACAGGAAACTCAGGAATCCATTTTTTGATTTTTTGTGCAACTTCTGGCGTTAGGTTCAACGCCCAAGTTCTCTGCCATTGGTTTGCACCTGCAGTGATTTGACCTGTACCATTTTTAAGAAGACCCCCTTCAACATGGTAAGTACCTCTAAGTAACCATGCATCGAAGAAACCAAATTTAGTTCTCATGTGCCCGACTGTACAATAAATAACGTCAGGAGTAATACCTTGTGGTAAAATAGACGCTGTATCTTTGTCGAAAACAGGTTCGTTCAATTTGTTGTTTACCTCTGGGTGTTCACCTGGGAAACGAATGGTTGTTGCGTGTCGTGATCTGCTCCAAGTCTCATATTGTGCAGCATGACACTCACCACATTTTTCAGGTCCAATGAATTTGTTCGGGTAGCTTAATGTCGAACTTCTAGCAACCCTATACATCATTGAACTCTCACTATCAGGACCTCGTTTACTGGCTTTGGAGAAGTCTTTACCATGACCTTCTTCAAGCCACTCTTTACCACGATCGGCAACATCAAGTTTGCCTACCGTTTTTCCACCGTATTTGGTAAAAATAGGATGGTTCTTAAAGAGCCAGTCATACATAGCCTGCTCTTCTACAATGTAGTCTTGCAAGGAGACAACGCCTCTACTCTCCTTTGTCCCCTTAGGATGAGCAATGATCTCTCTTGCTTCCTTACTCATTTGCATGCCTTCCATACCTTCGGCATTCGCACCGACGGCAAAGAAACTCATACCCATGAATAAACCAAGTAACACTTTGTCCCAATTTTTCATGTTTCCTCCTTTGAAAAATTGAATCCCAAATCAAATAAGCCTATTGATCAGCGCACAAACTGATAAATAATGCTTAAATCATTTAAAGATCAACCAGCAATAATGCCTTAAGAAGAATACTATCACTAAAAAAGGGGGGAAAAGGGGGAAGTATTAAAATAGTGTTAAATGAAAAAACTAAAAAATAATTGTAAAGATAACACCGTTTTTTAGATTTTTAACACTAAGCATCGCGTTGTTTTTTTCGATAATCATCTTACTCATATAAAGTCCCAAACCACTACTAGACTCTTTGGTCGTAAAATAAGGATCAAAAATTTTAGCAATAATTTTTTCATCAATACAACCTGCATTATTTTCAATCGTTATAACGGGAATTCCATTTTCTAAAAAAGCGGTGATTTTAATGTGTCTATCGTTGATATTATGGGTCAAAAAAGCCTCTTTGGCGTTGTTCATGATATTAATGAGTACTTGCACGATCTCATTTGCATGCCCAGCTCGTGTAAAATTATCTTGAATGTCTATACTTACATCAATCACATACTTTTCAAGCGATGCGCTTAACAGTTTTTTCGATTGATGAATCACCTCTTGTGCGCTAAACTCCTTTTTAGTAGTATTTGGGACAAAGAAATTTTTAAAATCATCAATGGTATGAGACATAAAAGCAAGCTGTTCATTGGCTTCGGCTATCTTTTGTGTGAGCTTCTCTTTGGTGAGTTTATCCCTATCGCTGTGGAGTTCCAGATTGATCAAGATAGCCCCAATTTGCGCCAAGGGTTGTCGCCATTGATGCGAAATATTGCCGATCATTTCACCCATAGAAGCCAATCGGTTTTGGCTCATCATGAGCATATTGGTATTCTCTTTGAGCCGTAAATCATTTTTGTAAATTTTATAGATAAATAAGATAAAAATGACAAAGACAATAAACATAACAGAGCCACCCACCACAAACTCTTTAATATGGTAGGTTAAGATGCTGTAAACGGGGATTTTTAATGAAAGCATCGCGATTACATCCCCAACTTTACTCTCAAAAGTAGGAATATGATGATACTGATCCATCATTGCTTTAGGAGCGTTTGTTGTCGTATGGCACTGCAAACAGGACTCTTGGCTGTTGCGAATTGGAAGTCCTACGAAAAAGTAGGCTTTATTGTCCTCTTTAATAATGCTTGAAAACTCTTTGGTTGTACCCTCTTTTAATGTTTCCAAAATCTCATTTTCAAACGTATTTCCCACGTGATCAGGGTTTAAAGGATTGGTGGCAACCAATTTGTATCTATAGTTAATGGTATTTCGAGCAAGCTGGATATTGTAAATCTCACGCGTAATATAAGACGATGATAAAAGCCTTGGATCAAAAAAATCTTCCACAAGCATTTTTTTTGCTTTCAACTCTTCAATGAGAGGTCTTTGCACAGTCGAGACATAATCACGAATCGCATTCATCGTGTCTAAGATATAAATACCCTCTTGCCTCGCATCTTTCATGGCAAGTTCTCGGTAAAAATTGAAAAACAGTAACGTTATGACCGCATAAAGTAGTACAAAAAATGCGATGATAACCTTGAAATTATATTTCACACAGATACCCAACACCGTAAAGGTTTTTGATAAAGTTATTATCTATTTTTTTGCGAAGCTCTTTAACAATGGACTTTAGTGCCTCTTTGCTAGGCTGTTCAAACTCCCACATGTAATCAAAAAGCTGTTCATAGGTAACCGTTTGATTGGGGCGTTTTAAGAAGTACTCTAAAAGTCTGCTTTCGCTCTTGGAAAGATGAATGACTTCTGATTGATGGAAAATAGTCTTTTTACAAAAATCATACTTACACTCAGATGTTATTTGAAACAAAGGGGTATGCCCCATTATCTCTAACGCCACATCTTCTAACGCCTTAATAAGCATGCTTTTATCATAAGGTTTTACCAAATAACGTGTGATTTTAAGTTCAACTGCCCGCCATAAATACTCTTGTTCCGTATGGGCTGAAAGAATAATAATAGGTACTTTTTTATCAAACTCACGGATTCTTTTCACCACTTCAAGCCCATCAATGTGGGGAATGGAGATGTCAAGCATAATGACATCGTAAAGATTGCTTTTGGCTTCATCTAGCGCTTCTAAACCATCTTTTACCCCAACAACTTTGCCAAAAAAAAGCTCTAATGACTCCATAATATTGTTCAAAATGCACGCTTCATCTTCGACACAAAGCACTTTTTTGTTTGACAATACATCCAAAAGATTGCATTCGCTCATAGTGTTAACCCAGTTTTAAATAATTGATGTTGCGGCATGTATGCTAACGCAACCAAGCTTATTAAATAATTTTTTCATTATTTTTCAAGAAGGCAAAAGAGAGAAAGGTTACTAAAATTCTAGAATTTCAGCGATTAACCATGTGATAGCAAGCAGATCGGCACTGCCTCCAGGCGAGAGGTTTTTGTGAGTCATATCAGCATCAAATTTTTCTAAAAGCGTATCTAAATTTTCCATCTTAGCTTTTACATGTAAGAGTTTATGCGCTTCTGTTTTAGCATAATGCAATCCCTCTATACCACCCCTCGACCAAAGCGTACTATCATCTAAAATAGAAATGAGTAAAAGCAGTGTTTTTTTAAGCGCTACTTCCTCACCTTCTAGAACTTTTTGTTGGCGAAAAAAAGGAAGTGCATTTTCAAAAACCGTTGAAAAACCACTCTGCGCGATGCCGCGAATGCCAGCACTTCCCGTTTCATAAAAAAACCGCGCTCCTGCACTGTTTGGCTTTACATGTAAAAGATCTTCTTCGACCAAATTGTGACAAAGGGAGCGCATTTGCGTTTGTAAACTTTTACATGTAACGTTCTGTTTGCTTTCTTTAAGGCGACCAAGAGCACCGCATAAAACCGCCAAGCAGAAGATCATTCCTTTGTGGGTGTTCACCCCTTGGGTTGCTTCAAACATCGCTTTTTCACACGCGATGCCAATCTGGCGAAGCCTCACAAAACTTTGCTTTGGGTCTTCATGCGCGTACGCTTTGGCACTTCGCACAAAATCCGCAATAAAAGGCTTAATGGCGCCAATGCTTGCATAAAAAGTCTGAATATCCATGTCGTGATGCGCACCACTGTTTGAGCAATCAACAAGACCAGGTTTTGGGGTGAGCTCCACTTCGGTTTTCATCGCGCGCTCACACCATAAAGCGATAGACTGGGCAAAAGCATGTTCATCGACCATCTTCTTTATCTGCGCCGTTAACTCCGCATACGAATGTTTTTGCTCTCTTGCGCAACGATGCGCCTCTTCTTCGCAGATGAGACATCGACGCTTTGCGAGTCCTAGTTCATGGCGAGAGAGAATGTTGCCTGTAAAATCCAGCACATCAATATCCATCAAACGCCCCAAGGGATGGCTGTTTTCAATCTTACATGTAAGCGCTTTAAGTGCGTTGGCATCACTTTTACATGTAAAGAGAGATTCTGCGCCTGTGGGAGCTATTTTGGACTCACAAAAGAGTAATTCAACGCCTTCTTGTTTTAACACAGAGACAATACTTTGATGTGCGCACTCATGCACAACCACCGCTTCATGCGAGAGTTTGATGGCACTTGGAATGTTAATGGAAAGAGAAATAAGAGAAGCTTTGGGGAAGCGGCTTAAAAGCTCTTTTTGCTTGAAAGCACGCTCCTCCTTCGCTTTTAAAATAGCATCAAGCGTCGTTGGTTTGCCTATCATTTACGCGAGTTGTCTCACCACGTCAATGATTGAGCCATCACGGTAACGAATCACCGCAACCACTTTGTCTGTATATTTAAGTTCAGCAGGCTCGCCACACAACGCAATCGCCCGCTCATAAAGTTCTTGCATCTCGACAATTTGAAGCCCAGCTTTTTTCAATCGCTCTTTAAGCTCTATATTTTTAGGATTGACCGCGATACCTTGATCGGTGACAACGACATCCACGCTACAACCAGGTGTGACGATGGTATTGACTCTTTTCGTCACCGTTGGAATGCGTCCACGTGTAAGTGGGGCTACGATGATGGAAAGCTTTGCGTCCGCGGCTGTGTCACTGTGTCCGCCAGAAGCGCCTCTAAGGAGTCCTTTTGAGCCAGTGATGACGTTAACGTTGAAGTCAAGGTCAACCTCAAGAGCACTTAAAACAACAATATCAAGTTGTTTGGTTGCAGCACCTTTTGAGCTTGGATTGGCGTATTCGTTCGCACTAATTTCGATATGGTTTTTATTTTCACCAAGCGATTTAGCGGCAAATTCATCAAAACTCTGAACGTCCAAAAGTGTTTTAATAAGACCACGTTTGAGCATATAGACCATTGTGCCGGTAATGCCTCCTAGTCCAAAGCTAGCCGTAATGCCTTTTTCTTCCATCTTTTCGCTTAAATAAACCGTTGTCGCCAAAGAAGCCCCACCTGAGCCGGTTTGAATGCTAAAGCCCTCTTTAAAAAGACCCGAATGTTCGATGAGTTTGGCTGTATGGCTGGCAAGCAAAAGCTCTTTTGGATTGGTCGTCATACGCGTTTCACCTGCGCCAATTTTTGAAGGATCGCCCACCTCATCGACAACAACCACCGCATCAACTTGATCTTGATGGAGGCTTGCAGGAACGTTGGGGTACTCTTCTAAAGATTCGGTCAGAACAATGACATAATCTGCGTATTGCGCATCAATCTTCGCGTAGCCAAGAGAACCGCATTTTGAACGACCAGAATAACCATTGGCATTACCAAATGCGTCGCATACAGGCACACCTAAAAACGCAACATCTATTTTGAGCTCGCCTGTTTGTAGCAGATGCACACGTCCGCCGTGCGAGTGAATTTGTACCGGTTTTTCCATGAGTCCCTTAGAGATCGCATCGCCCAATTTACTGCGAAGTCCTGAAGTATAGATCTGTGTCACAACGCCATTTTTGATATGCTCGATCACAGGGTCATGCACGGAAGCTAAAGAACTAGAAGCCAAAGTCAGGTTTTTAAAGCCCATTTTAGCGATAACATTCATCACATTGTTGATCAGCAGATCGCCTCCACGAAACGCATGGTGAAACGAAATGGTCATACCATCTTTTAGTCCTGAGCGTTTGATGGCGTCTTCAATGCTTTCGCACAGCTTTGTTCTACGGTCTTCGCCTTTAACTTTTTCTTTACATGTAAAAAAAGGCGCATTGACAGAGGTTAAATTTTCAGTTTTAAACTGTTTTTGCATATCTTTCATTGATCTTCTCCTAAAACACCAGACGCACGTGCTAAATCCATAATCCACTCCGCTCTTAAAATAACAGGAGCATCCACCATTTTACCATCTAAAGAGATAACACCTAGTCCTCGCTCTTTCGCATCTTTGGCGGCTTCTAAGACTTCTATTGCCCAGTTAATGTCTTTTTTGCTTGGCGCAAAAGCATTGTGAAGCCATGGGATTTGTGTTGGATTAATCAAAGATTTTCCATCAAAACCAAGCCCCTTGATGTATTCAACTTCGTGCATAAAACCCTCTTTGTCTTTAACATCGGAAAAGACAGAGTCAAATGCGCCGATTTTTGCCGCGCGCGCCGCAAGTAAGATTTGGTTACGTGCCGCCATCAGCTCATTTCCCTCTTTGGTGCGTTGCGTATGAAGGTCACGCACAAAGTCTTCCGCACCCAAAGCAATACCCATCAAACGTTTAGAACACCTCGCAATATCCACGGCATTGACCACGCCAAGAGCACTCTCTATGGCTGCCAAAAGCATCGTCTTTTTTCCGTGCCCTAGGCGATTTTCAATGTCTGCGATCTCTTGCTCCATCTCTAAAACATCATCAACCGTATCGGTTTTTGGAAGGCGAATAATATCCACACCTGCTCGTATCACCGCTTCTAAGTCCAAAAGACCAAAAGGCGAATTAAGAGGGTTAACGCGCACTGCTGTTTCGATGTTTTTGTACGTAAAATGCTGTAGCGCATGAAAAACCATCATACGTGCCGAGTCTTTTTCGCTCAGTGCTACAGAGTCTTCAAGGTCAAACATCACGGTATCGGGTTTATAGATAAAGGCATTGCACACCATGCCCGTGTTAGAGCCTGGTACAAAGAGCATACTTCTTCGTAGTTTTTGTTTCATGATAACACACTCCAATCAGGTTTAACATCGCCAGAAGCTCTTAAAATAGCCGTTTGAACACGCGCCTTAATCACATAGTCTAAAGCTCCTTTGTCTTGAACAAGCAGTTTAATGCCATCAACATTCATCGCTTTAGCCGTTTCTAAAATCAGTGCTCTTATCGCATCGCCATAAATCTCTTCGACACTACTCTCTAATTCTATGACGATTCCTTTTTCATCCATCGGAATCACGCGAACAAACGCATCGCTCGACTCCAATGTTCCTGCGTGCGCAGTCTCTAATTTTTTGCTCATTTTACTTCCTCTTTAGACATCATTTTCTCAATCAACGCATACGTTACAGGAGGAACCAGCGGTATGATCTCTTCCAAACGATTTTGCTGCATCAATTTTCTGACTCTCGAAGCCGAAATTGGCTCACCACCGTACTCAATGCGTCCTAACTCCACCACCTCAATAGGGGGAAACTCACTAGGGCGTGTGAGCAGTTTTTTCATCTGTTGATTATACTCATTTGTCACGGCACATAAAGGTTCAACGCCCACAAAACGGTGCGTAATGCCCAATTGTGGAGCGAGATGATTTCTAAAGATGTTAAGATCAAGCTCGGTATAGAGCGAGTCGATCTGGCGTTTATCCTTAATAAAATAGGTCGGAAACGTCGCTTTAGAGATAATATAGTCCGAACCCTCATGTATCGTGAGGTTTTCAAGATCTTCCAAGCCTTCACAAATAAGGCGATAGCGATCTTTAAAAGTAAAAAAGGAAGCATCTTCCTTCACCACAAACAGATGCACCCAATGCGAGTTTGCACACGCTTGTTCCACCAAATAGCGATGTCCTAAGGTAAAAGGATTGCAGTTCATGACAATGCTGCCTACTACATCACCACTATGTTTATACTTACGCAATCTTTTTTTATACAGATCGATATTATAGCTGTTCTCCATCAAAATGACTTGATGATTTGCTTGCTCAATATACTTAAACCCGCACGACTCAAAAACCTCCTCGTAATCTGGTTTGGTAAATAAAAACAGATCATGTCTGCCTTCTCTAAATGCCACTTTTAGCAACTCACTCATCAGACTAAGCGCCAAACCCTCGCCTCTTACTGACTCATCAATCGCAATATTTTTAAGCACCTTCCCACTAAGCCCGCCACAAGCAACAATGCGATCATCTTCTTTGGCGACCACAAAAATTTCCACATCCTCTGACATTTCCAGATCAACACTCTGTAAAAAATCCCTTACTTTTTGCCGCCGCACACTGCTCGTACTTGGCACTTCAGAGAAGAGAAAACTCATCGATCCTCTTTTTTTCGAAGGTATCTTACAAACATAGGAGCGACACTCATCACCAGCAACATTCGCACAATGTGATGAAGCGCTACATAAGGCAAGTTTGCCCCTACAATGATGGCTATTAGATTCATCTCAGACTGACCACCTGGTGAAAAGGCCAGTAAAATAGACAGAAGCGGAAACTCCGTTATATACGCAACCACAGTAACAAAGAACGTGGACACAAGCATTAAGACAATGTAATACCCAAATGTCTGCCCCAAAACTTTGGTGATTTCCTTATAGGTAACGCCCACAAAGACAAAACCAATAGTTGAGCCTAAAATCAATTGGATCAATTTTAAAATTTCATTGGGAGGGCGTGAATGCACAAGTCCTGAACCATAGACAAGTGCGCCTAAAATCATAGGCCCTATCATTGTGCCGCCAGGAATTTTGAGTTTTAGCGCTCCCCACCAACCAGTCGCTGCACACACGATTAAAATAAGCATATCATGAGGATCACTGTTTAAAAAAGGCTGCGTAATACCGGCTCTTCCATCCAGCGAAATATGAGAGATGTATTGAATCACAAAAGGGAGTGTAAAAACGATAAACAAAAGTCTTGCGGATTGGGTGAGCGTGACTTTATAGACATTCGCACCCATCGCTTCAGCAAGGGTTACCATCTCCAAAAGCCCTCCTGGCATAGAGCTAAAATAAGCACTCATTTTATCAAATTTGAGCCACTTCCAATAGTACAGCATTCCGCAAAATGTCACCAAAATAACAAACGGCAAAATCAGAACCAGACTGGAGATATAATCACCTAAATAGTGCAAGATCGTAGGGTTAAAAGCACTCCCAATGGTAATACCAAGAACAGCTCTTGCAGGAGCGGAAAATACTTTAGGGGAACGAAGGGGAATTTTGGGGAAACGACTCGCAATGGCAATGGCTACAATAGCACCCAAAAGCCATGGCAATGGTACTTTGATAAACGAGAAAAGTATGGCTCCCAAACTACCTATAAAAAGTGATGCTATTACAGGTAAGAAGCCTTTAAACCATTGCATTTAACATCCATTAAATGATCTTTGTAAGTCATGACAATGATACCTTTTTTTTCATTAAGAACAACTAAGACAATGGAAGCTCAAATGTGGCTAATTATGGGCATTTTGTGCATAATATGCTTAAAATTATGTTATATTTTGAAACGCAAAAATAGTTTCTTATCAAGAGAGACAAAGAGGAATCATAACCCTATGCAGACATTCAAAAAATTATCTTTCGCCAACGAAGGATTATTGCTTAAATTACTCCTATTTTCAACCTTACTTGTTTTAGTAACCTTACTTACTTTTAGCCTTTTTTTGGGACATATTTTAAAAGAGATCATGGAAGAGCAGATAGGTCAACGAGCCCTTGCCATTTCAAAGACCATCTCTTTAATGCCTGAAGTTATCGAATTGGTGGAACAAAAAGACCCAGAGAGTCGTTTGATGCGTATTATTAATCCACTTCAAGCCTCTATTGATGCGAGGTTTATTGTCATTGGCGATAAAAATTCTATTCGCTTTACCCACCCAACAAAGGAGCTTGTTGGAGAGTCTATGATGGGTGAAGACAACAGAAAAGCACTTGAGGAAGGACTCTACTACACCTCAAAAGCCACAGGAACACTAGGCCCTTCCATCCGAGGAAAATCTCCTATTTTTGGAAAAAATGGCGACATTATTGGCGTTGTCTCGGTGGGGTATTTGGAAGAGAACATCCAAGAGATCATTTCAGAGCGGTATCACCAGTTTCTTATCTATCTCTATGGTGCAATGTTTTTAACTGTTATCATGGCGTTTATCCTTTCACGAAAAATCAAAAACTCACTCTTAGGCTATGAACCCCGTGAAATCAGCCGCCTTTTCCTTGAAAAAGATGCAATTTTAAATGCTGTCAAAGAGGCGATCATCGCGACCAACACCCAAGGTGAAATAACACTTTGTAACGAAGTAGCGCAAAGTTATTTTCATCTGGACGAAAACACCAAACATCCGCCTCTTACTTTGCAAAAATACCTTTTTACATGTAACGAGATGAAAGATGTCCCCCTTGAGGTCGATGGTGTTGATTATGTCTGTAATTTTTCACCTGTCACACATGAAAGTAAGACCGTTGGCATGGTCGCAAGTTGTCGAAAAAAAGAGGAGATGGATGCGCTCGTGTGGGAGTTAACCCGTGTTAAACAGTACTCAGAGAGGCTTAGAGAGAAAAAACATGAATTCTCTAACCTTCTGCACCTCATCTCTGGGCACATTCAAATCGGCGAATACGACAAAGCTATTGCTCTCATTAGTGAAAACCATCTACCCGATGAAAAAATTATCGAGCAGTTTCAAAGTGTTATTCATGATCCACTTGTCGCTTCAATTTTTATTGGGAAATACTACTTCGCCTTTGACAAAGGGGTTAAAATTATTCTGGATGAAAACAGTTTTCTTCAAGAAAACATTGATCCTTCCATCTCCAAACATCTTTTAACCATTTTGGGCAATATCATCAACAATGCCATCGATGCCGCTGAGATATCAGAGAAAAAAGAGGTCACACTCTTTGTCACCGATATTGGTAATGACCTGATTTTTGAAATAGAAGACTCTGGTTTGGGAATTGATGAGACACTGCAAGAAAAAATCTTTGAGAAAGGCTTCACCACTAAAGGTGAACTTCACAGCGGGTACGGTCTCTTTTTTGTGAAAAGCACCTTAGAGTGGCTAGGGGGATTTGTCTCCTTTGGCAAAGGAAAATATGGTACTATTGCGAGCATTCATATTCCTAAAGGAAGCCATAATGATTAAAGTTTTGATTGCTGAAGACGATCCAAGAATCGCGCTTTTACACCAAAGCATGGTTGAAAAAATAGCCAACTTTGAAGTGGTTGCCATCGCAAACAGCATCAGCGAACTTAAAGAGTATATCGGATTCATGAGCCCTGATTTGCTTCTTTTAGATGTCTATTTTCCCGATGGTAATGGAATTGATTTTTTAAGCTGGATGCGAAGCAATGCTCTCCACACCGATGTTATCCTCATTACCGCCGCGAAAGAGATGGCATCATTAGAAAAGTCTTTACGGTATGGCGTTTTTGACTATCTTATTAAGCCCATTATGTTTTACCGATTTCAATCCTCTTTGCAAAAATTTTATGACTACAAAGAGAAGGTCATCTCCCAAGAGGAGCTTTCACAGAGCAAAGTCGATGCTTTGTTTAACAAAACGCTACCTTCGGAAAAACCTTTACATGTAGGATTGCCAAAAGGCGTTGATGGCATTACGCTAGAGAAAATTTTAAGTGCCTTACATCAAAGTGAATCTTTTTTTTCTGCAAGCGAAATCGCTGAAACACTAGGCATTAACCGTACAACTGCACGTAGATATTTGGAGTATTTGGTTTCAGAACACAAAGTGGAAGTAGACTCACTGTATGGCTCAGTAGGTCGCCCTGAGCGTAAATACAAGCTCAAGACGACGGAGTAAATATTTATTTATCGCATTGCCAGCATAACTGGAGCACTGAGCCCTAACAATGCAACGATAAATATAGTTCCAAAGATAAAACCAAGCTTCCAAAAATCTTTACCTGTAATATAACCTGCACCATAATAAAGAGGCGCTGGACCTGTGGCATACGGCGTAATAACACCCATAATACCGTGTGTCATAGCAAGAAGTAGTGCAAATTCTTTGATTGGCATTCCAGGCACACTCATACCAACAGCAAGCATAACCGGCATCATTGCTGTCGCATGCGGTGTTGTACTGGCAAACATATAATGTGAGAAGAAATAAATTGCTACAAGAACATACATTGCAACAATCGGTGAAAATCCTTGCATGTAAGACGCTACGCCATTGTCAAACCAATGAATAAAGCCCGTGCGTGAAAGACCCTCTGCCATTGAAACGAGAAAAGCGAGTAAGATAATAGTGTTCCAAGCCGTTTTATTGCCCGCAATGTCGTCCCATTTTACAATTTTAAGGATGATCATAAAGGTAATAGCAACAAGAGCTACTGTGGTTGCATTGATAATGGCTGCGCCAAATATCCAAAACAAAATCGCTGTAAAAACAATGAGCCCAAGCATGATTTCATTCAGTGTAATCTTGCCCATTTTTTCCAACTCACTCGCCGCCCATTGAGGCACAGCATCACCTTCTTTAATTTCTGGAGGATAGACCCAATAAATCAAGAGTGGAAGTAAAAGTAACATCACGATACCAAAAGGTGCGGCAGCAAAAAACCAGTCTGTCCACGAAATCTCAACCTTCGTAATTTTTTTGATAATCTCGACACACAACAAGTTGGGAGCCAAAGCCGTCAAAAACATTGAGCTTGTAACCGCTGTTGTTGCAAAAGCAACCCACATAACATACCCACCTATTTTTCGCGATGATGGATCGTTTGGTTTTGAGTCATACAAAGGTGGTAAATTGCGCACAATTGGGAAAATAATTCCTCCGCTTCGTGCGGTATTGGAAGAGGTAAACGGTGCAATAAGGGCATCAGAGAGCATGACTGCGTAACCAAGAAGAAGCGTTCTTCGCCCCATCAGTTTAACCAACACCAAAGCGATACGTCGCCCTAGTCCTGATTTTTCATAGCCAAGCGCAAAGGTGAAGGCTGCAAACACAAGCCAAACTGTTGTACTGCTCCAGCCCGTCAGCATCCATTTAATCGCTTGCTCTGGCGCTTTGAATTTCGGGTTGGCGAGTTCTTTCGCACTGAAAAGTACCCACGGGGCAAAAACGGTAACAATGGTCGCACCCATAAGACCAACCGCTGCAAAGGTGAAGGACTCCATAACAAGTGCCGCTATGGTTCCTGCAAAAATAGCAAAAAAATACCAAGCATGTTGCTCAAGTCCAGAAGGCGTTGGAGACAGAGCAATACCAAGAGTAACGAAAATCGGTAACAAGGATATCCATCGAAATTTCGAAGCATTTTCCATTTTATTCACTCTCCTTTAGCTGTAATAAGACATATCGTAGCACTTTTAGGAACACCTAAGCAATATAAAAGACATTTGTTGTTTTATTGGTATTTTGGCTATTTTGTGCATACTGTTTAATGCTACTTTTTGTTACACAACCTCTTTAAAAGCACTCAAATTAAGCCTATTTTTTTAAGTTATGTTTCTAAATAATTTTATAAAAACTAATTTAATTTATGGGGCTCTTAATTCAAATAGGATTAAAGAATATCGCGTTATACTAAACATTAGCGTGACTCAAAAGGTTTACCAATGATGAGAAGATGGGTTCTTTTTTTTCTAACGTTAATGTGTACACTGCTTTTTTCCCCTATCTCTGGACTTGCCTCCTCTTTAGACGAAAATTCTTCCCCCAAACGAACACTCCTATACAGCCAAAGTTCATGGGAACCTCTTGTGTTTATACAAAACCAGCATATCAGTGGCATGATCGCAGATTATCTGCATCTCTTAGAAAACAAAACGGGGCTTGAGTTTACCTATAGCTTTCGTGAAAATTGGAGTACCGTCATCCAAGATTACGATGCTGGTGCCTTTGAAATCATTCCCGGCTTGATTTCTCTTGATGTTTCCCCTCATGAGATAACCACCAGACCCTTTTTAAAATTTAACCTTGTATTAGCAGGACTTAAATCAAATAATCTCATCACCGACCTTGCTGAAGTGAAACAACAAGACCTGCTCGTTGCCGTAGGTGCAGACTCATCCGTACAGCACTATTTACAACGCTACTATCCAAGTATTAGAACCTATGTGGTGCAAACAACGCAAGAGGGGCTGATTGCTATTGAGCATAAAAAGGCAGATCTTTTTTTGGAGATGGCGCCTATTATAGGCTATGCCCTGCAAAATAGTGGGCTTTCAAACATCAAGATAGTCGGTATCTTAAAAGATCAATTGGAACTTGTTATGGCACTCAAAGATGCCTCACTGTTGTCAAAAATCAATCAAGGCATCGATACAATCAGTGAAGAAGAAAAAGACGCGTTATATAAAAAATATATCAAAGTTGAAATCCAAGAAAAGATAGACTACACCTTAATCATGAAGATTGTTGGGATTGGGTTTTTAATTGTGCTTGGGTTTAGCTTGTGGCTTATGACACTAAAACGAGAAATAAAAAAACGAAAACTCGCAGAAGCTGAAGTCATACTTACCAATAAGCAACTACAAAAAACGGCGGAAGAGCTCAAAATTGCCATGACAAAAACAGCCTATGCACACCAAGCCAAAAGCCAATTTCTTGCCAATATGAGCCATGAAATTCGCACACCTATGAACACGATTATCGGAATGACCGAACTTATTTTACGTAAGGAATTGCCCGAAAAAGAGCGCCATTACCTTACCAAAGTCGCTGAGGCAGCGCACCATCTTTTAGACATCATCAACGATATTTTGGATTTTTCGAAAATTGAAGCCAATAAAATTCAACTCGAATCCATTCCCTTTCAACTCGAAGAGCTCATTGTTTCGGCAACCGATCTTATCAGTATGCGCGCACAACAAAAAGGGTTGGAACTACTGATTGATATTGGCAATGTGACAGCCCATCGTTATAATGGCGATCCATTGCGTCTCAAGCAAGTTCTACTCAATCTTCTAGCCAATGCCGTCAAATTCACTACAAAAGGGGAAGTGCTCATACGTCTTAAAGCGCTAGATGAGCATAACGGCATTCAAAAAATTCGCTTTGAAATCAAAGATACGGGCATTGGTATTACAGAAGAACAGCAAGCGTACCTTTTTAATGCTTTCTCACAAGCCGATATGTCAACCACCCGCAATTATGGAGGTACGGGCTTAGGTCTTACCATTGCACAAGGGTTAGTCATGATGATGGGAGGCGACCTCCAATGTAAAAGTACGTATGGCGAAGGCAGTACCTTTTGGTTTGAAATTCCTTTGCATATTGACACCACCTATACAGCACCCGTCAAGACATTGTTAACACGTGCCCTCAAAGTTTTAGTTGTCGATGACAACGAAACAGCACTCGAAATTTTCTCCGAAATCCTCTCTCATTTTGGGGTTGGATGCGTTACATGTAAAAGCGCTAAAGACGCACTAGAACTCTTAAACAAGGGGTTTCAAGCCGACGTTGCCATTATTGACTGGAAAATGGAAGGGATGGATGGCATCACTCTCTTCCAACTGATTGAGCAACGTTTTGAACATCAAATTGCCTCGATTATGATGGTGACCGCTTATGATAAAGAGGAGTTGACTGCCAAAATTGGGCTCAACCAACCTTATGCCATATTGGTTAAACCTATCACCGCCTCAACGCTTTTTGATACATTGATTGGTCTGTATGGGCACACACGCTTGGTCGATCCTTTGCATCATGCGCATGACACTCAAATGATTCAATCACTTGAAGGCATTACCGTTCTGCTCGTAGAAGATAATGAAAGCAATCAAGAAGTAGCCTGTGAAATTCTAAACAAAGCTGGCATTCATGTTTTGGTTACCAATAATGGGCAAGAAGCGCTTGATTGGCTTAAACAAAACCCTTTGCCTGATCTGATTTTGATGGATTGCCAAATGCCTATTTTAGATGGTTTTGAAGCGACCCACAAAATAAGAGAAGAGCTCAATTTAACACTTCCAATCGTTGCAATGACGGCTAATGTTATGAAAGGCGATGAAGAGAAATGTTATGCTGCTGGAATGGATGGGTATATTCCTAAGCCTGTGGATGCACAAAAACTCCTTCATGAGATTGCACATTTTTGCCATAAAACAGTATCTGTGATCGCACCTTCCTCTGAGACTTTTGCGCTTGAGGGCATTAATAGTCTCAATGCCATTGCACGACTGGGAGGCAATGTAAAACTCTATCGCCAATTACTCAAAGCCTTTGCGAAAGATCAAGTACATTTTATACAAAAGTATCGAAACCTTGTCGTTGAAAATGATTTACAAGGGGCAAAACGACTGTGTCATACCTTAAAAGGAATTGCGGGAACCCTTGGAATGGAAGAGCTCTCTTCATTAGCGGGGCAAGCCGAACTTTTGGTTCATCCTATTGCCAATGATGCTCCATTGCTTGAAGCTATTGACATAAAAATTCGCTCTTTAAGTGCTATTATTCAAGCGCTTTCGGCACAACCCGAGCCTTTTACCACAGCCTCAAACATAGACCTTGAAACGCTACAAAACCTTATCATAAAACTCAAAAGTTCTGATGCGACCGCACTTGATGATGCTATGATCCTGATACAAGCGACGGATGGGCGATTATTGGAAGCTTTTGAGCAGATAAAAGCATTTGAGTTTGACTACGCCATAAGCCTTATAGAACCGCTTCTTCAAGAAATTTCACACAAAAAGGCAGACTAACTACTATGGAAACAATTCTAATTGTCGATGATACGCCTGAAAACATCATGCTACTGAGTGAAATCCTCAAGCCTTTTTATAAAGTCAAAGTTGCGAACAGTGGAGTAAAAGCTCTAAATCTTATTGCCTCTGGAGACATTCCCGATCTCATCTTGCTCGATATTATGATGCCTATCATGAGTGGTTATGAAGTGTGTAAAAAACTTAAAAACGATCCACTCACACGCAATATCCCCATTATTTTTGTCACCGCTTTAAATGATTATGAAGACGAAGCGGAAGGTCTTGGTATTGGCGCGGTAGATTACATTACAAAACCTGTGCACGCATCCATCGTTTTAGCACGCGTCAATACACAAATTATGCTGCTTCAATACCAAAGAAACCTAGAACAAAAACTCGAAGAACGAACAGAAGAGATCGTGCTTACGCGTATGGAAGTTATCCGCCAACTAGGACGCGCGGCTGAGTACAAAGACAACGAAACAGGCACACATATCTTGCGTATGAGTGCTTATACAAAAATCATTGCTCAGAAAATTGGCTTGGACAATGTTCGAACAGAACTTCTTTTTCTCTCTGCCCCAATGCATGACATTGGTAAAATTGGTACTCCTGATCATATTTTGAAAAAAGAGAGTGCCCTAAGTCCTGAAGAGTGGGCGATCGTCAAAGCTCACCCCATTCATGGTGCAGAGATTATAGGAAAACACCAATCTTCACTGCTTCAAACAGCGCGTATTGTGGCATTGACACATCATGAACGCTATGATGGGACAGGTTATCCTTATGGCATTAAAGGGTATGACATTCCTCTCGCTGGGCGTATTGTTGCCATAGCGGATGTTTTTGATGCCTTAACTTCAAAACGTCCCTACAAAGAGCCTTGGAGTTTAGAACGCGCCGTTGAATATCTCGTTAGCGAAAAAGGGAAGCATTTTGACCCTGAGCTTGTCGACGCCTTTTTAGCGTGTATGGATGAGATCAAAGAGATTATGGCTCAGTTCCAAGATGAGCCGATTGCACTCATCTAAAGCTTTACATGTAAAGATTATTTTTTCAGTGATTGTTGCAGTTGAAGTGCAAAATAAAGTGTAGCAATAACGGTAAGCGCCAATAATGCTAAGAAAAAATGCCAGCCTAAATAGTGATAAAAAACACCCGGTGCAAATGTTCCAATGGTTCCTCCCGCATAGTAAAAGGAGAGATACAGACCATTGGAAATGGCACGCTTTTCATGCGCTAGTTTGCTAATAAGCCCCGAAGCAACCGAGTGAATAATAAAGAAGCCTGCGCAAAAGACAAACATGCCACCAAACATCATCATATAATCATTAACATGAAAAATCTGCAAACCCGCAATGTAAATGAGTATTCCAAAGATAATCGTTCTTGTCTCATTTCCAAAAAGACGGATCATCCATAAAATACGAATGGAGATAATAAAACCGATGATATAGCCCGCGTACATCATACCTACTTTTCCATACCCCATAGAAGAGCTTAGATTTTTAAGCTGAAAAGGAATGAAATTGAGCAGTGCTTGGAATACAAAAAAAATGAAAAACATCATCATATAAATATTAAAAAAAGTTTTGTTCTTGATCACATCCATGATTTGTGAAAGTTTAGGCTTCACAAAGTCCACTTTCACCTCTTCGCTTAAAAAACTAAGTGCTCCAAACATAACGATAAGCGCAATGCCTAAAAGAACAAAAAAGAGTCTCCAACCAAAAAAATCACTGAGCAAGCCCGAAAACAAACGCCCAATAAAACCACCCAAAATGGTCGCACCAATGTAATAGCCTATGGCTTGTTGTACTTTATCTTTAGGCGTTATGAAGCTGATGTAGCTCATCAAAGAGGTGAGAACCGCTGGAATGAGAAGCCCTTGCAATGCCCTTATGGCTAAAAGTACCGGATACGTGTCGCTCCATGAAAAACAAAGTTCCAAAATGCCTAACATCAAGACAGCATTTCTCAAAAAGAGTTTAGACGAAAAAGTCTCTAAGATGTAGCCATAAAAGATCGGTGCGAATCCTAAAGGAAGCATGATGACCGTCGTAAAGATGACCGCCTCAAAACGGCTTAGGCTAAACTCTTTTTCAAAAAGGGGTTGAATAGGCTGTACCGCATACAGAGTACAAAGTGTCAAAATCGTGCAGGTATAAATAATAAGAAGTTGATGGTGGGAAAGAAAATGAACAAGGGAGCTTTCGCCCCCAAGTCTATTTGTCGGAGTCAATCTGAAAATCCCAGAAAAACTCTATCCATTCCGTTGCTTCACGGGCTGCAAAATCAGGGCGAAGCAGCGCTTTTTCTTTGTAAAATACCGAAGCAATTTTAAAATCCACTTCCGGATATTTTTCACCTAAAACACGCTCAATCTCAATCATCGTCTCCCCACTGTCAATGATATCATCAACAATGACAACACGCTTTGCTTTGCTCAAATCTGGGATATTAAAAATATTGATGGTATCAAGCTTGTGTGTCTCTTCATAGTGAATCGAATTGATGGAGTAAAGCGCTCTCATCTCTAAGGCTTCTGCTAAAAAATGACCTAACGTCATACCACCACGAGCAACCGCTAAAATAACATCTGGATTATAGGGCTTGATCTCTTTCGCCAAATGATTGACGTCAACTTTAAATTCTTCATAACTGTAATAACGCAAATTAATGTCCTTCTTGTACGATAAATACGATTAAACTGACAAACGTCAGAAACAAAATACCAAAGTTAATATCTTTAAACTCTTTTTTGATGAGTTTGATCAGTACATACGAGATCAAACCAAATGCCAAACCATTCGTAATTGAAAAGGTTAAAGGCATCATGATTACAATCAAAAAGGTTGAAACCGCAATGGCTGTGTCTTTAAAATTGATATGAGAAAGTTCCCCAAACATCAAAACACCGACCATCACCAAAACAGGATAGATCGCATTTTCAGGAATGGCTTTAAACAAAGGCATCATAAACAGTGTGAGGATAAAACAAAGACCGGTTACCACCGCAGTTAAACCCGTTCTTCCGCCCTCTTCGACACCTGCCGCACTTTCGATAAATGCAGTCGTTGTAGAAACACCTACAACCGCACACATGGTACTTGCCAAGGCATCTACTTCCAATGTTTTTTGAAGCTCTTTTCCATCATCTTTAAACAAACCAGCACGATACCCAACACCCGCAAGAGTCCCCAACGAGTCAAACAAATCGGTAATCAAAAACGTAATAATGACAGGGAAAAGAGAGAGTGTTAATGCCCCTTTAATATCAAGCTCAAAAGCAATGGGACTGACCGAAGCTGGAAGAGAGAAAAACTCTGTTGGATACGGAGCAATACCTGCAATCCATGCCACAATCGCCGTTGTTACTACCGATAAAATGAACGCACCTTTAAGCTTCCATGAATAAAAAGCAAAGACTAAAACAAGCCCTAAAACGCCCAGCAATACACTTGGGTTTTTAAAATTGCCTACACCGACTAAAACCGCAGGATTAGCGATGACCATCCCCATACTTTTTAGCCCAATAAACGCAATAAAAGAACCAATACCCGCACTAATCGCACGTCTCAGATCGGTAGGAACACTACGCATAATCCAAACCCGAAGTGGGGTTAAAGAGAGGATGAGGAAAAGAAGACCTGAGAGGAAAACAACGCCAAGAGCTGTTTGCCAAGGCACTTTCATACCCAAAACCAAACCAAACGTAAAGTATGCATTAAGTCCCATACCAACGCTCATGGCAATAGGCGTATTTGCCCAAAGACCATTGAGAATGGATGAAAAAATAGTGATCAATGCCGTCGCAGTGATCAATGCCTCCATTGGCATACCTGTTTTGCTCATAATAATAGCATTGACAGGTACGATGTACATCATGGTCAAAAATGTCGTAAACCCAGCTGTAAGCTCAGTTTTGACAGTTGTACCATTTTTTTCAAGTTTGAAAAAATCCAAGGTTTATCCTTTGTAAGAAATTAAAGCACCAAGGGTGCGTGGGCTTTCTGCCGAAGAAAACCCAGTGTTAACGTAGTTTTCAAAGCTTTGCTTTGAAAGCGTATCAAGAATTTTGCAAAAATTCATCAATATGCCTTGAGTTCGTTGTATAAACTATCGCGTTCAACCGGTGTAAAGCCACTCGTTTCGATGAGCTCTAAAATACTTTGCAACCCAAGTCCTTTAGCGCTGTTCGCACCCGCAGCCGATTGAATCGCTTCGGCTTCTATGGTGCCATCAAGGTCGTCCGCACCATATTCCATAGCAACAAGAGCGAGATTAATCGTTGACGTCGCCCAGTACGCTTTGATGTGGTTGATGTTGTCGAGCATCAAACGGCTGATGGCAAAGGTTTTGAGAATTTCGGTAGAGCTTAAAAAATCATCTACCTGTAAATAGTTATTGTCACGTTGATAGACAAGAGGAATGAACGCATTAAAACCATTCGTGCGATCTTGTAAGTCACGAAGACGAAGAATATGGTCGATGCGATGTTCACGCTTTTCGACATGCCCAAAAAGCATTGTTGCATTGGATTCACGTCCCCTTTTATGCCACAATTCATGAATCTGCAACCATTCAGTTGAGCTTACTTTACCTTTGCAAACGTACTCACGCACACCTTCATCAAAAATCTCAGCACCACCTCCGGGCATCGAATCCACACCATACTCGATCATCTTATCAATGACCTCATCAAAGCTTAGGTGATACTCCGTTGCCAAAAAATTGATCTCAGCAGCCGTCAACGCCTTTACATGTAAAGAGGGAAAACGCGCTTTAATCTTCGAGAAAATCTCCAAATACCACTCAAGTCCCGTTGCGGGGTTGTGAGCAGAAACCACATGCACTTCGGTAATATGATTGTTTTTAACCGAGTTATCCAAAATAGATAAAATCTCTTCGTGTGTCATTGTGTATGGGTTTGGATTTTTTCGGTTGGCACTAAAAGCGCAAAATTTGCAGATGTCTTTGCAGATGTTGGTAGGGTTAATATGTCGGTTGACATTGAAAAAAACTTTGTTACCGTGAAGATTTCTTCGTCTTTGGTTGGCGTATTTACCCAACGTAAAAAGATCAAGATCGTAGAGCGCTATGCCATCTTCAAGGCTTAGTCGCTCGTTGTTTTCTAACTTTTCGATAAGAGTCATTGCGTTACTTTCAGAAAGAAATAAGAGGAGATTTTAGCAATTTTTTTTATAAAGAGAGGTTAAATGATTTTGCCAATAGCTTGTTTAATGGATGCTGGTGCATTTTTTGAAATATCTATGTAAAATTCTATAGGCTCAACAAGATCAATTTCATCTAAATACTTTTGAGTATCGAGTCTCGTCAGTGCATCATGTAAGTCGTGTAAATCTTGCAGCGTAACGGCACCGGAGTTTAAAAGCTTCTCAAAAATAGAGGCATCATGATAAAGTGCAACACTGAGGTCAATAATATCTCTGGATTTGTTTTGATCTTTTCGATAGACGATTTTCTTCGCCAAAATATCTTCCAAACTTTCAACATAAATACTCTCATGGAAAAAAGCTTGACTATCATCGATGATAGCATGGCCTATAAAATCTTGCGATACTAAAATGTCAATTTTGATATTTTCTTTTGTAAGCAGCCTGATGTGATTGGCGAGGTCAATATACTTTGCAGTATTAAACAAATAAGAGTCTTCCAACCAATGTTTTGGACTCAGGTAACTTAGTATTTGCGGATCGGTCACGAAGAGATCAATATCAAAACTTTTCCGATGTTGAAAATGATAAATCGCTAATGCCGTTCCCCCGCCGAATCGTATCAAAGAGAGATCGTTATGCGGTAGCAATTCTTTGCACTCACTGATGAGATCATTCAGTGCTTTAATTTGCTTAGCATACGTCTCAAGGATGAAAGTATTTGTTTTAGTATCCATCATTGAGCACTTTATTCACTTTTTTCATTGGTATTTTAAAGTGGCTCGCAAAATCTTCTATCTCAACTTTGAGAGCTTCCGTTTTGATAATGTCCAAGGCGTATTTTTCTAGAGGATTTTGGGGAATTTTTCCCATAAGAAGCTTTTTAATATCATGAGCGCCAAGGTGCTTATTCTCATTGCCAATAGAGGTATTAACCGTTGATACGAGCATATCGTAAGCTGTTGCTGATTTGTATAAGTTTAAGATAGATTCTTTATCGACGTTCGTCAAAAAATCAGCGAGTACTTTTTTGGAATGACCCTCTTTTTTCCATTCATTTAACGTAGATTGAGGAACACCAAAGATAGAAGCGATTTCTTTTGCTTTCACTGGAGGCTCCTTTTTTATTAAAATTATACGATTATCGTACTTTTTTGTCAATAATTATCTCGCAATTTGCCACTTCTCAATGTAATGCAAAGATGTAAAAGTTTTTATGGTTGTGTCTTCAAGAGGGCTTTTACATCAAAGTCACATGCTTTTTCAGTCCAATCAGCCGGTCCACTCCCGTAGACGCCTCCGCTTAAAGCCATATTGTAATCACGATAAGCCTTTACCCTTGCTTTGGTATTGTACATTGCTTTTTTAGTGAACTCTACGCGTTCTGCAATATCTATACCCTTATCCATTAGATACATACTACAATCGCCTACTCGTTGTATTTTCTTTTGAGAGGCTATGGCAGATCCTACGGGATCATGAAGCATCTCTTGATGCGCTCTTGCCTGGAAGAGCATTAGTTCTGCTTGTACAGGTTTAGTATAGGTGGTTAATATTTTTCTCTCAACATCATCTCTAACACCATTGTGATTACTGTCTATTCCCAAGAGGGTTGCATTATTTATTTTTGGATCAGGCTCAGGAGGGAGAATGTGCCCATTGATGATTTCTGGCTCATTAGCATAAGCGCTCACGCTTATTATCACTACAAAGATACTTAAAATAGTTCGTAACATGATTGACCTTTTTTATAAAATCAAAGGCATGAGGAAGAATACATTTTTACCTATACTCTTCCATTCCAATAATCTTTACATGTAATCCTCAGGCTTATAATTGGCGACCACAAAATCAATGTCTTTATCACCTCTTCCACTGAGATTCACCAAGATGGACTCATACGGTTTTTCTTTGGCGAGTTTCATAGCAAATGCCACAGCATGGGCACTTTCAAGGGCTGGGATGATGCCTTCATAATGGCTAAGATCGTAAAAGGCTTGAATGGTTTCTGCATCATTAGCAATGCCCACTTTTGTACGAGCAATCGAATTGAGATAAGCGTGTTCAGGTCCAACGGATGGGTAGTCTAAGCCACTTGCCACGGAATGAACGGCTGCTGGCTCGCCTTTGTCATTTTTAAGCATAATGGAGTTAAAACCATGCAATATACCTTCACTTCCATAAGTTAAGCTTGCCGCATGCTCACCCAGCTTTGTCCCTTTACCACCGGGTTCGACGCCGTACATTTCACATGGATCGTCAATGAAGGCAGAGAAAAGTCCCATAGCGTTACTACCGCCACCGACACAGGCGACCAAGTTGTCAGGAAGGTTTCCTGTCATCTCTAAAAATTGCTCTCTAGCTTCAATGCCTACGACACTTTGAAAGTCACGTACCATTTTAGGAAAAGGGTGCGGCCCTACGACAGAGCCGATGCAATAAATGCTGTTTTCGGGATCTTTAAGGTAAGCCTCAAACGCTGAATCTACCGCTTCTTTAAGGGTACGAGCGCCAAAACTCACAGGTACCACTTTTGCACCTAAAACACGCATACGAACCACGTTTGGATGCTCTTTAGCGATGTCAACTTCACCCATGTGAATCTCGCATTCTAAGCCAAAGTACGCCGCTGCAGTAGCCAGTGCCACGCCGTGTTGCCCAGCTCCCGTTTCAGCGATAAGTTTTTTCTTGCCTAAATATTTGGCTAAAAGAGCTTCGCCCATACAATGGTTGAGCTTGTGTGCTCCCGTGTGATTCAAATCTTCACGCTTAAGGTAAATACGTGCCCCTCCTACATGTTCACTAAGACGTTTGGCATAATACACCGGTGTGGGACGACCTTGATAATGTTTGCGAATATCGCGAAGTTCTCGAATGAAATTGTGCGAATTGCCGATGGTCAAGTACGCCTCTTCAATCTTTTTAAACTGCTCTACAAGCTCTGGTGGTAAAAACGCTCCACCAAATTTTCCAAAGTAACCATTCGCGTCAGGGAAAGCTCTTAGATAGGGTTTTTGCATCATTTTTTTCCTTTACATGTAAAGCTCTATGGTCACAACTTCATCACTTATTTTGGTTATAACCAAGCACTTTTTTAGTATTATAACTTACAGAAACATGAAACTAGGAAAAATAATGGAAATCGAAGAAATTATTGAAGACCTTATTGACAAAAACGCCGATGATTTTGAAATATCAAAGCTGATTAAAGAGCATATTAAGAGCTATCTTGGCTCACTCAATGAGATTTTTGTCGAAAATCAAGGTAAAGACTTCCTTGTTAAACATGCCAAAAAAATTGACCAATTTATCATTCTTATTTACAAATACACGCTGCGAAAATACTTTGGCAACTACATGCCTTTTGTCAACTCCATCCCCGTGGTACTCGTTGGCATGGGAAGTTATGGCAGAGAAGAGTTATGTGTTTATTCCGACATTGACCTGATGGTTGTTTACAAAGCTGTGCCTGGCTATAACATCGAGCCCCTCATCCAGTCTATGCTTTACCTCGCTTGGGATGCGGGCATGAAGTTAGGGCACCGTACTCACAAACTGGAAGAGTTAGTCCCCGCTAGCAATGAAGATCTGACCATCAAAACCGCCATGCTTGAATCTCGTTTTTTATGCGGATCAAAGCTTTTATGGATGGAGACAGAGCGAGAACTGCTCAAGATTCAAAAATGGCAAAAAAGAGAGGTCATTTCCCAAATCGTAAGAGCCAATGAAGAACGCCGTGCCAAACACCCTATGAGCATGGAGCCTAACATCAAAGAAGGTGTCGGAGGGCTAAGAGACGCCAATACCCTTTCATGGATTTGCAAAATCCTCTTTGGAAGCATTCGCATTAGAGACCGCGTGCCTGAGATTATCAATGAAGAAGAGTACAAAGAATTTCGAAGCTCTTTAGAATTTTTATACCGTGTACGTTCGGCTCTTCATCTAAGCGCCAAAAAGAAGCAAGATGTTCTTAACCTAGAGTTCATTCCTGAGGTTGCACAAAAACTAGGCTTTCAAAACAAAGTTTTAAAAAATGCGCAGATGCAACTCGCCTCTCGTACGATGGCCTCAATGCACACGATTGACGTTACATGTAAAATCTTTATGCGCAAACTTACCGCTTCCATTTTGAGCCATCCAACACGTTTGAGCGAACTCAAAAAAGGACGTATTGAAAAAGGGCTATATGTTGCTGATAACTGTGTCGTTGCCTCTTTGAAAATGCCAAGTCCAAGCCTCAGCGTTGTCCTAGAGCAACTCCAGCAGTTTGACGACCCCAAGCTTAGTTTTGACATCAGCTATGTGAGTTACATCAAAAATTGCCATTACACATCGCATAACTCAAAGAAAATCTACAAACAGTTCCGTGCGCTTTTGTTCCAACCAAATCTTTATACACTTTTTAGCCTACTCTATGAAGCATCGCTTTTACAACAACTCATCAAACCGTTTCGCCAAATTCTCAACCTTGCACAGTTTGATGGTTATCACAAATTGCCTGTGGACATCCACTCCTTACATACGCTCTATCACCTAGAAAACATCAAAGAGCCGTTTATCAAGTCGCTTTTTGATGACCTCTGCCCTGAAGGACGCGCTTTAATGAAATTAGTCGCGTTTATTCATGACATTGGCAAAGGCAGAAAAGGCGACCACAGCGAACTTGGAGCAAAAATATTTAGAGCTTACGCTATGAAATTACAGTTTTCAGAACAAGCCATTGAAACGGGAATTGTGCTTATCAAGTACCATACCCTTATGAGTAACACCGCAAACCGTGAAGACATCTACGATGAAAAAGTGATTTTGGCATTTATCTCCAAACTTCAAAGCCCACAGATTTTAAAAATGCTTTACATTCTCACGTATGCCGATACCAATGCGGTAAACGACAATATCTACACCGGATTTATCTCAAAACTGCTTCGCGAGTTTTACAACTATAGTCTTGATATGTTCGATAAAGAAGAGCTCATTGATGAGACAACCAAACGCCTTCGTAAAGAGAATAGTCTTAAAAAAAGTCCTGAATTTTTAGCACTTTCTAAATCACTTCAGAAAAAAACACTCTCAGTACAATCCAACTTCTTTTTCCTCAAACAAAAACCAAGTGCGATTGTTCGCATTGTCAAAGAAGCTGACGAGACCCGAGATGATCATTACAGCTATAAGATCAGCAACGACTCGCACCTGAGCATCACGGTTATTCGAGGTAGGAGCTTTAACATCGGTTACCTTTTAGGGAAACTCTCTTATCTTGATCTTGTTCAGATGGATATTTACAAACTTTTTGATGGCAAGAAATTCTTCCAAATTGATTTTAATGAAAAAGTCACTGAAAACGATATTGAACTTATCCGTGAACTTATCGACAACTCCTTTGATATGAGCAAGAAGGTGACACTCAAAAAACCAACTATTCTCAAAGGTGAAATCGACATCAACTGCGAACACTCCAAGTCGTATGCGCTTATGCATGTCAATACTAAAAATCAACACGGACTTATGGCATACATGATGAGTGTGTTTGACGAACATGGCATTGATATCGCGATGGCAAAAATCCAAACCATTAAGAACAGGACGAGAAACCTACTTTTAATCGAAAAAACAGTCGGGTTATGCAACAATGGAGAAAATATTTTAGATTATTTTTACTAAAAAGGTAACGTTTATGTGTGGAATTGTTGGCTATATTGGAACCAAAGAAAAACGCAATTTTTTGATCAGTGGGCTAAAAGAACTTGAATACAGAGGATATGATTCAGCAGGTATTGCTGTACTTAAAGATGGCGACATCACCTCATTTAAAGCCACAGGCAAACTCACTAACTTAGACCATAAAGTCGAAAACTTTACTTCATCTGGTTTTGGTGTAGGCATCGGACATACAAGATGGGCAACGCATGGCAAACCAACCGAAGCGAATGCACATCCTCATTGGGGTGAATTTTCTTATATCATCCACAATGGCATCATCGAAAACTACAAAGAGATCAAAGATGAACTTTTAAAAGATGGTGTGAAATTTTTAAGCCAGACCGATACCGAAGTTGCCGTTCACCTTTTTGAAAAAAATGTAAGAGAATTAGGTGACAGTTTTAAAGCATTTGAAAAAACCATCACCTCTTTGCATGGCGCTTATGCCATCTTACTAATTAGCAAAAAAGAACCCGATGTCATCTTCTTTGCTAAAAATGCCGTTCCTCTACTCCTTGGCAAAAGCAATGATGGCGAAGTCTTTTTTAGCTCTTCTGATGCACCACTCATAGGGCTTGTTAAAGAGGTTGTTTATCTAGAAGACGGCGAATACGGTTGGGCAAAAAATCAAGAGATTACCCTTCTTAAAAACTTTGTACCACAGCATCTTGATTTTAAAGCACTCACACAAGATAAACTCTCTGCTCAAAAAGATGGGTATCGTTATTTCATGGAAAAAGAGATTTACGAGCAATCTTTGGTTGTTGGTGAAACACTAATGGGTCGCATCAAAGGTAACTCTGTTGTCTTAGATGAACTCACCTCACTTGATCTTAAAAATATTGACGCCATTAAAATCTGCGCATGCGGTACGAGTTATCATGCGGCCTTAAGTGCTTGTTATATGTTCGAGCGCTTGGCGAAGATTCGATGCAATGTAGAAATTGCCAGTGAATTTCGCTATAAAGAGCCTCTTTTAGATGCTAAAACACTTTTTATTGTGATCTCGCAAAGTGGTGAAACGGCAGACACGCTTGAAGCCCTTAAAATGGCAAAACGTGGCGGCATGCAAACACTTGCCATTTGTAACGTAGACAACTCTTCCATCGTGCGAACTGCCGATATGACTATTTTGACGCGTGCTGGCATTGAAAAAGGTGTGGCAAGCACGAAAGCCTTTGCAACGCAAGTGATTACCCTTTGGCTTTTAACGCTTTTTATTGGCGAGCGAAAAGGAAACATCGATGCAACAACACTCCAAAGTGAAATTGCAGCGCTTTTACATATACCTCTTGTTCTAAAAGTCAATGAAACAACCCATGAAAAAATTCGCCGCCTCTCCAAGCGTTATTTGCACGGACACGGTTTCTTTTTTATTGGTCGCGATCTTTTCTATCCGCTCGCACTAGAAGGAGCTTTAAAGCTCAAAGAGATCAGTTATCTTCATGCGGAAGGCTACCCTGCAGGCGAGATGAAACATGGCCCAATAGCCCTTGCGGACAGTGAACTCTTCACCATTGCCTTAATGCCTAAAAATCTTCTGTACGATAAAATGAAAAGCAACGTCGAAGAGCTAGGAGCTAGAGATTCTACCCTGCTGATCATCAGTCCAGAACCATTTGAGTTAGCCGATGATTTCATTAAAACAAAATCCCATGATCACATGATGGGCGAATTTTTTGAAATGATGCTCATCACGCAACTTCTTGCTTTAGAAATTTCTATTCGCCTTGGAAACGATGTTGATATGCCACGAAATTTAGCGAAAAGTGTCACTGTAGAATAATTACATGTAAGGAAGCGTAATGCAAAAAAAGCTCTCTTTGGTCATTGTAGGAACCATTTTTATCTCTTTTATGATCTTAATGGTAATTTCCGCACTTTCAATCCGAAATATTGGAATCAAAAATGCGGAGGAAAAAGCGCAAATCATTTCTAACTTAGTACAAGATGGCCTTAGTGCTCACATGCTTAGTGGCACAATGGACCAAAGAGAGTTTTTCCTTAAAAAGATTAGTACCGCCAAAGGAGTCGATGCCCTTTGGATCGTACGTAGTGAATCGGTTGTCAATCAGTTTGGCAAAGGGTTGAATAACGAAGTCATGCGCGATGGCATTGACGAACAAGCTTTGAAAAGTGGTCAAGTACAACAACAGAGCGAAGAGAATGCGCATAGTGCAAAATTACGCGTTACAACGCCTTATATTGCCAAAGAGCATGGAATACCCAACTGTATGCAGTGCCATAATGCTAAAGAAGGTGATGTATTAGGGGCTATTAGCATCGTTTTTGATATTGGTGAAGTACGTACCAATGGTATCCTAACCTCATTAACGATCTTGGGAATTTCGATTATTATCATGTTGTTGGTTTTTGTCATTATTAACCGCTCTATGCAGCCTCTTATGGAGCTTTTCCATTCTATTAAATTTGTTATGAAAAAAGCCCAAGAAGGCGAGTATGTTAGACGTGTACGTTGTTCTAGCAATGATAAAGAGTACCAAGATGTTAAATTTTGGCTCAACTCATTGCTCGATAAACTTGAAGACACGCTGAAAGATATTGAAGTTACTGTTAAAAAGTTTTTGGCACTTTCGCCTAACCATCAACCCGATCTTCTGCTTGAGACGCAAAGCATTGTGCATGAACTCTCTGACATTTACCAATTCAAACGTACCATTGAATTTGATGAAGACAAAGAACAAGTTTATAAACGAATTGGTTCTATTTTACAAAATGATGTGGGACTTCAAGATTTTATCTTGATTGAATCAGGGAAAAATGATATTCATCCGAGCATTGTGTTTGATGCTTCTTCCAAAAAACGCACGATCAATCTAAACTGTCGCGCACTACGCACTAAACAAACCGTCAATTCAGAGCAATTTCGTGATATTTGTGGATTGTGTGCCACATCTGCTTTCCACTTGTGTATCCCTTATTTGATCACCAGCGATTTTGAACTCTTGCTTACAATATGGGCAAAATCCCAAGAAGAACTTGCCCAAATCAAAGAAAAATTGCCAAAAATTCAAAACTATATTGATGCTGCGCGTCCAGAATTAGTCAGCAAAAACTTGACAGAGATTTTAAAAGTCTCCTCAACAACCGATGCTCTCACAGAGCTTTATAACCGTAAATATTTGGATGAATACATCGAAAAAGCACTCTCTCAAGCAAAACGCAATGGCATTGCTTATGGCATCTTGATGATCGACATTGACTGGTTTAAAATGGTCAATGACACTTATGGACACGATGTAGGCGATAAGGCAATCAAAGTACTCGCACAAGTACTGAAAGAAAACATCCGCGAATCCGATACTGCTTTCCGTTTTGGCGGCGAGGAATTTTTGGTCTTACTCTACGAATGTGAAGAAGCGATGGTGCTTGCAATAGCAGAAAAAATACGTCTTGCTTTTGAAAAATCACCTATACAAGCTCACAATGGAGCAAGCTTCTACAAAACACTTAGTGTCGGTGCATCAATCTTCCCTAACGATTCTGATTCACTGTGGAAGTGTGTGAAGTTTGCAGACATCGCCCTTTACAATGCTAAAGACAGTGGTCGTAATTGCAGCAAACGATTTCAAGCCTCTATGGTTGATGCAACTGAGCTCAAAACTGATTTTTAAAGAGAATGATGAAATTTTACCGCGTCTATGTCGAGCTCACCAATATTTGTGGGCTCGCATGCAGTTTCTGCCCGCCTAAAACACTTCCAACACAGAGCATGTCACTTTCTTTTTTTGAACATGTGTTGGATGAATTAACACCTTATACTAAAGAGATTGCCTACCATATAGGCGGTGATGCACTCACACTTTCCAATTTGAAAGAGTATTTGGATCTTACATGTAAAAAGAATTTTAAAGTCATGCTCACAACCAGCGGTTATTATTTGAGCAAACATGATCTTCATACCCTCCTCCATCCTGCCATCAAACAGATCAACATTTCACTCAATAGCTACAATAAAAACGCCCTGCCACTCTCATTTGAAGCCTATATGGAACCTATTATGAAGCTATGTGCGTTGAAAGTGGAGCATAACAAAGACCTTTTCATCAATCTGCGTTTATGGAATATGGACGAAGCTCACAGTGAAGAAACGTTCAATAAAAAACTCTTTTCTTATTTAGAAAATATCTTTCACACACCTTTACATGTAAAGACGATTTATGAGCAAAAACCTCGTTCCATCCGATTGGGCGAAAAAATTCTGCTCCATTTTGATGACTATTTTGAGTGGCCAAGCCTTCATTTGCAACATGAAAGCGATGGTACATGCCAAGGGCTTAGTTCACACATTGGGATTTTGAGCAATGGGAAAGTTGTTCCGTGCTGTCTTGATAAAGATGGTGTCATTGAACTAGGAGATTTACATGTAAGCTCACTGGGTGATATTTTAAATACCTCTCGAACAAAAGCCATTATAGAGGGATTTAAACGTCATCACGCTGTTGAAAATTTATGCCAAAAGTGTACTTATAAACACCGTTTTAAGGAGAAATAATGTCAGAAAAACTTTATGAAAATGAATACTTTTACATTGAAAAAGAAAATGCTCTCATTCCTTGGGTGAAAATCTTTACCCAGCATCCCTACAAAGAGCTCAGTGATTGCGATAAAGAAACGCAAGAAGCCATTTTAAAAGCCATGCTCATTGTTGAAGAAACAATGCGTTTTTACTATAACCCTAAAAAGATCAATATTGCGATGTTTGGTAACTATGTACCGCATCTTCATATCCATATCATGGCACGTTTTGAGGAAGATTCACACTTTCCTGAGTCCATGTGGGGAATCAAACAGCGCGAATCGCATCTTAATCTACCAAGTTTTGAAAATTTTGTTACCATACTACAAGATAAGTTACGCTCATAACTCTATTTTTGGGCATAGTTTAATCTCCCTTTTGCTAATATCTTTGGAAAAATTTTAAAAAATACTTATTAAAGATAACGAATGAAAAAAGTGTTCCTAGGTTTCTGTTTTTTACTCTCAACGTATGCGTTTAGCGCTAATTTACATTACTCTCTGATTAAGAAAGAGAGCGGCAAAGAGGGAAGTACCCTTTTAATTGTGGGAGGAATTCATGGTGATGAACCTGGAGGCTACTTTGCACCGATGCTTTTATCAAGGTATTACAAAATTGAAAGTGGTAACCTTTGGATCGTTCCAAACCTTAACTTTGACAGCATTGTCAAAAACTCTCGTGGCATCAATGGTGATATGAACCGTAAATTTGCCAAAATTGAAACCAAAGATAAAGATTTTGATACTGTTTCTGAGGTAAAAAAGCTTATTTTGAACCCTAAAGTAGATCTCACTTTGAACTTGCACGATGGTCAAGGCTTTTACCGAGATAAAAATATCGATAAAAACTTTAATCAAAAAGCCTGGGGACAAGCAACCATCATTGATCAGCAACAAATTCCTAATGCAAAATACGGAAATCTTGCAGATATTGCTACAAAAGTCAATCAAGAGACCAACGTTGGGCTGATTGAAGATGTGCATGAGTTTAACGTTAAAAATACCAATACAAAAACGCAAGACAAAGCGATGCAACAAAGCTTAACTTTCTTTTCCATCCAAAACAACAAGCCTGCTTTTGCGATTGAAACCAGTAAAAATATTACCAACCTTTCTCAAAAAGTCTTTTATCAACTCAAAACCATTGAAAAATTTATGAACGTGATGAATATTAAATATTCACGCTCATTTGATCTCACAGAAGAGAACATCAAAAAACTTCTTCACGATGAGGGTATGTTGGAAATTCCTCCTACCAAAATCATGTTAGATCTTTCAACGCTAAAACCTTATATTAAATTTTTTCCAATGAGTAAAGATAAATTAGTTTACAGCAGTAACAATCCTTTAATTGCAGTTGTTAAAGAGAAAGATGAATACAAAATCATGAATGGAAACATTCTTGTTTCTACGCTTAAACCTGATTTTATTGAGTTTGAACACTCTTTGAATGAAGTAGGACTCCTCATTGATGGAAAGAAAACAACAGCAAAAATTGGTTCACTGATTAGTGCTAAAAACAGTTTTCAAATTGACCCAATCAATGGCTACCGCATTAACATCATCGGTTTTTCAAAACAGGGTGTTGTGAGTGAAGGTGGTATTAAAGTTGAACCAAAAGATTTTGTTAAAACGTATGCAATTGATAAAGATGAAACCACATACATGGTACACTATTACAAAGATAAAAAGTTTTGTGGCATGATCAATATCAAGTTTGAAGATGAGAAAAAAAGTAAAAAATAGCCTTTTCTGTTAGACAATAAGAGCTCTTTCAAAACTCAATTGAAAAGAACTCTAAGTACCAAAGGTGCATGGGCTTTCTGCCGAAGAAAACTCAGTGTTAACGTAGTTTTTTGAAGCTTTGCTTCAAAAACGTATCAAGAGTTCTTGCGGAACTCTATACCATAATAAAAAAGGAGCGCTTTGTGAGTACCTACGTTGGTAGACAACCTATTTTTGATAAAGAGGGTGTATGCTTTGGGTATGAACTTCTTTACCGTTCCTGCGAAATTAACAATGTTGCGACATTTCAAGACAATGCCAAAGCGACCGCTCGCGTCATCGTTAACCTCATTCACAATATAGGTCTTACACCTATCATCGGACACAAGATGGGGTATATCAATGTTGATGAAACGATGCTGTTTAGCGATGCTGTTTTACTACTTCCAAAAGAGTATTTTGGCTTTGAAATCTTAGAGCACACTAAAGTCTCTTTAGCGCTGTATGAGCGCGTTAAATATTTACACTCTTTGGGCTATCGTTTCTCTCTTGATGATTTTGATTGCAGTGATTTGATAATACAACACTATGAACCACTTTTCCCTTACACTGAAATGATCAAAGTAGACATTCAAGCCATTGGAATTCCCCAGCTAGAAGCTGCCATTCATAAACTCAAAAAATATAATATCCCTCTTCTTGCTGAAAAAATTGAAACTCACGAAGAGTATGAAGTGTGTACTAAACTCGATTTTCTCTTTTTTCAAGGCTACTTTTTTGAGAAACCTATTATTTTGAGTGGCCAAAAGATTGAACCTAACACCATCAATGCGATTCGACTTATCAATTGCATTCAAGAAAACAACGATGTCACTTATATATCCAACAAATTTGCAACATGTCCTGATCTTGTCTATAACCTTTTACGCCATGTCAATTCTGGGGCTTACCATTTCAAACAAAAGATAACATCTATTAAACAGATGGTGACTCTTTTGGGACCGCAAAAAATTCTTTCATGGCTCGGGCTCTTTTTGTATGGAGAACCACACCATCGTCCTTTTGGAGATGAACTTTTTAATAATGTCAAATTTCGAGCCAAAACAATGGAAGAGTTAGCCCTTGCGTGCAATAAAGCTGAGCTTGCCAATAAAGCCTTTTTAACAGGAAGTCTCTCTTTAATTGACGCATACCTCAATATCTCAATGGAAGAATTTTTAGCTAATGTCCATCTGGATGATGAGATTAAAAAAGCCCTTCTCACCCATGAAGGATTTTTAGGTGAATTGCTCTATATTGCAACGCAGATGAATCATTCATGTGACATGGAAACGACCATTAAAGCACTTGGACATTACCCTTGCTTTAACGCCGAACAACTTTATGATGCCTGCATGAATGCAACCCTCTTTGTAGAAGAAACGGAACATACCAAAGAAACCTAAGGAAAAATGATGAACGTTGTTATCTATTATTGTACACGTTGAGGATATATGCCACGAGCTTTCCGTGTGAAAGATGAAATTTTAAGTGCCTATCCAAATGCCAAAACAACCCTTTCCCCAAAAACGGGCGGATTTTTTGATGTTGTCGTTGACGATATTGTTATTTTTTCCAAAACGGAAAAAATTGGCACACCCATAGAACGCTTTCCTGAAGTGGGAGAGATCGCTGCACTGCTGAAAAAAGCAGGTTATTAGCCTTTACATGTAAAGGCTTTTTTATACTTTTTCAAAGGTTTAAAATGGGCTATATTACGACCCTTCTTGTTCGATTTGCCTATTTTTTAGATGCATCCCCAAAGTATCATCGCTCAAAAGAATTTTGCAAGGCACTTTTAGAAGCACAACACTCTAAACTCAAATTCTATTTCGATATTTTCATGGTTCTGCTTGTTGTTTTTAGTGTTCTTTTCTTACTTTACGAAGTTAAAAATCCTGAGGGACATGCTTATCTTGATATGTTCGTTCAGTTTTCTTTGATTGTTTTTGTTATTGAATACTTACTTCGCTTTTGGATCTATTCAGATAGCCATAAAATATTCTTAGAACACTATGAACAAGCAACCAACAATGACTTACCTTTTTCACTCAGACGCACACTGTTTGCCATTGTAAAGAAAAAGTTAGCATACATTTTCTCTCCTCTGGCTATCATCGATCTTTTGGCTATTCTACCAAGTTACCGACCTTTACGTTTTTTAAGGATTTTTCTTCTCTTTAGGATTTTTAAACTCTTTCGCTATGCAAGGAGCATGAAAACATTTACGGAAATCATCACCGAAAAGAAATTTGAGCTCTTTACCTTAGCAACCTTTGCAAGTTTTGTCATTTTTACAGGAAGCTCTGCTATCTATATCTTTGAAACACACCAAAATCCTAAGATCAACACTCTTTTTGATGCTGTCTATTGGGCAATTGTAACGATGGGAACGGTTGGTTATGGCGACATTGTCCCTGTGACCACAGAGGGCATGATTGTCGCTATGATCCTCATTATTTTAGGTGTTGCCATTCTTGCCTTTTTAACATCCATCATTGTCTCCTCCTTTCAAAGCAAACTCATTGAACTTAAAGAGAGTCGCATTTTTGCTGATGTGGAAAAGCTTGAAGATTACATTGTTATTTGCGGTTACGGAAGAGTCGGCGAAGTGGTGGCTAAAATGCTCCATGAAGATGGCTATAAGCTTGTTATTATTGATAATGACGAATCAAAAATCAAACTCGCACAACAAAGAGGACTTATCGGCATTGTTGCAGATGCATCAAAAAGTAGAATCCTAGGCTCGCTGGGCGTGGGTAAACGCGCCGCACAGATTATTTGTGCAACCAACAGCGATGAACTTAATGTTTTTATCACACTAACAGCTCGAAGTTTAAGTAAGCAAATTATTATTATCGCTCGCGTCATTAAAAACACTCATAAAAAAAAGTATTTTTTAGCAGGCGCAAATTACGCTTTTAGCGCCGATGAAACAATTGGCGTCATGGGTGCTCAATATATTGATCAACCTATCTCTTATGCCGCTCTTGATGAAATGCTCACAGAGAATACCGGGGTTATATTTGACATTATCTCTATTCATGAGCACTCATGTTTTGTCAACAAGCCTATTGGATCACTAGGGCTTAAAGAGAAAAGACTACTTCTTTTTGGGGTGTTGCGCAAAGAAGAACGTACTCCTTTTTACTTCAATCCTGCTGCCAATTTTGAGCTTCAAAGCCACGATATGCTTATTATCATGGGAAGAAAACACCATATCAATGTCCTTCGCAAACTCAATGATAAAAGGAGTATAAAATGAGAGAAAACAAAATACTTCTTTTTGGATTTAGCCGTTCAGCCATTGAGATCGGCGCACGACTTCAAGCACAAGGGCACGCATTTATCTGTATCGATAATGATCCCACCTTACTTCCTAAGGCTAAAAAACTTGGATTTGAATTATTGGTGGCGGATTACAGCGATGATGATACACTGTTAAGTCTAGGTATTGGTGAAGATGTCAAATTTGTATTTACACTCTTTGAAGAAGATGTGCAAAATGTCTTTTTAACCCTTTCTATTCGTTCCTTAGACCCAAAAGTAGAGATTATTGCAACCACACATACCAAAGATGCGATTCATAAACTTGAAATTGCAGGAGCAAGTACCATTTTAGATCCCTATCAGATTTGTGGGAAAAGAATCTATAAACTCATTACGCAACCTGAAGTCATGCAAGTCATTGATGCTACGATTTTTGGAGAAGAAGACATTAATATGGAGCAGATCACCATTAGTGCGCACTCGCCTCTCAATGGACTTATGTTACAAACCTGCTATCCAACACAAAACTACAATATGCTTTTAATTGGTCTGCACGATAAAGAGCTCAAAAAAGAGTTTATCTTCAGTACCGAAGGGCATGACCATAAACTTGATGCTGGTGATATTTTAGTTGTGGTTGGTAAAAGTGCTGAGATAGAACGTTTTAAAATGGATTTTAGTCTATAAAAGCGGAACGATTAAAAAAAGTGTCCCCACGCATGCTAATGTCTCAAGTGTTGTAATGGAAGCCATTAATGAGACATCGCCTCCAAGTTCACGTGCCAAAATATGCGAAGAAGTAGCCGTTGGCATCGAAGCAAAAATAATAGCGATGCTCAAGCTGATGCCATTAAGCCCAAACAAAAGACCTAAACCATAGGCGATCATTGGGAATAAAATAAGCTTGGCAACGGTTGAGACAACCAACTCTTTTTTAGCATGCTTCAAATATTTAAGCTCCAACCCTACGCCTACCGATAAAAGTCCCATAGGCAAAGCGGCATGGCTAATAATCGAGATGCTTTTTAAAATAAAAAGAGGCATTGGAATACCACTCGCATTGATAAGTCCACCAATAACACAAGCGCCAATCAAAGGATTTTTCACAATTGTTTTGAAAAAAGAGCGTAACGAAAATTTACCATCGCGTAAAAAAATTGCAAAAACAGAAATACAGAGAATATTGATAAACGGAATAGCAAAGGCTATGACAATGGCAGCTAAAACTAAGCCTTTATCGCCATAAATAGCATTAACCAAGGCTAAAAGAACATAGGTATTAAAACGAATTCCTCCTTGAACAATAGAGGTAAACGCCCTATTTTCAAAATGAAGAATCATGTTAAGAAGGATTAAAATCACTAAAATCAGAAAAATTCCGCCAAGAGATGTCAGAACAAGGTTAACCGTATAAGTCAAATCAATTTTAGCAACTGCTAGTTCATAGACCAATAAACAAGGCATTAAAACATAGTAGGTGAACTTGTCCATTTTAGGCCAAAAATCAACCGAAGGAAAACTAGCATGCTTAAACGCATAGCCTGCCACGATAATCAAACAAATAGGTAAAAGAGCGCCTAGTACATAGCTCATAATTATCCCTTAAATCGAAATCCTTCACTCACTAAAAGCGTCTTAAGCTTTTCTCGGCATTCGCCTTGAAACTCAAGCCACTCCTCTTTACATCTACCACCACTACCAAGCTTTTTTTTCAAAAGTGAACAAAGTTTTGCAAGCGCTTCTTTTTCAAGAAAAAAAGGACCGACAATCGAAACAGGCTTACCTTGACGTTTTTCCATTTTTTGCACTAAAAAATGTTTACAAGGAAGTTTGATCTCCAAAGAAGGAGAGGAAGACTTCTCTTCCTCAAAACGCCATCCCTCTTCTTTGTCTAAAGCAGAACCAATGGAAAAGAGAGGCTTATTATCTGCCATACGTCTCTCTAAAGGCTTCATAATCACCTTTAAAATCTATCATCGTTCCATCAGGATGCAACTCAATGATGCGGTTTGCAAACGCGTCAATAAGCTCTCTATCGTGAGTAACACAAATGACATTACCTGCAAATTTAAACAGACCCTCTCCAAGAGCAATAATCGCTTCAAGGTCAAGATGGTTATCTGGCTCATCAAGCACTAAGAAGTTACCTTTTTGAAGCATCATTTTAGAGAGCATCATACGGTGTTTTTCGCCACCGCTAAGTTGAGAGACACTTTTCTTTTGCTCTTCGCCTGAGAAAAGCATACGACCTAAACACTTCCTAATTTCATCCAAATCTTTTTTCTCATCGTACTGTTGCAACCACTCAAACAGCTGAGAATCGCCCGTAATCATATCGGTTGTATTTTGAGGGAAGTAACTTGGGATAATCGTAGCACCCCATTTAACAGTGCCTGTATCGGAAGCGAGTTGCTCCATAAGGATGTTGCACAGAGTTGTTTTACCCACACCGTTGTGTCCGATAAGTGCAATCTTTTCGCCTTTTTCAACTTTAAAACTGATGTTGTGAAGTACTTTTTGATCACCATAGCTTTTTTCAATGCCTTCAACTTCTAAAACTTCATTGCCGATGTCACGTCCCATACGAAAAACGATACTTGGGTCTCTACGTGAAGAAGTTTGGATGTCTGCAATGTCAAGTTTTTCAAGTCTTTTTTGGCGTGAAGTCGCTTGTTTTGCTTTAGATGCATTAGCAGAGAAACGACGAACGAAAGCTTCTAGCTCTTCTTTCTCTTTGAGTTTTTTATCTCTGTCCATCTCTTGCTGTTTTGCAATCAAATTCGCTGCCATATACCATTCATCATAGTTACCCGTAAATTCACGGATTTTCTTAAAATCAACATCTAAGATATTGGTGACAACGGAGTTGAGGAAGTGTCTATCGTGCGAGATAACAACCATCGTTCCTTCATGACGAATAAGTTGTTCTTCTAACCAAGAGATCGCCTCAAGGTCTAGGTTGTTGGTAGGCTCATCGAGAAAAAGAACATCAGGTTTGGGGTAAAGCACTTGGGCGAGCAAAATCTTAAATTTATCGCCACCGGTTAGTTCACTCATCAAACTATCCTGCGCACTAACAGGAAAGCCTAAGGATGCTAAAATCTTTTCGATATTAACGTCCACTTCATAGGTTGGATCTTCTTCCGCACAGATGATTTCAAGCTCCGCCAAACGATCGTTCACTTTATCGTCAGAAAAATCGCCTGTAGCATAGAGATGCTCTTTCTCTTTAATGGCATCAAAAAGACGTTTATTGCCATACATTACGGCATCTTTCAGTGTAAACTCTTCAAACGCATATTGATTTTGATTTAAAACACCGACACGTAATCCATTTTCAATAGAAATGTTGCCACTCGTTGGCTCAATCTGACGTGATAAAATTTTCAAAAAGGTTGTTTTACCCGCACCATTCGCACCAATAAGCCCATAACGCTTACCTTTATCAAGTTTTAGATTGATATTTTCAAATAAAAGCTGATGCGCAAAACGCATCGTTAGGTTGTTCACTTCGACCATGTATACTCTTTCTTTTTTCGCGGATTATAACATTAGACTTCTTTCGTAACCCTTGAAAAGATAAAGAGTTCGCTTAGAGTACGTCAAAAACGTTGTAAAACGCATTTGCCTAACATTGCTTTACGATCCCAAAAAGCTTCTTCAAAGAGAAAACATTTACATGTAAAGTATAGTGCTTCATTTTTTTAAACAAAGTTGTTGTAAAATCACCCGATTCGTTATGAAATAGCGTTATAGTTGCTAAAGTTATGAAATTTTTTTCGGAGCATACGGTTGAAATACTTCAAATATATTCTACTTTCCCTCGTTATCACATCCCTTGTTCAAATACTTATATGGACAAGATCCGGCGACCAAATCGTCCTTTCACCTCAAATTGGTGAAAAACTCGAGTCTCTTTCTTACACACCATTCAGTGGATTTGAGAAAGCCCTTAAGAGCGATGCTGAGATTGCAGAAGACATGAAAACAATCGCGCAGATTGCACGAAAAGTGCGAACTTACGCCATCTCTGATGCCAAACATGTTTTGGAAAATGTAAAAGATACTAAACTTAAAGTCGATGTCGGTCTTTGGCTCTCAGGAGATAAAGGTGCCAATGAAGCTGAGATAGAAACACTCTTTGAATTGATCAAACTGTACAGCCCTAGAATTTCTTCCATTATCGTAGGAAACGAGGTTCTTTTACGTGCAGATTTGACCCCTGATGAACTCTATGAATATATTGACCGTGTTTCTAAGCGTACACGTATTCCCGTAACAACAGCGGAAGTTCAACACGTTTGGCTTACCAATACTGAACTAGCGCGCCATGTTGATTTTATTTGTGTGCACATCTTGCCGTATTGGGAAAAAGTGCCAATAGAGCAAACTTTGGCGTTTGCGAAAGAAAAATACGATGCCATTGCTAAAATGTATCCTAAAAAACCAATTACCATCGGGGAGTTTGGTTGGCCAAGCAGTGGTTATAATAACGAGAAAGCGGAAGCAACACTCACCAATCAAATTGCCGCAATTACAGGCTTTTTGGAGATGGCTAAGGCTGAAAAGTGGACGTATAATATCGTTGAAGCGTTTGATCAACCATGGAAAGGCGTGCACGAAGGAAGTGTTGGACCGTACTGGGGTCTTTTTGATACCAATAAGCAACCCAAATTTCACTTTATTAAACAAACTATTATCAATCCACTCTGGCGTTATCAGATGGCAGGCTCCGTTTTCTTTGGAATTCTGCTGACATTCTTTGGTTTGAGAAATCAACGCGTAAACTTTGCCCATGCCATCACGTATGCAGCAGCAGCTCAAGCGATGGGCTTTGGTATTGCAATGGCAGCGACGTATCCCTTTATCTATTACATGAACTTTGGTATGTGGATTATGTGGACGATGGGAATCATCTTGATGCTTCCTTTGGTCATTATCACGCTTGCTAAAATCAATGAACTCTTTAAATGTACATTAGGAATCGCACCTGAGCGTTTAGCACCACTTAATCTCAAATCAGATCATGTGCCATTTGTCTCTATTCATGTTCCTGCGTACAAAGAGCAACCGCATGTTCTCATTGAAACACTAGACTCTTTAGCTCGTATGAAATATACCAATTATGAAGTTTTGGTCGTTATCAACAACACACCTGAAGAGTTTTACTGGAAGCCTATTGAAGAACATTGTCAAAAACTGGGTGAAAAATTTGTCTTCTTGAACATTACATGTAAAGGCTTTAAAGCAGGTGCTCTTAATGAAGCGCTTAAATATACCAATGAAAAAGCCGAAATCTTAGCCGTTATTGATGCGGATTACATCGTGGGTGAAAACTGGCTGGTTGATCTTGTTCCACTTTTTGATGATCCTAAAGTGGCTCTTGTGCAAGCACCACAAGATCACCGCGATGGTAAAGAATCACTCATCAAACAAGCGATGAATGCAGAATATGCAGGTTTCTTTGACATCGGTATGGTTGAGCGAAACGAAGAAAATGCCATCGTAGCCCATGGAACAATGCTTATGGCAAGACTTTCTGCTATGCATGAAGTAGGAGACTGGACAACCTATACCATTGTTGAAGACTCAGAGCTTGGACTTCGTCTTTTTGAAGCAGGTTACACTGCGCACTATACAAATAGACGCTACGGTTGGGGACTACTTCCAGATACGGTTGAAGCTTTCCGTACGCAACGTCATCGCTGGGCGTATGGTGCGATTCAGATTTTAAAACGTCACTGGCGTCATTTTATGCCTTCATCCAAAACCTTAACACCTTACCAAAAATATCACTTTGTGGCGGGTTGGTTCTTCTGGCTCTCCGATGCCTTTGGTGCCTTAACTGCCTTTTTAAATATTTTCTGGGTTCCATTCATTATCTTTGTAGGTGTAACGATCCCAACGCTACCCCTTACGCTTCCTATTTTAGTCGCATTTTTGGTCAACATTTTGCATGCGTTTATCTTGTATCACACCAGAGTGAAGATGAGTGTCAAAGAGACCATGTTAAGCGCGATTGCATCTATGAGTTTGCAACTTGTTATTTTTAAAGCAGTTTACGATGGTTTTGTTAAAGACGGACTTCCTTTCAAACGTACTGAAAAAGGTGGCAACACTAAAAAAGTCAACAAAAGCCCTATTCGTCATGAGATGATTTTAGCGACTTTGCTTACCATCTCATTCTTTGCGCTTTACTTTACAAACTTTACGCGTATCACTGAAATTTATGTTTTTGCATTTACTCTTTTAATTCAGAGTATTCCATACTACTCTGCAATTATTCTTCGTATCATCGAACTTCAATCTCTCAAACCTCAAAAGTAGTGGCTTAAAACCACTACTTTATTTTAATACATTTTTTTAAAGTGTGTAAAAAAAGATATGCAAAAAAAGCATGTTTTTGTTTTAAAATCTTTCTTTGACTTTGCTATTTTCATGCTATATACTTGATATATTATGGCTTTATAACCAAAATGTAAGGAGTTAAAATGGCTGATTTAATTTATCGTGTCAACATGACAAATCTTAGTTTTAAAATTGAAGAAGTTCCAACAGAATGGATGGGACTTGGTGGTCGTGCATTAACATCGACTATTGTTGCGAAAGAGGTTGATCCAGAGTGTCACCCATTGGGACCAAATAATAAACTTGTTTTTGCACCAGGTCTTCTTTCAGGAACATCTGCTTCTAATAGCGGTCGTAATTCGTGTGGAGCAAAAAGCCCATTAACAGGTGGTATCAAAGAGTCAAACGTTGGTGGAACCAGTGCACAAATTATGTCAAAGCTAGGTGTAAAAGCGCTTATCATTGAAGGTATGCCTAAAAAGAACGCTTTTTATCAATTACATGTCACTAAAAACAACGTCGAATTCATTGAAGTTCCAGAACTCGTTGGTAAAGACAACTATGCCGTATTGGACGCAATGGCAGCAAAATATGACAAAAAAGTTGCAGTGATGACGATAGGTCGTGTTGGTGAAATGCGTATGAACCTTGCTAACATCTCTGTTAAAGACCCTGGTGGAAAGCTAAGAAGTCACGGACGTGGTGGTTTAGGTGCTGTTATGGGTTCTAAAAAAATCAAATGTATCACTGTTGATGCAGCAGATTATAAAGAAGTAACCATTGCTGATCCTGAGAAATTCAAAGAAGCAAGTAAAATTTTCACTAAAGCACTTCAAGAAAACCCAATCAGTGGACAAGGCTTACCAGCATTTGGTACCAACGTTCTTGTTAATATCCTTAATGAGGCAGGTGGTCTTCCAACTCATAACTTTAGAGAAGGTAATTGGGAATTTGCTGAAAACATCTGTGGTGAGACAATGGCAGAAACCATTAAAGCAAGAGGTGGAAAAACAACCCATGGCTGTCATGCAGGCTGTGTTATTCAATGTTCACAAGTCTATAATGACAAAGATGGCAACTACCTCACATCAGGTTTTGAGTATGAGACCATTTGGGCTCTTGGATCTAACTTTGGTATCAAAGATCTAGATATGATTGCAAAAATCGATGGTCTTATGGATGATTTGGGTGTTGATTCTATTGAAGCGAGCGTTACACTTGGTCTTGCAGTTGATGCTGGCATTGTCGCTTATGGCGATGGTGAAAAAGCGTATGAGCTTTTATCAAAAGATTTGCCACAAGGAACACCAATAGGTCGTATTATCGGAAGCGGTACACATGTTTTAGGTAAAATTTATGGTTTAACACACGTTCCAACCGTTAAAGGTCAAGGTATTCCTGCGTATGAACCACGCGCTGTTAAAGGTCAAGGCATTACGTATGCGACTTCAACGATGGGAGCAGACCATACTTCAGGTTATGCGGTTGCTACCAACATTCTTAACAGTGGTGGTTATGTTGATCCACTCAAAAAAGAGGGACAAGTTGAACTTGCGCGCAACCTTCAAATTGCAACTGCAGCGGTAGATAGTACTGGTATGTGTATCTTCGTTGCGTTCCCAGCACTCGATGATCCAAAATGTCTACCAGCACTCGTTGATATGATCAATGCACGTTTTGGTTGTAGCCTCACAATTGACGATGTTGTTAATTTGGGTAAAACCATTCTTAAAACAGAGCATGAATTTAACATCAAAGCAGGTCTTGGTAAAGCAGATGACAGATTACCAGAGTTTATGAAATACGAAACACTTCCTCCTCACAATGCTATCTGGGACTTTAGCGGTGAAGAGATTGATGAGTTCTGGAATTTTTAATGATGACGGTCACTGTTAAGCTTTTTGCCCAATATCGAGATGGTCGATTTAAGGATGAAAAAATAGAGTATGCTAAAGGAACAACCGCACAAATGGTTGTAGATGCGCTAGAGCTTGAGGGTGTATCGCCACTGGGTGTTTTAATGGTCAATGGACGACATGTTGATCCATCTTATCATTTAAAAGAGGGCGACGAAATCGCCCTCTTCCCAAAAATTGGTGGTGGTTGATTAATGCTCTTTGAGCCCTGAGAGTAACCTGTAAGAACCAGGCGTACCTGGAGGGAGAAGAGCAACTCTATCGCCCTCTTGTAAAATCGTCTCTTTGGGAACGACAGTATGATTGACAAACACTGCTTCTACTTCATTGTTTTGAAACCCCAAGCTATCTATAAGTTCTTTAACACGCATACCTTGAACCACTTCGTATGGCGCTTCAATATGCGCGATACCTTGAACTTTCAGTTTCTCGCGCAAAAATGAAAAAGCATTGAGTATAATATGCATGTTATTCCTTTAAAAAATAAAATAAAACCAAGAATATTATACACCGAAAAGGAGTCCTTATGGAACTTTTAGATTTTTTAAAAAGTCATCTGGGCGAAGGTTTCTTACCACTTACAACGACGTTTGAAGCAATGAAAACCTTTACATGTAACTTTAGAGAAGTTGAAGAGATGGCTTTGAAACATGATATTTTACCGCTTCGATACAAACGCAATCAAAAGACCATTTCCACGGGGGAACAATACCGACTTTTTCATTCTACCGTGCTTATCATCGGATGTGGAGGCTTAGGTGGTTTTGTTTCTGAAATGCTAACGCGCATCGGTGTGGGGAATCTTATTTTGTGTGATGGTGATGTTTTCGAAGAACATAATATGAATCGTCAAAATTTTTCATCGCCTAAAACACTAGGATGCTTTAAAGCAGAAGTACTGAAAGAGAAACTTGAAGAAATCAATCCTGCTTTACATGTAAGAAGTATTACAACTTTTTTTGACCCAAAAACAGATGAAAATCTTATCAAAGAAGCCGATGTTGTCGTTGATGCGCTTGACAATCCTGATCTAAAATGCCTTCTTGCGAGACTCTGCTATGATAAGCAAAAACCTTTTGTCCATGGCGCTATTGCTGGGTACAGTAGTCAGTTTTCAACTTCTGCTTTGCTTGAGCCTCTCTACTCACAAAAAGGTGATGGTGTCGAAAAAAAAGTAGGAAACCCTTCTTTTACAGTGTGCTTTGCTGCCTCAATTCAAAGTACTGAAGTGGTAAAATTACTTTTAGGCAAACCTCATCTTCAAGCACCGCTTATGGGAGATTTATGGGATTATGAGTTAATTTTGCTATAATCGCAAAAAAATAGGAAACGAAACGGAATGCAACGACTCAAAGACTCTCTCTCTACTTTTCATGCACTCTGTTTAGGGATGATCTTTTCAACTCTTTTCGTTATAAAATTTGGACTTATCCCCACTTATGCTTACTACTTCATCTGGCAAAGCACTTTTGTTTTTCTTATTATTGCCATAGTTCTAAGCATTTATTTTAACAAAAGCAAACTCTTTGTTTTGCTTCTCTTCCCACTTTTTTTTACACTCTGTTTAGCCTTCCCCAACACTCTGTTTACAAAACTAAGCGTCCAAGCCTTTTGGCATATCGCTCCTTTAATCACGGCCCTTGGTTATCTTTTGATTTATGCGTTGCAAGAAAGGGGGCTTTTTAGTTCTTTTGGAACACTTCGTACGAGTATTGGGTTGATAATTCTTGGTATTGGCTACGCTGGTTTAAAATACTTTTCACCCGCACTTTTGCAAGCACTTGATACGCCTATTTTACATGTAAGCCTTCAAGGGCTTTCAAAGGCAAGCGATTTTATTTTGATTATTGCGATTATTTCATTACTTTTTGTCTTTTTAATCTCCCTTCTCTTTGAAATCCAAAGTCAAAAAGCTCCCTTTTGGATGCTTTTTGCGCAGATGGTTCCACTCCTATTTTTACAAGAGAGTAACCATTTTGTTCTCTTCTGCCTTGTCGCCTCATGGATCGCCATAGCAGCACTCGTTCACGATGCGTATCGGATGGCTTACATTGACACGCTAACCAATGTCCCCTCACGAAGAGCTCTAGAGGAGCGTTTTTTACGCTTAGGCTCACACTACATTATAGCCATGGTCGATATTGACTTTTTTAAAAAATTTAACGATAAGTTTGGGCATGATATAGGAGATGATGTTTTAAAACTGGTCGCTAAAGAGCTGACTCATGTGAAAAACGGTGGTAAAGTATATCGCTACGGTGGTGAAGAATTTACGATTCTTTTCAACGGAAAGAAAAAAGAAGAGTGTATTATGGCTCTTGAAGAAGTAAGAGAACATATTTTTAGAAGAGGTTTTGCCATTCGCGATAAAAATCGTCCTGAAAAAGCACCCAAAGAGCTTCAGTCATCAACCACGGTAAAGAAAGAGCGTCTTTCCGTTAGTATCGGTGTAGCCCTATCTGCTAAAGGAAAAACACCTCAGGAGATTATCAAAATCGCAGATGATGCTCTATATAAAGCCAAAGAGAGTGGACGTAACTGCCTTATTTGCTTATAATTTACACATAATAGCTTTTTTTGCTGTGATACAATGAACCAAAATATCCAAACAAGGAGTTCTTTGTGAATAGCTCGCTTAAATGCTCCATTGCAGAATGCAAGGCTCGACTTATAGAGATAGATTCTATGGATTTAGCGCAACTCGAAACTTATGCTACTAAATGCGCAACATGTGGAAATTGGATTTTAAAAGATGACCCTGTCGCCAATAAAACGTATGAAAAAGTTTCACTCAGATGGGCAGAAGAGTTTAATAACGCTTTGATTTCAAGGAAGGATTAAAAAATCCTTCCTTGAAAAATATTAATGTAGTTCGCTGTTAAGCTTGATTTCGCGTTTACTGCGTGTTGCCATAATCATACCATTAACGCTATTTTGGCGGAAATGAACACCATCCAGTCCTGAGAGCTCTAAACCTTTAAAGAAAAGTAATTCTTCTTTACCTGGCTTTTTGAGTTTTGCTTTTGGATTTGCTTCAATAATTTTAGTAAGTTCTCCTGCATGCACCCCGATTTTTGTACCCTCTAAAATCGCAATACCTGCATCTACGATACACGCATCCCCCAAAGGAATACCCGTAACCGAATTTGCGCCAAGCAGTGTGTTTTCACCAATGCTGACAGGGTTGCCATTGGTTCCACTAAGCACACCTAAAATACTAGCACCCCCACCTACATCGCTTCCTTTGCCTACCACAACGGAAGAGCTAATACGACCTTCGACCATCACCGCACCTGTTGTACCTGCATTGAAGTTCACATAACTCGCACCCGGCATAATGGTTGTACCCGCGTGAAGTTGCGCACCCATACGTACTTTACTTGCGTCTAAGATACGCGTATTGTCGGCTGGAATAATATGCGATAAGAAACGTGGGAATTTATCGACGGATTCAATAATCGGATACTCACCCAAAAGTTTCATTTCAACTTCGTGCATTCTCAGCCATGCAAGCTCTATAGGCTGTCCCATTGACCACGCAACATTTTCCAACACGCCAAACGCACCAGAGAGGTTTAAGGATCGAATCGGAGCTTTTCCACTTGAGAGCGCATAAAGTTTCAAATAAACTGCTTCGGGGCTAAGAGGCGCATCATCTTCAAATAAGAAAACAATTCGATAATCTTTTTTGAGTTTCTCCGTTTGTGCGATCCAATCAAGTGTTTTAATCACTTGAACATTTTTATGGGCTTCGCCAATCGCTTGGTTTAGATACGGGGTAAATGCATTCATCGCATTTTTAACAAACTTCTTTTTCACATCATAGACAAATTCGCTGCTTGAAAAATCCACCTCAACGTCACTGGCTTGAAGTGCGGCTATCATAATAGCCGCACTTCCAAAGTTTTCATTCCAGTTAACAACAGGGAAAGTTGCTTGTAAAATTTTTTCAGGGCTTAATTGTCCACGATCAACTCTAGCGATACCAAAACCAATCGGTTTACGGTATCCCTCTTGTGCTTCAATCTCTTTGACTAATGTTTTAAAATCTGCTTCATCAATTGTTACGCGTAATGCCATATCGTCTCCTTTAAGTCCTTACTTTTTCATACTTGAACAAGCACTTGGTGCACCATTAACACCCATTGTAGGCTGTATTGCCTCGTTGTTTGCGCCACCCTCTTCATTTACTTTTTCAATACACTCCCAAAGTTTACGAGCAGATGCTTGGTAGCGTTTTGCTGTTTCACTCTCAGGATGGAAGAAGCTCACTGGTTTTCCAGCGTCACCACCTTCACGAACTGCAGGCTCTATAGGAATCTCGCCGATAACAATTGTTTCGAACTTTTCAGCTAAAGGCTTGGTGGTTCCTTTTCCAAAAATATCATACTCTTTATTAGTCTCAGGGCAGATAAAACCGCTCATATTTTCCATAATTCCAGCGATGGGGATGTGAAGTTTTTGGAACATATCAAGGCTTCGCTCGGTATCATCAAGCGCTACTTGTTGAGGCGTTGTGACACAAATACCCGCAGTCACAGGAACACTTTGAGCGAGTGTCAACTGTGCGTCACCCGTTCCTGGAGGCATGTCGATGAAAAGAACATCCAAGTCACTCCACAAAATATCGCGAAGAAGTTGCTCGATTGCTTTCATAACCATCGCACCACGCCAGATGAGTGACTGACCGTTTTCCATCAAAGAGCCCATACTCATCATCTCAACGCCATAAGCAAGGATTGGTTTTACTTTTTGTCCAACAATTTCAGGATGCGTATCAACCACACCCATCATACGAGGCACGTTTGGTCCATAGATATCAGCATCTAAAAGCCCCACTTTTTTACCTTGACTTGCAAGGGAAATCGCCAAGTTAACCGTTGTTGTTGTTTTACCAACACCGCCTTTTCCTGAGCTTACCATCACAAAGTTTTTGATGTGCGGAGCCATGTTTTTGCCTGATTGTGAGTTGCTTTTCTCAACCGGAGCCTTAGGTTGCTTTACAACGATGTCAACACGTGCTGCACCAATTGCTTTGATAGCTTTTTCAATAGAACCTTTTAATTCGTCAGCAACCTCTTTGCTTGAGGAGACAATCTCAACTTCTATATAAACATTATTATCTGAAATATCGATATTTTTAACAAAACCAAATGTCACAATATCTTTCTCAAAACCTGGGTATTTAACGCCACCTAACGCGCTTAAAACTGCATCTTTATTTAACATTTTTTCAACCTCTATGCTTAAGTGATCACGGAATTTAACACAAAAAAGATAAAAAAAAGCTTTCAAAATGTATAATATTGTAACACTTCAGAAAAAAGGACAAAGTTTGCCCGATTTAGCGCTTGTAATGTTAGGGGCTGGTAGTTCAACGCGCTTTAACCAACGTGTCAAAAAGCAGTGGCTTCGCATTGATGATACTCCGTTATGGCTTTTTGCAACTCAAAATCTCCAACAGCTTTTTCCGTTTAAGCAAATTATTGTGACAACAACACCTGATGAACATTTTTATGCTGGAAAGTTTAGCGATACAATCACTTTTGTAGAGGGTGGTGCTACCAGACAAGAATCTCTTGCCAATGCCCTTTTACATGTAAAGACACCGTATGTACTGGTAAGTGACATAGCGCGTCCGTGTATCGACCAAGAGATGCTTGTGAGAATCTTATCTGAGATGGAAAACAATGATATTGTTGTTCCTTATCTGAGCGTTGTCGATACAGTCGTTTATGAAGGCACGACGATTAATCGCGATCAAGTCAAACTCATTCAAACACCTCAACTCTCGCGTACCGATATATTGAAAAAGGCACTGAACACATCAACACTTTACACCGATGATAGCAGTGCTATCAAAGCGATGGGAGGCAAAGTTGCTTATGTGCTTGGCAACCCTGAAGCCAAAAAGCTTACATGTAAAGAAGATATAAACGACATTCCCTGTCTCAAAGCCCCCTCTTCTTCTCATTTTACAGGACAAGGTTTTGATGTCCACGCTTATGAGGAAGGTAAAGTGATGATGCTTGGAGGTGTTCAAGTTCACGATACCATAGGCTTTAAAGCGCACTCTGATGGTGATGTAGCCATTCACGCTCTCATCGATGCTCTTTTGGGAGCTGCTGGAGCGGGCGATATTGGAGAGCTTTTCCCCGATAATGACCAACGTTATAAAAATATTGATTCAAAATTACTTCTAAGGGAGGTGTGTTCCTTTTTGGCAAAAGTGGGATTTGAGATCACACATTGCGATCTTACCATCATGGCAGAATTTCCGCGCTTGAGTGCGTTTAAAGACAAAATACGATTCTGTCTTGCTGACATTATGGCAATCTCTCCCATCCATCTGAACGTAAAAGCAACCACAACAGAAAAATTAGGCTTTGTCGGACGACAAGAAGGTGTTGCCGTTAGTGCAACGACTACATTAAAATATTATGATTGGAAGAATGTATGAAGATTTTAATCGTTGAAAACGAGATTTACCTCGCACAAAGTATCGCCTCCAAGTTGATGGAAATTGGACATTTATGTGAAATCGCTACCAGTATCAAAGATGCTCTCAAAGATGAAAAATACGATGCCATACTCCTCTCTACCAACATTTCAGGACAAAATTTTTACCCTGTTATCGAAAAACACCGCTCTTCTATCATCATTTTGATGATTTCGTATATCAGTAATGACACCGTCACCAATCCGATTAAAGCAGGAGCGTGTGATTACATCCAAAAGCCTTTTATGATTGAAGAATTGATTCGTAAGCTTCAGCATTTAAGTGACTTTAAAAACCTCAAAAAAGAGAATGAAACGTATAAAGAGTATGTCAAAAATCTTTTTAGCAGCGCTAATTTAGAGCCTCTTGATAAAAAAACAAAATTTCCTATTTTAATCAAAACCAATTTTCAAAAACACGCTGATGCCCTTGTCTTTAACTACGCACAGTCTCAAAATGAAACATTTACGTTTATCTCTTTAACGCAAGGCAATGCGTATGAGAAAATCGCACGTGCGGGAAGTGAGGAATTACTCTACATTATTGACCTTCAAAATCTTAAAAAAAGCGAAAAGCTAAAAGTCTATAACATCTTGGAAGGTAAACGTGCTATTATTTGTAGCACTGATCCTAACGAAGAGAGTGACTTTACAAAAATCGAAATCAACACTGATAGTAAGATATTAGACCAAGGTGATATTTTGTGTATTGATGATTATGTTAAATATGTCATTTTCAATTTCCAAAATAAATTTCCAGACACAGAACTCTCAAAAAAATTAGGAATATCGCGCAAAAGTCTATGGGAAAAAAGGAAGAAATATGGAATCAACAAGAAAAAATAACCGACAACTCTTTTTAGATAAAGAATTCATAGCAACTCTTGGCCTTGCCAAAGAAGGCATTTTATACCCTGTAGATAAACTGATGAATAAAGCAGAAGCCAAAGAGGTTGAGGAGAGTGGATACTACAAAGGAAAACCTTTTCCCTTCCCTTTCATTATTGCACCTGCGGGTGAGAAAAACAGAGAAGTACTCACCACCGCCTACAAAGGTGAGCCGCTTGATTTTATGGTCGATGGCAAGATCAAAGGCACTATTATTGTCGATGAAGTCTTTGAAGTGGATAAGAAAAAACGCATCGAGCAAATTTTTGGAACGTATGACATCTCCAATCCTGAGACGCAAACATTTCTTAAACGCCTTGGTGACATTGCGGTTTGTGGAGAGTATGAACTCCAATTTGATGATGTTAAAAATGTCAAAAATAAAATCGCCGATGCCAAAGCACAACTGGGTGCAAAAAATGTCTCTGCCATGATGATGAACGCAAAACCTTTTCATAGAGCGCATGAGCGCGTTATTCGTATTACGCTTGAGAAGTGCGATATGCTGGTCATTTTTATGCTCAAACCTTACAAACAAGATATCCTCTCTTATGATCTGCGTTTGAAAGCTTTGCAATATTTTGTCGACAACTATTTACCAAAAAATAGAGTGGTCATCGTTCCTTTTGAAAACACCTATCTCTTTACCAGTTATAAAAATGCTGTTTTAGATGCTATTTGTGCTTCAAATCTAGGGTGTAACAAACTTGTACTTGGTCAACACCATAGTGGTATTGGTGCTTACTACGATAAAAATGAGATGAAGTCTATTTTGGACCATTACGAAGATTTGGATATTGACATCGAAATTATCACTGAGTTTGTCTATTGTAACGAATGTAAGACCTTGGTAAGTACAAACACTTGTCCGCATGGAGGACATCATCATATCAAATACCATGCAGAATCTTTACTCGAAATATTAAAAGCAGGTATGCTACCTCCTGCCATTTTTATGCGTAAAGACATCTCAGCTCTTCTTTTGAGTGAGCTCTTTAAACATCGTTTTGCCAATATTGGCAAAATTTACGATGCTATTTTTCCTAATAGCGGACTTTTAGAAACACACGATGAACGCGATTTTTACCTTGAACTGATGCGCTTACATCAAACAACTTCACTCACTTAGGACACTTATGCCAAATGCTTTTTTGACTTTTTTATACACAGGGCTCTCCCCTAAAGCTCCTGGAACGGCGGGTTCACTGCTTGCTGTTATTGTAGGAGCACTTATTATTCAGTATGTTTCTATGGAAACGCTCGTACTTTTGAGTATTCTCTTTACGATTATGGGCATTAAACAGATCAATGCTTATGAAGCCAATGGCGGTGAACACGATGATAAACGCATTGTTATCGACGAAGTCGTTGGTGTATGGATCGCACTCATTCTAAGCTCAGGAACACTTGTCCAAATTGTCCTTAGCTTTGCATTTTTTCGTCTTTTTGATATTTGGAAACCCTCTTTAATTGGCAGAATTGACCAAAATGTGAAAGGTGGTTGGGGTGTTATCGGGGATGACATGCTTGCGGGTGTGATTGCAGGAATTTGCAGTGCTGGTACTTTCCAACTGCTTGAATACGCACAAAAAACTCTCTTAAACTAAAACATTACTTTTACATAATCTAAGAGCCATAAGCGACGTACGACTATACTTTTCCTATCTATTTAGGAAAGGAATAACACATGAAACACCTCTACAAACCGCTTATGGCATTGGCTCTTCTTTTCTCTTTTGCAGAGGCGAAAGAGTTTGTTATCGACAACACGCACTCCAACATTGGTTTTTCAGTCAAACACATGATGATCTCCAACGTAAAGGGTAACTTTAACACCTACACTGCTGACATCGACTTTGACACCGATAAAAAAGTTTTCAATAAACTCAGTGCTAAAATTGAAGCTTCATCCATTGATACAGGGATTACTAAACGTGATGATCATCTAAGAAGTAGCGACTTTTTTGATGCTGACAAGTTTAAAACGGTTGACTTTGTCATGACTTCAATGAAAGATGGCAAAGTGTATGGAAAACTTACCATTCATGGCGTCACCAAAGATATTGTCTTAGAGAGTAAGGTTCATGGTGTCATTAAAGATTTTCAAGGGCATCAGAGAGTTGGGTTTACATTAGAGGGCAAGCTTAACCGTAAAGATTTTGGTCTGACATGGAACAAAATCCTTGAAGGTGGCGGCATGACCGTTGATGAGAATGTTAACCTTTCGATTGATGTTGAAGCAATCGAGCTATAAAAGTTTAAAACCATCTCTTTCAAAAGGCTGGGCGAAGAGCATAAACTGCGCTTTCTCTTCTTCGCTCACCTCTAACTGCCACACCACACCATCGCTTTCAAATTCTCTTTTAACAATCGTTACATTGTGTGTTGACGTATAGTGCTCAAAGCGTGGTACGCGCGGATACTCAGTTTTACATGTAAGAACCTCTTTAAAGACAAAAGGGACAAGTTTAGCGTGCGCAATGACCTCTTTGGCACTGCTTCCATAGGCTCGCACCAACCCACCCGTTCCAAGCTTTATACCTCCAAAATAACGCACGATCAAAAGCCCCGCTTCAATGAGCTCAACACCGCGCATTACATTAAGCACGGGTGGACCAGACGTACCTTTTGGTTCACCATCGTCTGAATTATTTTCCACCACTTGGCGGTACTCATTATAAAAACGCTTTGCCCAAACGATGTGTGCTGCTTTGGGATGTTCATTTTTGAGCTTTACATGTAAAGATTCAAATGCACTCATTGGGCAAAGATACGCTAAAAATGTCGACTTTTTTTCTTCAACCTCAGCGGTATAAATCTGCTCTATGGTCTGCATTACACTCGCTCAATCACAACACGAATCTCTGCTGGCTTCGCATGATAAGGAGAGGACGTTACAATAAAATCAGCTCCTGCTTTGGCATACTCTGCAATATTTTTTTCGCCAACACCACCGGTTGCAGAAAAGAGCACTGCTGGAGAACTTTTACGCACTTCATAAATGCAGTTTTGCAACTGTTCTGGAGTCATTTTTTCACATTGCAAAATATCTGCACCAAGGTTTGCAAAATAGAGAGCTTCTTCACAATTTTCAACTTCAACGATGATTTTCTTCTCCAAAAATTTACGCTTCATTTTTAAAAATTGTGCTTCAAATGCGGCATCATTTTCAAAAAAAACACGGTGCTGTTTAAAAATGAGAACCGAATCATACAGCCCTAAACGGTGATGTGCGCCTCCGCCTGCATAAATTGCTTTTAAAGCGAGCTCTTTGGTGCGCGGGAAAATTTTACGGGTTGTCAGCAGTTCAACATGAGGATTTTCGGCTCTTGCAAGAGTGAGCATTTCATGTGTTTTCGTGGCAATCCCACAGGAGTACTCTAAGATATTTTGGCATACTTTCCAGACATAATGCAGATGCTCCGCATCCCCATAGGCTTCTAAAATGAGCTCATCTGCTTCCAGTTTATCGCCACTACTTTTAAAACGCTTGACTTGAAGGTTCATCTTTAGGCAAATCTCTTCAACCAGTTCTGCACCGCATAAAACAAGTGCTCGCTTGGGTGCAAAGGTAATTTTACCTTGCAAATGACCAATCTCCAACCCAACAGTGGTCATATCGATAAGCCCTATATCTTCACGTATCATGTCCATCATGCGAAAGCCTTTATTATTTAAAAATATTGTAACAAAAATAAGCTAAAGTAAATTTTCATTTTTTTGAAAAAAATGAAGTGCTGTAAAAACAGCCAAAGAGATAACAATTAAAATCGTACATAAAAGCAGTGCCAAAGGATAATCGCCATCGAAAACAGCATTGTAAATAGCTAAAGAGATGGTGTCTGTTTTCCCTACGATATTGCCACCTAGCATCAACGTAATGCCGACCTCGCCAAGTGCTCTCGCAGAAGCGATAAGAAGTGCCGCCATCACACTTTTTTTGATGGAAGGCAAAATAATAAAAACAAGGGTATGCAATCCACTTTTACCGCTGATATACGCTGCTTCTTTGATGGTTTTTGGAAAAAGTTCAATCGCAGATTGTAAGGGTTTGACCATGAGCGGCAAAGCGGCAACAAAACCCGCTAAAACAAGCCCATTAAAGTCAAAAATAAAGCGTATACCAAGAGGATTAAGATAACTTCCAAGCCAACCATGCTTTCCTAAAAGAAGCAACAGTAAAAAGCCAATAGCAATGGGCGGAAAGACCAAAGGAAGCGTTACTAAAGTTTCCATAAACCATTTGTACTTGAGATTCTCTTTTGAAAGAAAATAGGCTAAAGGAATTCCTATAACCACTAAAAGCAAAGCAACAACACTCAATGTTTTAAGGCTTAACACCAAGGGGTGCCAAATCTGCACCATCTCAAAGCCCATATTTCGTAAAAATTTCCTTAGCTTTGGGTGTTTGTAAAAAAGCGATAAAGTTTTGACACGCCTTATCAGCTTCACATGCTTTTAAACTTCCTGAGACGATCTCAATTTTGGTGTAGTACTCTTGAGGGATTTTGATGTATCCACCGATCTTATCGATGCTATCAAGCGCTGCGGTAAGGTTCATAATGCCCACATCCACCTCATGCGTACTCACGTAAGAGCTTACCTGAGGCACAGTTGCTACGATTAAGAGTTTTTCTTTTAGCGCATCATAAAGCTTTGCATTGTGCAAAAACTCCATACCCGCATCACCGTAAATCGCTTTTTTAGCTTCTGGCATCGCAATGGTTTTAATGCTCTCTTTTGTGATATCTTCAATTCCATCAAACCTAACACCCTTAGTGTATGCAATAACAGCAATGCCATCCCCTATTTTTTGATAGTTGGTAAAACTAAGCTCTTTTTGCTTCTCTAGAAACTTTTTATCGGCAATGATGAGCGCAATTTCTGTCTGTTTAGCTTGGGCAAAGATTTGCGCCATATTGCCATACATCGCATCTATCTTGCTATGCGTCATCTCTTCATAAACTTTTAAAACTTCCACGACTGGTTTTTTGTACCCAGCACCAACGGCAATTTTAAGATCATCCGCAAAAGCGTTGCACAAAAGAGCAATTGCCATGAAGCAGACTATTTTTTTCATTTTTTGTCCTTACCTGAGCTTTTGGATGATAGGAGCAAACGCTTTGGTTCCAATGCTCACCACATCGCCTACATGTAAATCTCTAGCTTCACTCGCATCCAACACCACTTCAACGATCTGCTGACCAATAGAAATGATCGCGATGTAAATCACATCCACTTTTACAATATCTAAAAGCTCTCCCTCAAACGAAAACTTTTGACTTCCTTGCGTACGAAGAAGCACACTTTTAGCATCGCCATCTTGCATCACTTTGCCTTGTGAAAGCACCACCACACGCGAACTTAAACGATAAATTTCACTCGGATCATGGCTCACCATAATGGTCGTTGTCCCAAACGCTTTGTGAAGCGTTAAAATCTCATGTTGGAGCTTATTTCGCATCAAGGGATCGAGTGCGGAGAGAGGTTCATCCATTAAAAGAAGTTTAGGTCTGTTCATCATCGCACGACACAAACTCACACGCTGTTTTTGCCCACCTGAGAGTGTCGCAGGTTTTCTGTGTGCCAACTCTACTAGCTCAGTCAAATCCAAAAGTTGACGAGCAAGTTCTTTGTCTTTACGCACAAAAAGCAAATTTTCTAAAACACTCATATTGGGGAAAAGCGCATAGTCTTGAAACACAAATCCAATGCCTCGTTGTTGGGGTGGCAAGGAGTGAGAACCATCTAACCAGACCTCATCATCGACTTTTATCTCGCCTTGTGCACGCTCTAGTCCTGCTAAAATGCGAAGAAGTGTTGTTTTTCCACTGCCACTTTGACCTGAAAGTGCTACAAAACTCTCTTTTTCAATCGAAAGCTTTACATGTAAGTCCATTTTGCCAAGAGAGCCTAGAAGCTCTTTTTGAACATCAATTTCGATCATGCAATGCCTCCTACATGATGGCTCTGTTTGCGATTAAAAATATAAACACCTAAAAGCACGCAAAAGCTGATACTAACCATAATGGCACTGTAAATATGAGCGCTGGTATAATCCATAATCTCCACCATTTCATAAATAGCCACAGAGGCGACCTTTGTCTCGCCAGGAATACTTCCACCCACCATCAAAACCACACCAAATTCTCCTACGGTATGAGCAAAAGTGATAATTACCGCCGTCATCAAAGCAGGTTTAATGTTAGGAAGTGCCACACAAAAAAGTGTTTTGAGTTTACTTTTACCAGCAATATACGACGCTTCAAGCATATTTTTTGGTAATGCTTCAAAGCCACTCTGCAAGGGCTGAACCATAAAAGGAAGCGAATAAAAACAGCTTGCTACCACTAAACCTGTGAAGTTAAAAACCAATTTGACCCCAAACACATCTTGAAAAAAGCGTCCAATGGGAGAGTGAAATGAAAGCGCATAGAGAATGTAAAAACCTAAAACTGAAGGGGGCAAAACGATCGGAAGGGCGGTAATGGCTTCAAAAATAGGCTTGAGTCGTGACTTGCTTTGCGATAAATTCCACGCTATAAAAAGCGAAATAAAAAATAAAATGGCAGTGGTAATGGACGCAAGTTTAAACGAAATTAAAAAAGGTGTAAATTCAAGTCCCATTAGCTTTTCAAGCATCCAGCACCTCCAAAACAAAAAGTTCACTTGCTTTTATAAGAAGGGTTACTTGCTCACCTACTTGTAAATTCATTCGTTTTGATGAAGAGAGCGTGATGAAACTTTGAACGTCACTCTCTTTTACATGTAAAAGAATATTGCTCAGTAATTTTCCATTTTCAATGCTTGCAATGGTTGCTTGAAGCTGGTTAGAATAACTCAGCTCTCCACTAAGATGTTTAGCAATCGCCACATGGGAAGGCTTGATACCAAGGATGACATGACTATTGAGATGTAAACCTTTGGGCAGATCAAGTCCCATCATTTTAAGTGAACTCCCTGCACAGTCAAAAGTAATGATGTGCAGGTTCTGCTCTCCTTCTATTTCTGTAACAACAGCCCTTAGTCTATTCATTGACCAAGTATCCGTAGCTCTTAAAGATCGATTTGGCTTTAGCACTTAAAACAAAGTCATAAAACGCTTTGGCTTCTGCATTGTTTTCCGCTTGTTTTAAAAGAACAATTCCTTGAGCAATAGGTGTATAAAGTTTTGGATCAACATCCACCCATTGAACCCCTTTTTTGTACTCTTTCATTTTATCGCTGTAAAAAGCGGAAGCATTAACAAAGCCTACATCTGCGGCTGTAATGGAAAATTGTAATGCCTGAGAAATGCTATCGCCTTGAACAAGTTTTGGTTCAACTTTTTCAAACAATTTTGCATTTTTAAACGCTTCAATACTTGCCGCTCCATAAGGTGCTGTTTTTGGATTTGCAATTGCGATTTTCTCTACTTTAGGATCATCCAATACGGCAATACCTTTACTTAAATCAAATCCTTTCATACTCACCATCGCTAAAGCACCACTGGCATAAACAACCGGTTTTGTCACCGCGATTTTCTCAGCGTAAAGGTTCTCAGGAAAACCCATGTCGGCACTTAAAAAAAGATCAAACGGTGCACCACTTTTAATTTGTGTTGTAAATTTACCACTCGCACCCAAAACAGTGTTGACTTTAGTATTTGGGTTTGTTTTGGCAAACTCTGCTTTAAAAACCTCGATGACGTCACTCAAATTGGCGGCAACCGCAACACTAATCTCTCCTGCAAGAAGAGAAACTGATAATACGACGCTGGCAATCAATACTTTTAACATGGAAGCTCCTTTTATTTTCCGATTAATATACTGCTGGATTTGATAATGGCACACACGCGTGTTCCAACCGTTAGCCCTAAACTTCTAACCGACTCGCTTGTTATGGTTGCAATGATCACATCGTTTTGACCAATGTCCACACTTACCGTCGCATTCACTTCGCCTAACTTAATGTCGGTGACAACACCCACAAGCTTATTGCGAGCGCTGGTTGCGATGTCAATCACATTGGAAATCAAAACAGAAGATGCTTTGATGATGCCAACCACTTCATCACCAATTTCTAATCCTAACTCTTCCACCGCACTGTTGGTAATGGTCGAGACAAGGATAACACCACTTTTGAGCACAACGCTTACCTCTGCATTGACCTTTGCTTGTTTGATCTCGCCGATTTTTCCCATCAGCTGGTTACGTGCGCTTATCTGCATTGCAATCCTTTGTATGTGTTTTAAACTGTTCATTTCAAAGTTGCCCATAGTAGAAAGCCGATTTAAAAACCTCTCATACTCTTTTTTTAAAACGGAATAATTAGCAACCACTTCTTCCCCCAAGGGTGTTAGCGTCGTTCCACCACCTCCACTACCGCCTGTTACACGAACAACTAAAGGATTATGAGAAAGATTATTCATCGTATCAACAGCTTCCCATGCTGCTTTATAACTAAGCCCTACTCTTTTGGCAGCACTGCTAATAGAGCCAGTTTCTGCAATAGCTTCTAGCAATTTAATCCTTTTTTCTAAAAGAACTGGCTTGTCAAAGCTGATCACACCAGAGGCAATCCCTTCCATCTCTCTTCCTTATGTAGTTTAAGTATATAACGATAGATCTGCATTAAAATATTGGAAGCATTATAACGTTATTACCTTAAGCGTTATAACGCTTTATGTTTAATTTTTCATCATTTGAAGCAAAGTGGCTATTTTAGCCATTTTAAAAGGAAATTTTTAAGAAACTTTCACTAAAATGGAAAAAATCAATTCCTAAAAAAGAGCAGCATGACCCAAAAACTTTTATCGCTTTTCTGCGGCGTATGTATCGTAACCAGTTCCCTTAGCGCAGCCTATCTTGACAAAGAGACAGCTGACCGTATCAAACGTAACACAGACTCTATCATTGCTAAAGATCTCAATAGTAAACAACTTATTTTTGCAAAAGATGAACAAAAAATCAATCAACCCGCTAGTTTAACCAAAATTATGACAGCTGTCCTTGCTATTGAAAGTGGCAGAATGAACGATGTCGTCACCATCACACGAGAGATGATTCAAGTCGAACCGACAAAAGCAGGGCTTAGAGTAGGTGAAAAATTTTACCTTCGAGATCTTGTAAAAGCTGCCATGGTTATGTCCGCCAATGATGCAGCCATGAGTATAGGCGTTTATTTAGGCGATGGAGATGTCGATAAATTTGTAGGAATGATGAATCGCAAAGCAAAAGCAATTGGCATGAAAAACACTAACTTTACGAATCCTTGTGGTTTTGACAGTAGTAATTTTGGCCATCATTACTCTACCGCACTTGATCTTTTAACCCTTAGTGAATATGCTATCAAGAACAACGCGTTTAACGATATGGCAAAGCTGAAACGCCATGATTTTCAAGCACTTAATACCAAAAGAGGCTATGCCGCTTATACCCATAACAAACTTCTTAACAATTATAAGTACGCTGTAGGCATCAAAACAGGATACACACAAAAAGCAGGTCCATGTTTGATTGCTAGAGCTAAAAAAGATGATAAAGATATTTTAGTCGTTATGCTTAACTCCGAACACCGATGGAATGACGTGAAGACGATTTTTGAAGATGTTTTACCGGATATTACAGAAACAAGAAGTGCTAAGAAAGCAACTGTCCCTTCTAAAAATACAAAGAAAACAGCCTCAACCAAGAAAAAAGCACATAAAATCGCTTAAGGACTTGTCTTATGACAAGCCCTTAAGCTTCTTCTACTTTGAAAAACCCTTTGCTCTCTCATACGATGCTTCCATCGCTTTGATGAAACTATCTCTTACCTTGCCCTCTTCAAGTTTTGCATAACCTGCGGCAGTTGTTCCAGCAGGTGACATGACTTTATCTTTTAAAAGTGCAGGATGCTCTGTTTTTAGCACTTCACCCACTCCCTCAAAGAGCGTTGCAATGTATTGATAGGTAATCTCTCTTTTCATTCCAAGATTGACCGCGCCATCACTCAAAGCTTCTGCGACCAAGGCAATCCACGCTGGAGCTGAACCTGAAAGTCCAGTGGCAATGTCAAGCTCTTTTTCACTCTCTAGCCAAAAACAGCGGCCAATTGAGCTTAAAACATCCATCGCGTCCTCTTTTAAAGCAACGTCACCGCACAAAGAGGTTGCCGATTTTCGTACAAGAGCTGCCATATTTGGCATAGAGCGAATGTAATGCTTTGCCATAATGCCTGCTTTTAGTTTTTCTAAACTAACCCCAGCCATAATTGAAATAACGCCCTCCGCAATGCCTTTAGTCGTCAAAGTTCCAAAGGACTGAGGTTTAACCGCAAGAATGACAATGTAGCCTTCTAATGAAGGAATTTCTTGCACAATTTTAATCGTAGGATAGAGTTCTTGGAGCTCTTTAACGCGCGGTGGATACGCTTCAACCACTGTAATATCTTTTACATGTAACCCTTGAAGCATTGCTCCACCCATATTGCCAGCACCAATTAAAAGTAATTTCATTGACATTCCTATGTTAATTTTGAAGAATTATAGCGCAATTACTGATACCTCAACGCCTCAATAGGCTCTAAATTTGCCGCTTTTCGTGCGGGGTAGAAGCCAAAAAAGACGCCAACGCCTGTTGCAACCAAGAAAGAGATGATGATGGAATTTTGCGTAATCACCACACTAATGGGGAAAAAGTACGACACCGTATACGCCCCACCAACGCCCACACACACACCAATAAAACAACCGATGATGGAAATCATCAACGCTTCGAGTAAAAACTGCAATAAAATATGATTTTGTTTCGCACCAATAGCGATACGAATACCAATCTCACGTGTACGCTCCGTAACAGAAACCAGCATGATGTTCATAATGCCAATGCCCCCAACCAAGAGCGAAATAGACGCAATGGCTGCGAGCATCAAAGACATGGCTTTGGTTGTCTCTTCTGCTGTATTGGCAAGGGCTGTGAGGTTGCGAATCGTAAAGTCATCTTCCACACTATCACGCAATTTATGGCGTTGGCGAAGAAGCTGTGTCATCTCTTTTTCTGCCTTATCCATCGTATCTTCAGAGCGCCCTTGCACCATGATAAACCGTACCGTACCTTTAAACTGGCTACCAAAAAGTTTGGTTTGTGCTGTGGTGATTGGAACCATCGCGGTATCGTCTTGATCTCTACCATCTAAACTTTGCCCTTTTTTGGCAAGCACACCCACCACAATATAAGGACTGTTTTTGATACGAATGGTTTTACCCACAGGCTCTTCATCTCCAAAAAGATTTTGGGCAATCGTCTTACCCAAAACAACCACTCTGGTCGCACCTCTTACATCCGAATCCATAAAAGGATGTCCACTCTCAAGTGCCCAATCACGTATTAGAAAAAAGGATGGTGTCGTGCCTGTCACTTGGCTATTCCAGTTTGCAGACTGATAAACCATTTGAGCAGAACCTGAAGAAACAGGTGCTGTTGCTGAAATGCTATCGATCTCTTCCATCGCCGTTGCATCGCTAATCGTCAAAGTCTGAACCCCTCCACTTCCGATACGAACCCCTCCAGAAGTCATAGAACCCGCAAGAACAATAAAAAGATTACTTCCCATCGAAGCGATGGACTCTTTGACTTTTGCTTGCGTTCCAGCACCAATGGAAGACATCAAGATAACCGCACCCACGCCAATGACCATTCCAAGCATCGTTAAAAATGTACGAAGCCTATTAGCCCCCATAGCACTCCATGCTTCTGCTAGCATTATAAATGTCATTGTGCCTTCTCCATCATACGTGCCGTTGGTCCATCGTGTTGTATTTTGCCATCCACAAAATTTACCAGTCGTTTCGCATACGCCGCAATATCTGGCTCATGCGTGACCAATACGATTGTAATGCCCTCTTTTTCATTGAGCTCACTAAAAAGCTGCATGATCTCTTGGCTTGTTTTGGTATCAAGATTTCCCGTAGGCTCATCCGCTAAAATAAGTTTTGGGTTATTGACAAGCGCACGTGCAATGGCAACACGTTGTTGCTGACCGCCTGAAATATGCGTTGGAAGGTATGTTCCAAAGGCTTCCAACCCCACGCTTTTAAGCATCTCTTTGGCTCTTATTTTTCGTTCAGCAGAGCTTATCCCCGCATAGACTAAAGGAAGAGCTACATTATCAATAAGGCTTTTACGTGGCAAGAGGTTGAAGCCTTGAAAGACAAAGCCTATGACTTGGTTGCGAAGCGTTGCAAGATCATTTTTACTCAAAGAGGTTGTCTTGGTTTGATTTAAAAAGTATTCGCCCGAAGTTGCTTTATCAAGGCAGCCTAGGATGTTCATAAAAGTTGATTTACCAGACCCCGAAGGTCCCATAATGGCAACAAATTCGCCACTGTGAATGGTAATATCAACGCCTTTAAGCACGCATACTTCACCCGCATCGGTGTAGTAGTTTTTTGTTAACTGCGTAATTTTGATAACTTCGTTCATTAAAACGGTCTTCCCATTGGACTACCTGCTGCGGTTGCTTTTGCAGTAGATTTTGTCTCTTCAAGAATAATTTTATCGCCTACTTTCAATCCATCTGAGATAATTTCTGTAAAACGGTTATCGGTAATACCAGTGGTCACCTTGACAGGTTTTGGCTCGCCATTTTCAAACACGTAAAGTATCGCCGAATTTGTCTCTTTTTTCTCTTTTTTAGCTTTCATACTATTATTTTGTGCCCCATTTTTTGCCTGAAGTTCAGTTGGTTTATAGCGTAATGCCGCATTAGGTACAACCAAAATATTTTTCTTCTCGGCAAGAATAACATTCACATACGCTGTCATACCAGGGGCTAGTATTTCATCAGGGTTTTTAAGGGTGACGACGACATCGTATGTAACAACGTTTGAAACTGTTGTGGCGTTGAGTCTCACTTGTTTGACAACACCACTAAAGGAGTTATTGGGAAAGGCATCAACGGCAAAGTTGACATTTTGCCCCACTTTGATACGACCAATGTCTGCTTCTGCGAAGTTTGAGTCAATCTGCATTTCTCTAAGATCTTGCGCAATTTTAAAAAGTACAGGTGCTTGCAAGCTTGCTGCCACTGTTTGTCCTACATCGATTTGGCGATCCACTACGACACCAGAGACGGGGGAGCGAATAATCGTATAGCCTTGATTGGTACGGTCTTTTTGAGACTGGGCACGCGCAAGGTCTAATGCGGCGCGAGCGGATTTGAGTGCTTGCACAGAAGAGTCCAAATCTTGCTTAGAAATGTACTCTTTAGTAAAAAGCCCACGTGATCTTTTTTCATTTGCCATAGCAAGTTCCAAAGAGGCTTCAGCGCTTTTGACACTGGCGGCACTTTGTGCAACTTGTGCATCTAAAAGAGCCGGATCAAGTTCGGCTAAAATCTGTCCTTCTTCAACACGGTCATTAAAATCCACATAAAGCTTAATGACTTTACCGGAGACTTGCGTACCTACGGTTACCAAAACCAAAGGGTTGAGTGTTCCATTGGCAGCAACACTTTGTGTAATGTCGCCATTTTCAAGTGTATGAAATTTATACTTTGCTTCCAATGGCACTTTGGTGTACTCTTTCCATACCATGTAACCGCCAGCACTGAGTGCTATGAGTGCAATAAAAATGCTCAATTTATGAAAAAGTATCTTTTTTAAGAGGGTCATGGTTGTCCTTTTATCGTTGAAAAATCAAGCGAGCCCATCGCTTTAGCAAGGCTTGCTTTGGTAATGTACCAGTTATAAAGTGATTGGATATGTTGTTGTTTGGCACTCGCCAGTGCGCTTTGCGCGCTTAGAAGATCGAGTATGGTTCCCACACCCGCTTTGTACCTGCCAAGAGCTAAGTCATACGAAGCTTGCGCACTGGCTACAAGGTCGCTACTGGTGCGTGTGGCTTGGGTTTCACTCACCAAGGTCTGATACGTTTTATACACTTCTAAACTAGCATCTTGGGAGAGTTTTTCATACTCTGCTTCGTTGATTTTGAGCTGTTGCTGTGCCGCTTGCACTTTATACTTTGTGTTATAACCTGTAAAAATAGGAATGCTCACATAAAGCCCAATGCTAGACGTTCTCTGTGATGTATTAAACACGGTATCGGTGTGTCCTGACGTCGCTGAGAGTGAAAAGGTAGGCATATTATCCGCTTTGGCGGCTTTGACATTGGCTTCTGCTGCTTTGATCTTAGCACTCGCCGCCATCAAATCAGGTCGAAGTTTTTGAGCCTCTTCCATCAATGCTTTTATGTTTTTTTCAAACGTATCACTGGGAATAGAGAGCTGTGGATTTTGCAACCCAATGGTGGTATCTGGCATCAGTCCTAAAACGCTTGCGAGTTCTCCTTGTGCGCTCTTGACACTACCTTCTGCTTGAATGCGATTGAGCATCGCTTGTGAATAGGCAGTTTGGGCTTGCAGGGTATCAGCAGGTGTGGCAGTTCCTACACTATAACGTGTTTTTGCCGCATTAAGACTTTCCATTGCGGAACGTTCAGCTTCGAGACTTGCTTCCAATGAGGCATTTGAGCCAAAAAGTGTGTAGTAGGCTTGAATAGCAGAGAGAAAAACGCTCTGAATCGTGCCATTTTCCGAAAAAAGTGCCACATCTAAAAGGGCTCTTGCATTGTCATACGTCGCATCACGCTTTCCAAAATCATAGAGTAAATAGGAGAGTGTAACACCTATGTTTTCTTGATTGCCACTTTTTGTTTCACTGCTTTCACTTTTAAGAACAGAACCTGTAGCACTGAGTGTTGGCAAGTACGCAGAGCGGCTAACACCGACTAAAGAAGCCTGATAAAGCGATGTTTGCCACGCAATTTTCGTTTGCGGGTTGTTACACAGTGCCGCCATAACCACATCCCAAAGTCCTAAAGACTTGGTAAGATCGGTCGTTGCGCATGTTACAAACGTCGCTTGCTGTTTTGGCAAAAGGGACCTTGTATCTAACGGATCATCTTCTGCCACAAGCACGCTTATCATGCCAAGAACCATACACCCTATAAACCTCAAACGCATTGGCATCCTTAGAAATTATCTGGAAAGTCCTACAAGAACTTTCTTAATTTATTGCGTTAATATTAGCATGAATTTGTTAACACTTCTTTACATGTAATGCTTTAGTTTTGATTTGGATGTATACTATGCAATATAAAATGATTTTGCATAAGGAGTTCCTATGGCTGCATCGTTTTCACTTGTTTCGATTTCTCTTCCCACCCCTTTTGTTAAACATGAAATAGAAACACGACTGGACTGCTCGTTAAAAAAAGGCATCGAAAAAGCATTTTATTGGCAATACCGCGAAACGTTTTTAATCTATACCCAATTCAATGTCCTCACCTTCATCAACTGGGAAAAGGAAGCCATTTACAAAGCCCTCTTGAAACTAGGTATAAAAGACGCTGACTCTTTTGAGCAAAACACCATTTTCCAAGATTATCCGATTCTCATTGAGCCAGATTTAGAGGTTACATGTAAAGTGAACAATGAGCAAATCATCCTCAAAGAGCCACTTTCGCTTTTTCTCGTTATCATCGCTCTTGTCGTCTCCCAAAGCGTGGGCTTAGAGAAGTATGAGCAAGATCTCAACGTACATTTTGAGAAAAGCCAACAACTCCTTGATCTTACCCAAAGTTACTCGCTTTTGAAACGCTCCAAGCTTATCGAATTTGCACGGAGTTTGATGAGCATTCAACATGGTATGGTAAGCGATCTATTGCTCTTAGACAAACCCAACATCTTATGGGATAATGAAGAAGCAGAAAAGCTCTACAACAGACTCTCCTCCATCCTAGAGCTCAAAGATCGCTTCGAGATTGTCGAGCATAAGCTCACTCACCTCAAAGAAGACATTAGTATGTCACTGGATCTTTTCAACCAAAAGCACAGTGAATTTTTAGAATGGATCATCATAGGACTTATTGGTTTCGAGATCGTGATGGGACTCATCGAATTTTTTAAACATTAGACTTCTTTCATAACCTTTGAAGCATAAAGAGTTTGAACAGAGTGCGTTAATTTTTTAAAGTAAAAATTGAGTCATAGCCGAAGCTATGGCAATGTTTTTACTTTAAAAAAGTGATGTGCTATGTCTCAATACTCTTGCTTTAATAGGTTATGAAAGAAGTCTATTGAATCAATGCTCTGCAACCAACTTTTTCACGAGTTTTCGAACGAGTGGTACAACGGTTAAAACCGCAGGAAATGCGATAATGTAAGCTCGCCAAAATGCTCCAAACCATTGAAAGAAAAAAGCTTCACTAAATCCAACATTAATTAGTGTAATGACAAACGACATTAACAAAGTCATAAACAATGACATAAAAAAGGCAAACGTTATAAACTCATACTTCTTTGGAATCAAACTTTTTCTCCTAAAATGCGCACTTCTCTTTGAGGGTACGGAATGCTGATATTGTTTACATGTAAAATGTTATAAAGTGCCAGATTGACCTCATATTGCGTCTTAAAATAACTCTTGGTCGGAACCCAGTAACGAAGTCCAAGCTCGATGGAACTATCACCAAATTTTGCGATACCCACAACGGGTTTATGCTCTTTTGAAACGTCTTTAAAGCTCGATAACACCTCTTTGATGAGCGCTATCGCTTTAGCAGGGTCTTCCTCATACGCCACACCAATGCCAGACTCCACAACACGCACATCAAAAGAGTTTACCAGTACGTCACCGATCATCTTTTTGTTAGGAATCGTGATGAGCTCTTCATCTTCATTGCGAAGCACAGTATAGGAGAGTTTTATCTCTTCCACCACACCGTAAAAACCGCTAATGGAAAGCGTATCACCGACTTTAAACGGACGAGAGATGATGAGCAAAACACCTGCAGCATAGTTTGAAACACTGCCTTGAAGTGCCAAACCTGCTGTCAAAGAAACCGCACCAATGGCAGCGACAAAAGGAGCGATAGATATGCCCACTTTACCAAGTGCTATCACAATCATCGCGGCAAAAATAAGCATTTTGACAACGCTTGCGACAAACTTAGAGAGCGTAATATCAAAGTGGTTTCGCTCAAACACCCGCATCAAAAGCGCATAAACATATTTCGCTGCAAACCATCCGATGATGACAATAATAAACGCACCTAAAAGCTGGAAACTGTAATGGGTCAAAAACTCAATGACGATATTGTAAAACTTTTGAAGCGTTTGCAGTTCTGTATCCATTTTGCACTCCTTAGGAGATTTTTCACATTATAACAAAACTATTTTTTAATGGAATAAGCGCTCGCTTTTGTTCCCGCATAAAAGACGACAATCTCAACGGGTTCATCGCCCTCATTCACACCATAATGCCACTTGTCCACCACTTCGATGAGCGCGTCACCCGCTTTAAGATGCAATGTTTTGTTCTCATCCGTCACAACTTTAAGTGAGCCTTTTACCATATACCCCGCATTGATGATAGGATGTTTGTGAAGTGGAAGCTCCGTATGTGCAGGAATGGTGATCTTCAAAACTGAAATCTCAGGCGCTTCTTTGGGATATGCAGGCAAATTTGAGCCATCCCAACTTTTGTCGGACTTGGCAAGGGTTACTGACTCGACATTGCCAGCGGCAAATGTAAAAGAAAAAAGCAGTACTAAAGAACACAAAACCTTTTGCATGATCGATCCTTTGGGGAATTTTTAAACTATTTTACTTTACATGTAAAAGCTTATGACTTACATCAAAGCTGTTAACAAATGACTTTTGATACAATGATGCCATAAATTAAACTAAAGTTAACCCATGAAAAAATTACTTTTACTTGCCTTTTTTTCTTTTTCTCTTAGTGCCGCATCACTGGGTGAAACACTTTTTAATGGCAACTGTGTGACATGTCATGCCATCACTTCACCCAATTCTGCCCCCGCCATTCAGGAAGTACAACATGCCTATAAAAAAATGTTTGATACCAAAGAAAAATTTGTGGCATTTATGGTGAATTGGATCGCACAACCCAATACCAAAACAACTTTAATGCCAGAAGCTATTAAAAAACATGGGTTGATGCCTTCGCTTGGGTATGATAAAGAGACGCTTCAAGAGATCGCTTCATATCTGTACGATGCAAGACTGAGCCAATGAAATATTTTACCCTTCACTATACATGCGTTTTAGATGCCTCGATTCAAGAGGTGTGTGCATTTCATACCGATACACACAACCTTCCGCTCATCACGCCACCTTCTATAAAAGTGAACATTGTGAAGATGGAACCTAATAGCGTCGTACTCGACATTAAAAAATTTGGAATCACAACACGATGGGAAATGGCACTTGAGAAGAACTGCCCTCATAGTATTGTTGATGTGATGTTAAAAGGTCCATTTGCTTCATTTAGGCATGAACGACGTTTTAGAGCAGAAAGTGAAAATCGCACGCGTATGGAAGAGACCATCACGCTAGCGCCACCCATTCCTTTTTTACAAAGACTCTTTTTTTGGTTTGTGAAAAGAGATATGGATGCCATGTTTGCTTACCGCCATCAGATGACGCAAGCGCACTTTCGCTTTGAAAATCACGCTAAAAATCTCTAACTTATTTTTTGTAAACGCCTTTTACTTGTAAATCTTTTTTCAAACTCGATGACAACGTAAACGACAAGGCTTGAAGCCAACGTCATACCCCACTCTAAAGCGCCTAGAGGTGCACTTTTAAACATCACGTTCATAAAAGGTGCATAGATGAAAAGTAGTTCAAAAACGATAATACTCACAACACCATAGAGAAGATAAGGGTTGCTAAAAAAGCCTATTTGGAACATAGAGTAGGTCAAAGAGCGGCAGTTGAAAAGATAGAACATCTCGCCAAAAACAAAGATGTTGACCACTAAGGTGCGCGCCACTTCTTCACTCATACCCAAATCTTGCACATAGTAAAATGCGCAAAGAGCGTTGATGAACAGTATCGTACCCACCAAAAAGACTTTAAAAATAAGCACTCCGGTTAAAATAGGCTCAGAAGCATTGCGCGGTGGTCGATCCATCAAGTTTTTCTCTTTAGGCTCATACGCGAGCATGATGCCTAAAACGCTATCGGTTGCCATATTGATCCAGAGTATTTGCAACGGCAATATCGGCAGTGTCATCCCCGAAATAATCGCAAAAATGACGATAAGCCCCTCGCCCATGTTGGAAGGAAGTACCCATGTGATAAACTTAATGATGTTGTCATAGACCACACGTCCCTCTTCGATGGCATCTTCGAGTGTAGCGAAGTTATCATCTGTCAAGATCATATCGGCGGACTCTTTGGCAACTTCGGTACCTGCTATGCCCATAGCGATTCCAATGTTAGCTTGGCGAAGAGCAGGAGCGTCATTGACCCCATCCCCTGTCATGGCGACGATATGAGAAAGTGATTGAAGTGCTTTGACCAGACGCAATTTTTGCTCAGGTGCGATGCGAGCATAGACATTGACCTTTTCAATCAGCGCCGCTAATGATTCATCGCTCAGAGCATCCATCTCTTTGCCGGTTAAAACAGGCGTTTCTTCATCCGTTTTTAACCCAATGGAATGTGCGATAGACAAAGCGGTTATGCTATGATCTCCTGTGATCATCTTGACCAAAATACCAGCATGATAGCAACTTTGAAGCGCTTCGATAACACCTAAACGCGGTGGGTCGATCATCCCTTGAAGACCTAAAAAAATAAGCCCGCTTTGCAAGTGATGGTGCCCAAGTTGATTGGTTTTTTCTTTTAGATGCACTTTTGCAAAGGCTAAAATGCGTAGTCCTTTGCTTGCCATTGCATTTGCATGGGCTAAAATACCCTCTTTATCAATCGTTAAGAGTGCTCCTTGTGCATCCATGTAAACATCGCATCGCTCTAAGATTTTTTCTACTGAGCCTTTAACATAAACAGGGTAAGATGCGCCACCATACGTGCTATAACCTGACGCCATATACTGATGTTCTGACTCGAAGGAAAGCGTATCGACGTGTTCAAACTCTTGGCTCAACAGCTCCTCTTTGATGCCCGCTTTGAGTGCAGAGACAATAAGCGCCCCCTCCGTTGGGTCACCTTCTATCGTATAAACACCCTCCACATTCACATGATGCGAAGTATTGCACAGCACACCACACACTAACACTTCATAAAGTGGCGTCGTTTTCTGGAGTGTAACGGGCATACCCTCTTCTAAAATCTCACCATTGGGATCATACCCATTACCACTGAGTGTATAAGCTTTTTCACCCGCCATGATTTCAGTAACTGTCATTGCATTCTGGGTAAGAGTGCCTGTTTTATCGGTGCAAATAACCGTCGTACTCCCCAGTGTTTCTACGGCGGGAAGCTTGCGGATGATGGCATTTTTACGTGCCATTTTTACCACCCCGATCGCGAGAATGATGGTCATCGCAGCAGGCAATCCCTCGGGAATAACCCCTACCGCCATCGAAACGGACGCTAAAAAAGTGATGACCAGCTCTTCTCCACGAATAATACCAATGACAAACGCCACTCCTGCCATCGCTAAAATACCATAAAGTATGCGTTTAGAAAAAAAGGCAAGCTTTTTCGTAAGAGGTGTTTGGAGGACATCCGCTTGTGAAATCATTGCGTTGATCTTGCCAAGTTGGCTCTCATCTCCCACACTGACCACAACACCCATTCCCTGTCCATAGGTCACCAGTGTTGAGGCAAAAAGCATATTGACACGATCGGCTAAAGGGGTATCAGCATGCACTACGCCCACGCTTTTTTCAACAGAAAGTGACTCGCCCGTCAGTAAAGACTCATCAACTTTAAGCTCTTTGGAGTGCAGAAGTTTGACATCCGCAGGAATTTTATCGCCGGAGTAAAGCAGTACGATGTCGCCAACAACAATCAAGGAAGATTCAAGCAGAAACTTTTTACCATCACGAAGAACCATCACATTGCTACGGCTCAGTCTGACGAGTGCTTCAATGGCTTTACGCGCTTTGGACTCTTGCATGTAACCAATGATCGCATTGATAAAGACAACGGCAAAGATAACCCCTGTATCCATCCACTCTTCTAAAAGCGCCATAATGACACACGCTAGAAGAAGAATGTAAACAAGGGGTTGGTGAAACTGAAGCAAGAAGAGTTTTAAAGCCGACTCTTCTTGTTTTTTACTCAAAATATTGGCGCCATACTGTGATCGACGTTTTCCAATTTCATCCGAAGATAAGCCCTCATATTCGTTTACATGTAAAGCTTCCAAAATCTCTTGCGAGTCTTGTGCATGCCAATTTACATGTTTACGTGTCATAAAATATTTGGCTTATTCGATATAGTAGCTCTTCTTAATGAGCTCATAGTTTTTGCACGCTATTTCATCACCTAACTCACACGCTTTTTTAAAAAGCTTGGCAGCTTGCTCTTCTCTTTGGCTTACGCCTTGTCCATAGTAGTACATTGTCCCTATGCGCGAACACTCTTTTGCATCGCCCGCATCACACCCATTTTGATGGTAAATCGCAGCACTGACATAATTTTCATCTTGCTCGTACAGCAAAGCAAGATGAGCGCAACTGCTTGCTGCCCCACCACTGCACGCGCGATCATAGTAATTGACTGCTTGTTGCAAATCTTCACTCACACCTTTACCATTTTCATACAAAACAGCCAAGCTTTCACATGCAAAGGCATCACCAAGCACACAAGCTTTTTCATACAGTTCAGCCGCCTTAGCATAGTTTGTACCAGCATGCCCATTTTCATACATAAATCCAAGACTTGAACAGCCTTTAGCAACGCCTAAACTGCATGATTGAGTGTAGAGCTCTTTCGCTTTCCTAAAATTGGTAGCGACACCATCACCTAGATGGTACATCGTTCCTAATTGTAAACATGCCACACCATTGTTGTGATCGCACTCATTTTGAAGCTCACTTTCGCGCACCAAATCTAAAGCATAGAGTGCAGAAGTTGCAACGATGATTGTTACGATAAAAAAGAGTTTATGCATATTTTTCTCCTTGCCATCATTTTGATTATTATATTACAATACCAACATGAATACGTCAAAAACAACAACGACAGGTTACAAGGAAGCACCTTTTGTGCAGATACGTCAAACGCTGCAAAGTACGCGCGCTTACGAGACGCATGCACACCCTACCCTTTCCATCGGCTTTATGCTAGAAGGTCAAACCTGTTTTCAAACACCAAACGGTTCGTTTTTTTTAGAGCAAGGCGCTCTTGCCATCATTCCACCCTATACGCAACATTCGTGCAACCCTATCAAAGAGAGCAAACGCAGTTATGTTATGGTTTACCTTGACGCTGACTTTTGCGCGCATATCCAAGAAAGACATTTTAAAGAAGCTACCACACTTCTACCACTAACATCACCTCTCATTTTTCACAAAGCGTTATTTGAAGCATTTACGCGTATTATTAAAGCGCTTATTGAGGGATATTCATCTTTACATGTAAAAGCATTGGAGGTGTGGTTAGAAAAGTTTTTTTGGCTCTATACCAAGCAAAATGAAACCACACAAGTAGACGCCACGCTCAATAATGTGGCACATTTTTTGGAAAACCGCGTCGATGAACCGCTGTGTTTAAATGAGCTCGCCAAACGCTTTGGAGTAAACCCTTTTGTACTGACACGCCATTTCAAACAAGCTTATGGTTGCACACCTAAACACTACGCGCTGGACGTACGCATCAACCACGCGAAGAAATTGCTCCAAGAAGGTACCTCACTTGCGCTATGTGCTCAATACTGCGGTTTTGTAGACCAAAGCCACTTCCACCGCTTTTTCAAGCGTCACACCGCTCTCACACCCAAAGAGTACCAAGTCAATTTTATACAATAACTTTTTTCCCGTTTCCTTTATGCTTCCATGCAAAAAGGAGTTACATGTTTGGCTTAGAGTTTTTTACCCTTACCTCCATCTATTTTCTAGCACTTCTCAGCCCTGGTCAAGACTTTTTTCTCATCATCAAAAACGCCTTAACGCATGGGTATCAAAAAGCGTGGTGGAGTTGTGTGGGCATTGCCAGTGGAAACGCGCTTTACATCACTTTGGCATACATGGGACATGCGTATTTAAGCCAATACCCAAGGCTTCTTTCTTTCATCGAAATCGGTGGGGCACTTTTTTTACTTTACCTTGGTTTTTTACTGCTTTTTGCGCCCAAACCAACGCTTGAAAATACTTTACATGTAAAAAGCAAAATGGCGTTTAAACTCTTTGTTCAAGGGCTTTTGTCAGCTCTGCTCAATCCTAAAAACATTCTCTTTTACTTCTCGCTTCTTTTTACGATTATCAAGCCTGAAACTGTTTTACATGTAAAGATTTTTTATGCCCTGTGGATGATAACGTTGTTGCTGGTGTGGGACATGATTGTAACGCTTATTTTTGGCAACAAAAGAGCGTTAAAGCTTTTCCCTTACCTTTTCGTTGTGCAAAAAGTCATCGGAGTCGGTCTCATTGGCTTTAGTCTCAAACTTCTTTTCAGCGGATTCTAGAAAAAGCACTGCCCAACAACAAGAGAAGCTGGGCAGTGAGTGTTTGATTTACAAAAGATCCGATTTTTTGTTCTTATTGCCTTTTCCAAATGGTTTGAAAAAGACGACCAAGAAAGGAGAGAAAAGAAGGTCTGACACAATCGCTACGATCAAAACGATCACGGTTAAAAGTCCGAAGATCAATGTTGGAATAAAATTAGACGTCACCATAACCAAGAAGCCTACGATGGTTGCAAGAGAGTAGTAGAACATACCAAACGCAATCGTACCGTGTGCCCTGTGCATCGAGGCGATGTAATCACCATCGATTTTCAATTCTTCCCTGAAACGGTAATAGTAGTGGATTGTATTGTCAACCGTAATACCTAGTGCGATGGAAGCAATCGTAATGCTCATCATATCGAGTGGAATGTTTGCAAAGCCCATAATACCAAAGATAACGCTGATAGGAACCATGTTAACCGTCATCGCAAGAATGGCAATTTTAAGCGAGCGGAATAAAAAGAGGAACATGCCTCCCAATGAAAGTACCGCAAGCCCCAATGTTGAAATTTGCGATGAAAAAAGTGACTGGAGCATGTTGTTATACAAGACCATCATGCCGACAAGGTTATAATCTTCAGTCTCAAGACCCACTTTGGTATGAAGTTCCGTTTGAATGGTTTGAAGTAATTCATTGCGTCTAAGATCTTTTTTTGAATCCACAACCCTTACCACAAAACGCGCTTCATCATGCTCAATGTTGACATACGGTGAAATCAGAATTTTTTTGAACTCAGGAGAGAGTTCATTATACATGAGCGCTAATTCAAAATTGTCAAAATCTTTACCTTGTTTGATGATGCGCCCTACTTTGGAGAGTGTTCCCAAAGAAGAGACATTGCCTACTTCTGGCAAGGAGAGCAAGTAATCATGTACTTTTAAAATCGTCTCCATTTTTTGAGCTGTAAACCAATACTTCGCATCATTGCCCCCTTGGTTAAACTCGTCTTCAAAACTATCGACTGCCGTAGCGGTATCATTTTTTGCAAGTGCTTCTACTTTTGGGAATTTAACCACAATTTCTAAAGGTGTTGTGCCGCCAAGATTGTTATCAATCTTTTTCATACCTTTATAAATCTCAGTATTCTCTTTAAAATAGTTAATAAAACTATTTTCAACGACCAGACGCGATGCCCCTAAAACACTAAAGATCGCAAGTGACAGAACCACGCCAAGAATAAGCCTGCTATGGTGTTCTACAATTTTGGCAAATGATTCATTGAGGGTAAATGCTTTGTCAAACGCCATAATAGGCGGTTCTTTTTTCAAAAGCATCATCATCGCAGGGAAAAGTGTATACGTTACCAGCAATGACATGGTCACACCGATGTTCATCATATTACCAAGGTCAATAATCGGCACGATGTTACAGGTCATCAAAGAACCAAATCCAGCGACGGAGGTTAAAATGATAAAGATAGAAGGAACACCCATGCGCTCAAATACAATGCCTAAAAGCTCTTTTTGAGAAACATCAGGAAAAAGTGTGTACTCCTCGCGATAGCAAACAATGAGATGAATCACCAATGAAAGCGTGGTAATCAGCTGCATCGCAACATAATTTGAGGAAATAACGGTTATCTCTAAGCCGATCAGGGCATTAATACCCGTGGTAATAATAACTGCACTAATGGAAACAAGAATAGGTATAACTACAAAACGTATTTCCCTAAAGATAATCCATAAAATGACCAGCATAACGACCAAAATAGCAACACCATAGATAGCAATGTCATTTTTAACAAAACTGATCATATCATCCGCAATCATCAAGACCCCACCTAAAAAGAGGTCGCCCTCACCTTTATAGGGTTTTAATGTTGCTCTTACATTTTCAATAAGGCGGTGCGTATCATCACGGGTACTGTCACGGTACGCTTTAAAAACTAATTTAGCATTTTCATATTGCGCTTTTTCATCTTTCGTGAGTTCTCTCTCTTGTTCTAAAAGAATAAATTTATTGCGATTAGTAAGGAGTTCCGTGTACTTTGGATCATCTATAAGATTGACGATAATCGCTGTTGTTTTAAAATCACTGCTGACAAGATTTTGCGAATACAGAGGACTGGTTGTAAGCTCTTTTTGTACCAAAGATTTATCAATATTAGGAGATTCAAGTGTTTGAACATTGCCAATCACTTCTTGAATAGGTTTTGGAGGGCTCTCTAAAAGAGGAACATCTAAGATGGAGGTGATGCTCTCAACACCTTTGACTTTAAGCAAAGACTCTTTAAGGCTTTTAATGGTTGAAAGTGTTTTATCGGAGAGCATGTCGTCTTTAGGACTAAAAGAGACAACCAAATAATCAGGGCTGATGTAACGTCCATGCACTTCGCGTGTCAGTTTTAAAGCTTGATCATTTTCAAGCAATAATGTCTCAGCAGATGCATCGATACTTAAATATTGTGAGTAATAGCCAAAAATGCCCGTTATAATTGTTACCGCTAACAAGACTGCTTTGTAATGCGTTGTTATAAAATTGGTATAAAGTTTTAACCACATAGTTCAACTTTCGCTTATTGATAATATCTTTAAAGAGACTCAATTTAGAATACCATGAATAGAGGGAATTTATGTAACCGATAGACAAAAATCGAAAATTTTAATCCACGCTTTCTAATGAAACCCCATAAAAACTTCGTTTTAAGCGTCTCTTGTGTGCGATTTTAGCTTAATTTAGCTTATATTTATGGCATTAAAGATTATTAGAGTCCAATAAGCAGAGTATCTATCGAGTTAAATTAATCCCATTTCCAAACAAAACTAATTCCGCCCGTTTTTTCATTATTAGACGAAGAGTCTTTATTGTCAATATTAATTGCCTTGACATAAAAAGAGAGTTTAAAAGAATCATAGAAAAAATCCAAAGCAAGCTTCTCACCAAACATATAGTCTGTTTTTGATAAATTATACCCTTGATCTATCGCCTCATCAATCAAATAGTAAGTCTCAAAAGTATTATAAAACACACCTAATGACAAAGCCCAATTGAAGTTTTTTACCTTTTCATAATTGAGAAGTGAGCTCTCATTTGCTCCTATAAAATTACCTATGGTGCTAAAACTATGCATAGGAAAACTACTGAGTCTAGCGGTTGCTCCAATAAGAGCACCTGTATAAAAATTACCCAAATCTGCTCTTATATTGGTTGTCAAATCAAAACTTAAATCTTGTAGCGCAATAGGATCTGTTTTGTAACCAATATTATATGAAATTCCATACATGAATTCATCATCAAGCTGATTATCCCACCCTTTTGGCTTATCGTGACCAATCAGAGAATGAAAACTTTTTTGAAGCGTTTCGGCTTGGGTTGATGGTCCAACCATACCCATATTAAGACCAAGTTCATGAAAAAAATTAGCCGAAGACTTATATGTCAAAAAATTGAAATCTAAATAACCAGCATAAGGTAAATCGTTTAAATCCTTACTACTAATGTCTTTATTATGCGGAGTAAATATGGCATGAGAAATAGAAAATGCAACATTTTTTTGCCCTAAATCAATAAAGCCTAACACATCAGGGAAATTAGCATTGTTCTCACTCATCCAAGTATAATACATACCATTGGTATAGTGATGATCTTGCCCTACAATAGCATCATTTTCTAAAACAAATGAAGCTGTATCTGCATACACCAAAGAAAATATTAAAAAAATTAGACTTTTTTTCATTTTAACCTCATTCCTATAAATTAAAACGCTTAAAATACTGATATCAGATATACTATGACTGAAGAGAGATATACACAATAAAAATCTATAAGGCTATTTAATTTATTATAAAGGGCAAGAAAACTTCTCGCCCCTCTTCTTGTAAATCATGGAGTATCAAAAGGAATCGCATCCATTTTTTTACTGGTAACTTTTATTTTTTTAACTTCTTTTTTTTCTATTTTCGTTTTTGGTAACGTAATTTCAAGGACTCCATCCTGACCATGAGCCTCAATTTTTTCAATATCAACACTTTCTGGCAATGAAAAACTTCTTTCAAATTTACCATAACTGCTTTCTACCATATAGTAGTCTTTTTCTGTGCGTTCCTTTTTAAACTTTCTCTCACCTGAAATAATAATCTGATGATCTTTTACATCTACATGAATATTTTCCTTTTTTATACCAGGAAGGTCAACTTCAATGTGATATGCAGAATCATCTTCTCTTGTACTGACTGCCGGTTTAAAAGTAGAAATTCCACTTACGTCTGTTGTTGGAAAGAGCTTAAAAAACTGATTTTCAAACTCTTGGAACTCTTTTGATGGATTGAATCTTGTCACTAACATGATAGCCTCCTTTTGAAAGTTTCCTACAAGAAAATTGTAATCCTATTCAGATATGGATGTCAAGATATATAAGAAGAGATAAAGGAGTTTTTTGATGAATTATGCATAAGAAAATTTAGATAGGCTTATTGAAGTTCTGTCTAAAACCAATATTTTTTTATTGCCAATAATGAATTTTAATCCAATTTATATACAAAATGCATACAAGAGAGTTTAGATTTTTAAAGAATGGTTCAATAAGTGTTGGTGGCGGACAGAGAGGGATTTGAATAAAACGTATCCTTTTTGTGCCTTTTTCTTATTAGTAATTTATGTGTAAAAAATAGGAATTTATTTTTTCTAATTCTATTATAGTGCAAAGGAATAAATTTTAAGAAGTTAATTTCTTTTAAATTTGTGTAGTTATTTAACAGATATAGTTCTTTTTTTGTTAAATAATAAATTTTTGTATTTTTTTAATTGACAATTAACTGTTTTTATAATATACTCGGAACAGTTCTCAGTTTTTGAGGGCAGGTAAATATTTTTTCGAGTGACTTCTGATGGTAAAATGAAAATGAAGTCACAGTATATTGATTGTTAACTTTAAAATAGCTTAAAAATGGAGCGATGCTATTAACATTTATCATACTTCTTTGAGAAAATATTTGCCATTATCTTATAATAAAAAGGATATTAATGGCAAATCAACATGTTGTTCCACACGGGAACAAATGGGGAGTTAAAGGTGCAGGAAATGAAAAGTTTACTGCCGTTTGCAATACTCAAAGTGAGTGTATAGATGTAGCAAGGCAAATTGCTCAGAATCAACATTCTGAGTTATTTATCCATGGTAAAAATGGACAAATCAGAGACAGAAATTCTTATGGAAATGATCCATTCCCACCAAAGGGATAATGAAAAAATTTGTCGAACTAAGTTTTAAGTTGTTAGAAGTGCTTTTTTGCACTTCTAATTTTAAATTGAGTTTTTACTCATAACAAACATTATAAAGGATTTTTAATGGCTATTCAAATTAATGCAAGTGATTTACAATACACATACTCTAAAACTGCAATACCTGGTGATGACCCAAAAATTTCAGGTGAGCCTGACAGTACTCTTTTTAATCGTAATGAACTTTATGAAGTTCGTTATTTAATAAATAAGCTTGCTGAATTATGGGGATTTAAAGATAAAAGTTCATGTTTAAAAATTGAAACTATGATAAAGAAGCATTTACCTTCTGAGATACGTAGTCAATCTAATGTTAAACAATGGATTCAAAATAATTGGAAATTATATTAAGATAACTAAGTTTTCAAAAGGAGTAAATTATATTTACTCCTTAATTTTCTTTTTGTAGATTGTAACGAATTGTATGTTATTAGTCATATTTGCTTTTATTTGCATAACTTATTCATAACATCATAATTAATAGACCAAAGACCTTTTTTCTCATCTTTAGCACTTTTCAAAGCTTTTTCAAGTTCTCCAGGATAAGAAGCTTTTTTATAGATACATGCATAACCATCTTTGATGATTTGTTTTGAATAATTAACTCCATTTTTATTTACAGTTGCAAGTAAACGACCATATTGATCTTTCTTTTCTGACTCAATGACAACCTTATCGCCATTTTGAAAAAACTTAGAAGCATAGCCACTTGCTAACTTTCCTAGCTCTTGTTCATCATTAGCAGATATACCTGCTTTTTTTGCGTCTTTATCAAGCTTTGAGCCACTATACTTCTCTGGTGTATCTATATAGAGTATTCTTACCTTTTCTTCTTTCTTACCTATCATTACATGCAATGTATCGCCATCAGTAACCTTAGTAACTATACCAATACTCTCTGTTGCAACAAGTGGCAATGAAACAAGCATAGAAGCAATTATTAATTTTTTAAACATTCAATTCCTTATTCAATATATTCCAAATGAATTATTATGGGTTTTTAGTACCTTTTTTTCCAGTATAAGGATTTACATTACCCTTGGTACTGTAGTTATCAGATTTACTACTATTTGGACTTGTTCGTTTGTATGCAGATACATGAGTCCCGTCTTTTTTTGTATAACCTTTGACTGAAACATCTGAATATGATTTACTTGATGAGCTTTTACTTGATGAGTGGCTTTTTGAAGATGAAGATTTATGAGAGCCACTACTTCCTTTTGCAAATGCTGGTGAAAAACACAAACCTACTATGATAAGTAGCGTACTAATAAATCTCATATATGTCCTTTTATATTATATTTATTCCATATTTAATAAGCATCCGTGGTAATACATCATCTAATTTTGCTATTTCTTTGTCTGTAAGCTCAATCAAATTTACATTATGTTTTTTGTAGATTTCTTTTTTTTGCTCTTTTCTAGCGTTATATTTTTGATCGTTTTCAAGTCCCCAAAACTCTATGTATACTTTCCCTTGTGGCAAATAAAAATCCGAATATACATTCTCTTGAATAGGCAACATCTTTTCATAAGCATGTACTATATTTTCGCTATATAACCAATCATCAATAATCATTTCAGCTTTTGAGCGGACAAAATGCCCGTCTTTTGTTCTATGTGTTGCAGGATATCTTTCTCTAAAATCTTTTTCTTCTTTTTCTTCTTTGGGTTCAATTAATTTTTTGAGAAGTATATTTGTTTGAATTTTCTCATCCCATTGTACAGATAAACTTCCTCTGTAATTGATTTGGATTGCTCCATTAGATTTTCCGCTCTCTGTTATTACCCAACCATTTTTATTTTTTTCTATCCAATGCAGTTCTTGAAAAATGTCATTAATTTGCCTAGAAGTTTTATTAAAAAGTTTTCCAATCTCTGTTGCAGTCATTATTTCAGCACCTTCTGTTTTTATTTTTCGTCAAGTTCTTTTTTCAAAATTCTTGTATGCATTTCACTTAAAAAATATTCTTTTTCTTTTTCATTTAATTTCTCAAAATATGTCAATAATAGTTTAGTTTTATCATCAATGTCACCTAAACTATTGTTTAGTTGATCTTTATAAAACATAGCAATTTTATATAAATTTGGACGTTCTTTTCTCCATTTATATAGTGCCTGCTCGCTTATATCAATAAATTGTGCTAATTCTTTATTATTCAATCATTTTCCCTTGACAAACTAAACTATACTTTAGTATAATCTCTTCATAAAACTAAACTATGGTTTATGTTTTGAGTATTTCGTGGTTGTTATGGCTATAAATTTTAAACCATAGTTTAATTATATCGTTTTTAGGCAATTTTGCCTTAATTCAATTTGAAGCCCTTGTTATCTGAAAATTTATCTTTTCAAATACCAAGGTCTTTATTGATCTTAGCTCGGGAGTTCGTTAGCACCTACTCCCTCAGCTTGTTAAATGGTGCTAAAAAAACTATAAAAAAGGTGCTTATCATGCAAGAAACTAAAGTATTCCCTCATTTCCTCAAACAAGCTTACCAAGCAGAAGTTCTACTCCGTAAGCCTCAAATTCATTCAGTTGGTACACGTTACCCTTACAAAGATCATGTTGTTATCACTACTGAAAATATTGAACGTAGTGCTAAAAATCCTCTTTTTTCCATTATCTCTCTTATTGATGTAGTGGTTAAATGTGAAAATCGCACTGAGGCTGTAAAGCTTAATATGGCTCTTAAGGAGTATTTTGCAAAAGGTATGATGTTACCTTTCTATGTAGGTGTGTTTCAAAAGCCCTATACAAAAAAAGATGAACGATCCATGAAATACTATGCATTTGCGAATATCAGCGCAAAAGAGCTTTTGGAAGAATTGCCAAAACTAGAAAAAAACAAAGATTTAAAATACGTTGTTGGTGCTACTCCAGTCGAAAGCAACTATATCTTAAACGGCTTTGATTTAACGTACTCCTTAACAGAATATACAATGCAAGGCTCTTTCATGACATTGGAGCAGATGAAAGAGTTAAATAAAAACGCTGAAAAGCCATCTTATAAATTGAAACTATGCACAACTTCTTTCTATGAAGTTAATGAAGAAATCGCTCTCGATGAGTCTATTAATTTTGAGATCAGCGGTGAGAGCGAAAGTGAGATCGAGACTCTTGCTGAAAAAATAGTGAAGCTTCAAAATAATGGCATTGCCTTTACGTGCAAAGGTAAATTCCCACAACAACAAAAAGATTATTACATTGTTGCCATTACGAAAAAAGCGGGTGATCTCATAACTGAAATTAACGCAATGTTAGAGCCTAAAAATCCAACGCCTACACAACAAAAAGCGTCTTAAGGAGTTTTTATGTCTTTTAAACTTTTTTCACGATTACCAACCATGAGTAAATCAACAAACGTTCAATTACTTTCAGAGTTTGATTTTTGTGTTTTGCGCTTTAAGATCGCCAAATTGTTGAGAACATCACATCGTAGAATTTTATCTATTGATGTCATGGACGATGGAAAAATAGTGGCTCATACTTCTTTTATTATCCCCGTTGAATTTCAAAACGTGAAAGAGATAGACGATGATTTTAAGCACTTTTATCCTGATGTTGTTGTTCCTGATATTTTTACCGCAACTGATGGTTCTCATCGTTCTATAAAAAGAGAAGAATCACAATTAGTGCCTTTAGTTTTAAATTAAATCTTGGCTTTCTTCGGATGTAAGACCTACGTACAAAATACAAGGATTTTCACATGAAAATTCAGTCTCACAGTTTTGAAGCTCCTAAACAAGAGAGCGGTGTTTCTTCTAAAGTTGCCACTGGTGTGGTCGTTGCTTCTGTTCTTTCTACGGGTGCTTTTGCGGCTGACCCTACGTGGTTAACGGATGTTAATACTGCTCTTGTTGCTATCGTAGCAATGATTGGTGGTGTTATCACTTCTTTGGTTGCAATTTTTATTGCTCCTATCACGTGGAATAAGATTAAACAAGTCTTACAACGTGGCTAGTCATGATAACTCAAATTGATTTTACGGCTTACTATTTGGTAGTTAGCACCCTTTTATTGTGCAAGCTTTCTATTGGTAACTCTCATTTCATTTTGAGTTTGATAAAGAGGAGATAATGCTCTCCTCTTTTTTCCCAAAAAGGTGCTTAAAATGAAAAATCTATCTTTAATACTTTTCTTATGCTCTAATTTCCTTTTCGCTGATTATCTTTATCAACCATCAAGCGTCTGTGTAAAAAGCTTTTACTATAAAAGTGGCACTCTTTATTATGTTCTGAGCGACACTGGTGTTACTGTTTCTACTGCTACCAAAAATCTAGGTGATGACATTTTCCCTGATTACGAATACAACATAACATCTGGTCGTTGTCAAAAAACACAATCAAACAATACTCTAGGACTTTCTAATCAGGATTTTAATTATCTAAGTGCATTTATTGGTCTTACTGTTTTAGGTTTGGTTTGTATAGGTTTTTTCTTATGATTGATATTATCCATTTTGGTATGACTTCATGCCTGCCCGCTGATTATGTTCTAGACATTGGTTTTACCGTCATTATTGAAGCTATTTTACCCGTTTACCTTGTTCGTAAAGCTATTGAAAAGTATTTCAGATGAAAACATTTATCCTCTTTATTTCTCTATGCTTGAGCGTTTATGCTATTGAAATCGCTCCTACAAATTTTGGACTCCGCGATCTTGCCACTATGGTATCGCAAGAGTGCAATAAAAATATTCTTATCTCTCAAGATGTTAAAAATATGAGTGCTGATTATTTTGTCATTCAAGACATTAGCCCTGATGTTTTGTTCTCTACATTTAAAGCGATCATTGAGTCAAAAGGTCTTTTTCTTAACGAATACGATGGCTTTTATGTTGTTGATGAAAAAGAGCATAAGATCGCTGATGAAAAGAACTTTTCAAACGTTGAACTTACTATGAAAATAATTGAAATCAATAATGAAAAAATAAAAAATGTAGGCTTCAATCCCTCTCTTTCTTCAAAGCTTAGTTTGTCGGGTGTTACTGACTTTAAAAAATTGACATTTGATAAACTCTTTAGTGCTGATTTTGAGGGCGTTTTAAGTGATCTTGAAAAACAAGATTATCTAAAAATTATGAGCGAGCCTTATGTCGTTGTCTCTAACGGTGAAAAAACGAAGCTCAATGTGGGTGACACTATTAGTGTTAAAACTTCCTCTTTGGACTCTACGACCACGATGGCTGTACGCAATACCTATATTCAAAAAGAACTTGGTCTCACAATCGAAGTCTCTCCTAAAATTCAAAAAAATGGTCTAATCCTTTTAAATGTTGTACTTACAAATGAGACACTTAAAAAGCAAGATAGTGACGGTCTTATCGAAACCAAAAAAAAGTCTATTGCAGGTAATTTTAATGTTAAAGATGGCGGTAGCGTTTCCATTGGTGGCTTAACTTCTGCACAAGATGTAAAGTCTACTTCTAAAGTTCCTTTACTTGGTGATATTCCTGTTTTAAACTATATTTTTTCGTATGACTCAACGAATACCGTACGTACTACCTTAACGCTTTTCATCGAAGTAAAGGTTATCAAATGACTTTCATAGTTCTTGATATTCCAAACTTTCTCAAAGCTCTTGAAATTGAGCTTGTATGGATTTCAAAATGAAAAAAATAATCTTAGCTTTAATGCTTATGGTATCGTGTTCTTTTGCCAATTATTATAATTATAATGGTTCATGTTATTTATCTTCTGGTCGTTGTTCTCAATCACAAAATTCAACTAATCCTAATTTATGCATGACAAATTATGGTAATACTTATCCATACGTGACTTTCTTAAGAAATGTTAATGGACAAATTTATCAAATGACTGAGGAATTACTTTATGTTGTTGATTCTTCAAATTGTCCTTCTCTTATTCCTACATGTAGCGCAGATGAAAAGCTCGATACTGCTACTAATACTTGCGTCCCCAAAACGGTTGATCCAAATAATCCAAACTGTGACCCTGTTGCTTCACAATTTAATGATGTTACTACGGGTAAGTGTTTTGACTGTATGCCTTTTGGCACTTTTGGTTCTCGCGCTGCATGTGCGTGTAATGCTCATGGAAGTACATACACACCTGTTTTGAAAGGTGTTGCTTATTATTCGACACAAGGTCAATACACCTATAAAAAACAACGTGCTACTTGTGATGATGGCTCTAGCGTTTTTATTTATTATGACCCTTTAAACAATAATCCACAAGATTATAACAATACAACTCCAACCGATACCAATGGTACTAAGATACCAGATACTAATACAACGACAACTTCACCAACTGATCTTAATGGTACAGTTGTTCCAAATCCTTCTCAAGCAGATGTTGTTAATGCTCTTAAGCAGATAGAAAATGGTCAAAAAGACTCTAATACTGCATTGAGAGAATTGGGTGTTGATCTAAAAACTATTAATACGAGTCTCAAAGAACAAGGTTATACCTTTGACTCAATTCTCAATAAAATTAAAGAGGGAAACGATAAAGCCGATGCCCGTTATAAGCTTATGGATGATGAGTTTAAAGGACAAACTCAGTGGCGTAATATGATGGGCAAATGGGTAGATAAAAATGCTTTAGACGTTACTGCTCAACTCGGTGCAACGGTTGATGTTAAAAAGGCTGTTGATGGTACAACGGGTGCAGTAAACGCTCAAGGTAAAGCGATCACTGATAAGCTTGGTGAAATTAAAGATGCCATCAAAGATATAAATGGCACTGATATGAAACCAACGAATGATATTTTAGAAAAGATTAAAAAAGACACAAATGCTACGGCAAAAGGCGTTGATAAACTTCATGATGATTTGAATACCACGAACACTACGCTTGATAAAATCAAAGGTTTGTTTGACAATAACGATTCTTTTAAAGTTCCTGACGTAAATGACACAAAATTTGAACTTTCTGATTTAATGCCTGATGATTCATGGTTTGAGTCCAACAAACTTAACCTTAATTTTAATAATTATGGCGGTGAATGTTATTGCCAAACGGCTGAATTTAGAGTTGCTGGTAAAACGTTTGTTTTCCCTCCGCAAGAGGCTTTAGACATTATTCCATTTACAACGATTTCAAATATTTTTATGGCTTTCATCTATGTTCTTGGTCTTAAAGCATTTTTAAAAGATTAAGGGGTTTTCATGCCAATTTTTTTAATGGGATTTTTTACTGCACTTACCGACTTTTTATTAAAGCTTCTTGGTAAAAAAGGTGTTAAGTTGGCTTTCTTTACTGTTTATACTGCTCTTTTGATTGCTGTTATGAATGGCGTCGCAAATTTTGCTTTAAATCATGTTGATGTTAGCTCTTTTATGACGCCTACTATTTGTTGGTTTTTAATGAAGTTAAAAGCGTTTAGTCTGTTGTCTACTTATTTTGCTTTTATGTCTGCAAACTGGCTAAAAAGAAAAATGGTGCAATTTTGGACGTATGGTAATTAGTCATGATTAGAGTTCTTATAGGTGGTCAAGGAAGTGGAAAGAGCTTAACCTCTATTCATTTCCTTTTTGAACTTGTTGACTCTGTTAATGGCAAAGTACCACGCCATACAATCTATAAGCGTCTTATAACTAACGTAGGCGGTTTCAAACCTGCACTTTTCAAAGAGTTTTCGGGTAACTCTGATTTAGAGATCATTCATCAAGATAAATATTGGAATAAAGACGATCTTACTGTTCTTTTTAGCGATCAAATGAAAGAGCGTGATAAGGTTGAGAGTGAACGTACTCCAACGCTTTTTATTTATGATGAGTGTCAATTTGGACTTTCTACTTTCTCAACTGCTCAAGCAAATTTAGAAACATGTGAACTGATCTCGAATTTCTTCTCACTTCAGCGACATTATGGTCCATGTGATTTTCTTCTTATGACTCAAAGCCTTGATAAAATTCATGATAAGTATCTCGGTATTGATTTCGAGCTCTACATCTCACCTGAGTATTCGCTCAAGGCTGATCCTGCGAACGACATTATCTTTGATCTTTACGACTCTGAGGGTAAAAACATCATCACGGGTGGACGTGACAAGATCAAGTATAAAAAACAAAAAACGATTAAAGATAAAAGCGGTCAAGACTTTAATCCTTTCATGCTCTACGTTAGCGGTGACGGTGGTCGTGCGCCTGAGGTTAAAAAGTCTTATTGGAAAAAATATATCTACATTTTAATTGGTCTTGTTTTGGTAGCTTTGCTCTCTTTGGGTTTTACTTTTCATAAGCTTTTTGGCGGTCTTGGAAAAGCTCCAATACCAATAGAACACAATACTACAAAAGAAACCAATCAAACAATGTCCGATGATCTCTCCTTACCGTCTCCAAACTCTGTGAAGGGTGCTCGTGGCAATTTGATTAATGAGGACTCAACTTACAATGAATATGTTAAAGAGCCTTACTCTAACATAGAAGCTCAACACATGTTTAGGGTTTTTGTGATGGATAATGTCTATTACGTTGGCACTCAAATACTCTCTTTAGATCAATTTAAAACGCTTTGTGAAAGACAAGTTTTTTTCGTGGTTTCTACGCAACCAGTCACAAAACGCTCTTTCTATGTCAATCTTCTTATCCATCAGTCGGTCTTAAATAGCTTTGGACTTACAAGGGATTTTGATACTACGGACGGTACTACTCGCTCAAAATCAACAATAAAAAATTCTAATTAAAGGTGCTTACATGAAACGTAAATTTTTCTTATTTTTACAAAAATATTTAAAAGATTGTGTTGACTTTTTTTTGCTTCAAAGAATCGAAAAACTAGAGAGAGATAACTCTATTCTTTTTGATTTACTTGATAATTGTGATCGTAAAGTTGATGGTGCTTTGTGTGGTTGCCGCAGGGTTGACTTACGCCTTTCTATTTTAGAACGAAAAGCATCGCAGATAGAAGCGAACGAGACTTAATCTATTAAGTCTCATGGTGAGCGTGTGGACTAGCGCAGCGTAACAGTACCAACCGTTACAACCTGCAAAACGATGAGAACGTAAGGTGCTGTAAAGAGGAAAAACTCATTTCGATACTCCTTCCTAAACAGCTAAAAAAAGAGTGTTAAATGACTTTCCGAGCATGAGCGAAGAGGAGCCACCGCACCGCATGAGCGAAGCTCTCTTGTCAACTTAACAAACATTTCCCGAGTTTTTTAAAAAGGTGCTTATTATGAAATATGGTCTTGGTTTTTATGATGTAGAAAATTGTCAACGAAAAATTGACAATCAAAGAAGTTATTTGGATAACAATCATTTTATAACTTCAAACGGTACAGTAAAAAGTTTACGTGATGTTTCAATGTCTGCAAATATCTCTGAGCGTTACTATGCACAACTTGTTAATAAAGTTAATACTTTACAACAAATGATGACAAATACTGATGTAATGCCTGTTTTTCTTACGATTACTCTTGATGGTTGGATACAACGTCTTATTATTGGTGATTATTCAAAATTTGATGAAGATGTCAAAGAGCATTTAAAAAAGCTTCCTGAAAATGATAAATATGGTTATCTTAAAACAAAAGCTTTGCGTAGAGAGTTTTTTGATGTTCATGATTTATATATGATTTTACGTTGGCAATTTGATGGTTTTATGAAATGCAATACTATGCAAAAAATGCGTAAAGATCATAATTGTGGTTATGTTCTTGGTACTGAGCCTATGGAAAGTGGTAACCCTCATTTTCATGGATTGCTCTATATTCATCATTCTTATCTTTCAGCTCTTCAAAAAAAATTTAAAAAGTATTTTTCGGCTCCTATGAATTATACTCAGGATAAAACTAGACTATCTCTTGAACAGTTGTCAAATGGTGAATGGAATGGTTTCCAATGGACTATTTCTAATCCAGTCGGATATATTCTTAAATACGTCACTAAGTCATTTATGAATATCAAAAATCAAGAACAGATAGACGAATTGCAAGCATGGTATATAAAATATGGCATTAAACGCTTTACTATGTCACATACGCTTGTTCCTCAATGGGTATATAACAAAGTTTACCCACTTGAAAACGATTGGCTTTACCTCTCTGATCTTAAAATCAATTCTATGTGCGAATGGTCTGCCGAAGATGATTATTTCAAATTTGAAGATACAAAACTCGGTAAAACGCTTATGTATAATCGAGGACTTTATCAAATGTTTCAAGATGGCGCACTCGTCCATGAGTTTGGCGAAATGAAAGAGCTTAAACTTCCAAATACAATGAAATTTAGAGATAAATTTGTTCTTAGACAACATGAAAAATCTATTAAAATTGATTTTTTTAATGTTAAAGGTCAAAAAATTGAATTCTATCCAAAACCAATAGCACATTATAAAAATTATGAACTTTTACAGTATCACTACTCTCTTAATCCTGAAACTTGCAATCTTCAACATTATGGACTTGTTCAAAATGAATGCATTAAACGAGGTCTTATCAATGGTCAACTTCAATCACTTAATGATTTTTCAACTAACGTTATCGAAACAAATACTAATCCTTATCTAGATCAATTTGCAAATTTTCAAGCATACCTCGAAGCTAATCCTAAACCAGCGGACGATCATTTTGCTATGTTGATTTCTCTCTCTGAAGAAAAAAGAATAGCAGATAATAAGAATCGAAAAGCACCTAAACAAGCTGAATCTATCCCTGAACCTGAAATGGTTATTGAACATAATCGCCAATCTACAATTTTTGATTTTTTAGGAGCATAAAATGAAAAAAATTAAAGTTTACGGAATTAGATATTTAAGTCCATACGATAATTATCTTTTTGTTGAAGATGTTTATAAGTCTTATTTACGATTTTTATTTAATCAGTTTTTTTTATATGTTAAAGGTATTGATTTTTCTACTCAAATATATTTTATTCTTGATAAATAGGAGCATAAAATGAAAAAAATTAATAAAGATGTAATTGAACTTTTTTCCAAAGTCTTTGCTATGAATTTAGCAAACCAAAATAGATTTAAAAAAGAAATGGGTAGAAACATGAATGAGAGAGAATTGGAATTTAATTCAATAATTCATTCAAATATGATTTTATCTCATTTTGGGTTACCAGTTCAAAAGATTAGTTTTGAAGAATTTTTAAAAGAGAATAAATAAATGACTTTCCAAAAATACGCAAACCTCTATATTCAACTCAATGAGGATGAATGGAAACCGTCTTACCTTGATAAAAACAAAGGGATTGTAGAAACTCGTTTCAAGGCTTTTGAAAATATGGATATTCAAAACCTCCATGCTTCTGATATTAAGCTCTGGTATAAACAAATCAATGATGTAGGGAATAAGTCCAAGCGAAACTATTTAAGCGTTTTAAAGGGCATTCTAGACGTCGCATTGCATGATGAAGTTATTCAAAAAAATCCAATGATACATGTAAAGTTTCCAAAGTATAAAGCACCTCGCATTCACCCTTTTAGTGCTGACGAAGTAAAAATGATTTTGGACGCTTCAAAAGACTTAAATTTTAACTTTGTTTATTACCTTGCAATGGGCTTTTATGCTGGTATGCGTACGGGTGAGATATTGGCTCTTAAACGTAATGAAATTGATCTCAAAAAAAGAACGATTACCATTAAGTCCACACGTTCTCGTTTTGGTGAGGGTACACCTAAAACATTCGGCTCTAAACGAACTATACCTATTCTTGACTCTTTGTATCCGTACATCGTTAAAATGCTAGAAAATGGTAATACTAAATACGTTTTAACAAATCAATACGATAGACCTTATCGTGATAGCCATGTCTTTTGCACGTATTGGTGGAAACCGCTCTTGGAGTCTTTAAAACTTCCCTATCGAAGAATATACGACACACGTCATACATTCGCTACAAATATGCTTTATAGAAAGCTTTGTAGCCCTGCTGAATTGGCTCAATATCTTGGTCATTCAAATGTTCAAATGGTTTATGAAGTTTATGTTTCGTATCTTGACAGTCATTTTGATAAATTTGATAGGTCAATTGCAATTTATTCTTAGGTGTGTGAAATGGTATTTTTTTCTTTATTTTTGATGTCAAGTATTCTAACTAGATCATCCTCGGTGATGTCATATTTTTTACAAAGTGCACCTAGCTTATATAGTTCTAGCTTTTTTGGTTGTTTGGCTTTTAGTTGTGCTATGTTTTGTTTTGATTGGTCTATCATCTCTGCTATTTCTTGGTATGTTATTGTCATAGTTTTCCTTTATCAAATTTCAGAAATATTATACTATAGTATATTTAAATTAAGAATAAATTTAGTAATGTTATACTATAATATATTTATAAAACAAATAAGGGGTCTAGAATGGATTTAATTCAAATTAACAAAATAATTAAAGATCTTAAAACCTATGGAAAAAAATATGGTGTCGATGTACAAATAAATAGTATCGAAACAGATGATGATGGTTGTGAAGAATTATTAGAGTTATATTTTGATGATAATTTGCCTCTTACTAACGGCTATACAATGGATGATTGTATTAGTTATAAGATAACTAATACGGGATTGTTTTTAAAATTTAATTATCAACGTGATGATTTAAAAGATTTACCACTTTGGATTAATGATAAAAAGACAATCAAAGAATTAATTAGATTTTTTTCAATTTGAATAAAGGTGTGGTTATTATGATAGGTTTTTGTGATTTTAAAGATCTTATGAAAAAAGCGTCAAAGACAAAATTAGTATTAATTGCAAAACTTTTAGAAATACCTTTTAAATATGATAAAAAACATCTTTATATGACTATTGTTTCTGAGTTAGGTTTTTTTTACGATAAAAATTATTATGTTGATATTGAAGAAATGAATGAAAAGATTTATAATATTTTAATTGCCTAGGTAGAGGGATTTTGAGTTTTTGAAAAAGTGCTTTGGAAGTCCCTAAAATAGGGAGTTTGTGGCGGACAGAGAGGGATTTGAACCCTCGGTCAGGTTACCCCGACGCATCCTTAGCAGGGATGTGGTTTCAGCCGCTCACCCATCTGTCCAAGTAAAAAGTAGAGTGCAAGTATATCAAAAGTAGATAATAAACGGCTTAAGAGAATTTTCTTAAGCCGTTTATCGATTAAATATAAGCCGCATCTTGCGATTTTAAAAGCTTTTCAAGTAGTTTTTGAAGTTTTGGAACAGACGTTTGATCTGTTTTTTTCGCCTCTTCGATCTTATCTTTTAGCATTACAACGAGCTTAACACCTTCTATAAAATGCATCGGGTACTCCTTTTAGATCAGTATTTGATCTAAAAAAGCAAAATTTATTCCGCTGTTGTAGGCGTACTTACAGGTGGTATAAAGGGAGGATGCTTAATGACTCCATCATAGAAAACAGGGCAATTTTCATCATTTTGTTTAGAAGGTGTATGGGTTGATTTTGATTTTGTTGTAAAAGAAAGCACGACATTACTCAGTGTTGTAACCGTAGCTTCATCCATTTTAAGTGAAGGCTTAGCGAGCGTTCCACTAAATTTTTGCTCTACTGACGCGCATCCTTTTTCATCTAAAAGCGCCACTTTGACATCAATCAATTTGTCTTCAACGATATTAATAGCACCCTTAGTAGCAATTCTATTTGTCTGGGTACTTAACGCGACATCACTCAATTTCATTTCAGAATACCCTAGATCAACTTTTGTATTGGCTTCTTTAATCAGTGTATTTCCACCTTTAAAAGCTTCAACAGTTCCCGTTATAAGTGTGTTTAGGCTTATACCTTTTGTTTTTTGAAAAGGGTCAACAACAAGAGCAATTTTGTCAATATCATAACCTTTGAGTGTGATTCCTTCTCCAAAAAGCTGTACAAATCCATTAAGCGTACTTTTAAAAGTAGTGGAATCCCCAACAAAAAAAGAAAGTTTGAAATCACCATTGGCATTACCTTCAAGCATCTCTTTATTCCAAAGTGCTTTTGAGAGACTTGCTAATTTCAAACCGACGATTTTACTTTTAATGGAAATTTTTGGCTGCTTTCCACTGACATCAAATTTTCCACTTCCTTGAATTGGGGTATCAAAGAGCGTATATTTGAGGTTTTCAGCCACGGCAACAGCATTTTTCATCTCTAATGTCATTGCAATGTCTTGTACGGCATAAGAACCACTGTACTGAATTTTATCAATATGGGTTTCTGCAATAAAAGAGAGCCCCTGTAATTTATTTTTTGTTAAATCGTAGTTAATGTCATTCATGTCAAAGTCAATCTTTTCAAATGTCATCTTCGAACTCACATTATCTTCTGCATAAGTGACATTTGCATTGCTAAACTTCATTTTTTTGATATTGGCTAGAGAAAAACCTTCTTCTTTTTCAAGTGTTGTATTACTCTCTTTGCTCTTTTTATCCACTACTTTTGAAGGCGTTGAAGCCAATTCATAATTGAATTTGCCCTCTTTATTTTTGGCAATGGTAAGATCAAGACTATCAAGAGAGAGCTGTTTTACTTTGATCTCTTTTTTGAGTAATGCTGGCATGTCGAGTGCCACATCAAAGCTACCTATTTTGGCAAAAGGCATTTCAGAACGACAGGTTGGATTGGTGATTTCGATATCAGAAAAACTAACACCAAAAGGAGAGAGGGAGAGTGCTACATCTCCACGAATAACAACGTCATACCCCGTACTTTCTTTTACAGCTTTGTGAATACGGGGCTTGTACTCATTAAAATCAATCACCTTGATAAAAAAGAAAAACGTAACCAGACAAAAGGCAAAAAACAACACCGTACCTATTAGAATCTTTTGAAACATTTTCCCCTCTAAGTAACTAAATATTTTCGATAATTTTCTTTACAACACCTAGCGGATCACTGCTATGATAAATCGGTCTTCCAACAACGATAAAATCAGAGTGTTGTGCTTTTGCAGTTGCAAGATCAGCAACTCTTTCTTGGTCATTACTGCTCTCGCCAAAAGGGCGAATGCCTGGCGTCAGCGTTAAAAATGAAGACGCCGTATGCGCTTTAATGTCTAAACTCTCATAAACTGAACAGACAACGCCATGTAACCCACTCGCATAAGCATCTTTAGCAAAATCAACCGCTTTTTGCGCAATCGGTGTTTTATAAATCGCTTCAAAAGAGGCGTTATCAAAGCTTGTCAATGCTGTTACAGCTAAGACAATAGGAGGATTAGAAAAAGTATTGACACGATCCATAACCATACGCATTGCCTTAACACCGCTTGATGCGTGAACGTTGAACATATCAACGCCAAGGCTGACCATCGATTCTGCGGCATCTGCCATTGTGTTTGGGATGTCATGGATTTTAAGATCTAAAAAGATTTTAAAATTGGGATTGATCGCTTTAATCTCTTTAAGAAGTGCTTCTCCATCACGAATGAAAGAGCGAAGCCCCACTTTAAGCCAGACATCTTCGCTTTTAAGCTTCATAATAAGTGCAATATTTTCTTCTTTACTCGGCAAATCAAGCGCAACGCAGAGCTTCATTATTTGCTTTCCCCATCTTTACAAATAGCGTCCAAGACGCCGTTGATAAACTTAGGGCTAGTCTCATTACACAGTTTCTTAGCAAGCTCAATCGCTTCGTTAATAATCACTGCATTATCAAGTTCTGAATACAAAACTTCATACGCGCCCAGTCGTAAAATAGCACGCTCAAGCGTTCCAATTTCACTAAGGTTCCACTCTTTAAGATGAAGGTTGATCGCTTCATCTATAATGCTTAAATGCTCTTTGACGCCGCGGTAAAGTCCTAATGCAAACTCTTTTTGTTGATTGCGAATTTTTTTCTCTTCAAAAAGTTCATCTATAAATTTTTCAATGCCTGCATTACCAATGTCCTCGGCATATAAAAGCGTGATAATACTCTCTCTTGCTTGATGTCGTGTTGCCAAAACAGTTCCTTATAAATTTTTATAAAGGCTAATAAGTTCGATTAACCCTGTCATAGCTTCAAAGCCTTTGTTACCCGCTTTGCTTCCTGCACGCTCTATCGCTTGTTCGATGTTATCAGTGGTTAAAACACCAAATGTGACTGGTTTTTGATATTTAAGTGCTGTGTTTGCCACACCTTTGGTTGCTTCTGCCGCAACATAATCAAAATGCGGAGTGCTTCCACGAATAACAGCGCCCACACAGCATACTGCGTCGTACTTGCCGCTGCTTAAAATTTTATCGAGGGCTAAAGGAATCTCGTAAGCCCCCGGAACTAAGATAAGGTCTAAGTTTTTTTCATCGCCACCGTGACGAATAAATGCATCTTTTGCACCCTCTACCAAACGATCTGTAATGATATGGTTAAATCGGCTGTTAATAATTGCCACTTTTTCATTGCCGCTAAGGGAGAGTTTTCCTTCAATAATATTCATAACTATCCTTCAATCAAATGTTTCTTAATAATACACTATTTTTCGTTACAATTTGATTAGAAGGACAGTATAGACTATTTAAAGATACCTAAAGGCTTCCCAATCGGTAAAAATGGTTTACCAAAATGTTTATTCAGAAGAATGGCACCTGAGCCATAAAAAGAAAGAAGAGCAATGCCTAGTTCTGCATACGCTGCTAGCGTATGAGCACTATGAGACCAGCCAAAAACATCGCCAACCAGTCCCAAAAAGAGAAGGTCAATCAGAACAAAAATTGCGAGTAAAACCTTGTTGGTCTCTACCGCACCAATCGTCATAAAAAGCGTAAAAATGAGATACCCAATGAACGCAAAACCAAGCTGTTTGCCATCGGCTTGTGACGTAAGAACTTCGCCAAAAAGACCCATCTTAATCATCCAAGAAAACGCCACACCAAACCAAAAAAAGGCATACGCTCCAAAGGCAGTCGCACCAAAAATATTGTTGTGTTTAAAGTCAAATAAACAAGCAATCAACTGAACAAATGCTCCCAAAAAAATAGCCCAAGGCAAGATGAGAGACAAACCTGATGTTATGCCCAGTTTTTGTGATGAAGCGACAAGCGTCACCATAGCCAAACCAAAAAGCCCTAATGGCGTTGGGTCGGCAACAATACTTTTAATGTGTTGAATTTCTTGAGTCACAATACACACTCCTTTTTCTTATGGAAAAATAAAGTTTGTATTATAATATAATTATCTAATAATCGTGTGACATTTTACTTTTTCTTCCATACACTTACATGTAAAGATTTAACAAACTTTTTTCGTTCACTTTCATGGATACTCAAATTCATTTCCACAGGCTTTACATGTAAATCAAAAAAGGGTGCCAAATGCTCGTTTAAAGCATCATACGTGCTGTATTTTTCGCCATTTTTCTTAAAGCCCCCGAGCCATTTGGCACGTGGTGTTTTAGCTTCATTCCAGTCATAGCTACTGGCAATGACTAAAAATCCTTGAGGGTTCAAACGCTCTTTGATTTTCTCTAAAAACAGAGCTGGATCGTACAAGGTATCCAAGACATCGTTGGCTAAGATAAGATCATATCCGTCAAAATAAGGCTTCATATTGTGCGGATCGGCTTGCCAAAACTCTACTTTTTGAACCTTTGGATTGATGCCAAAATCACTTAAATTCCGCTCGACAAAAGAGGCAAGTTCGCCCTCAACTTTTGGAGCATATTTGAGTTTACCACTCTCTTTAAAGTTAGTTGCAAGTCTGACTACTCGCGCGGTAAATTCGATGCCATGTACCATTTCAAAATGACGCGCAAGCGCAAATGTTCCCCTACCTGCACCACAACCAACCTCAAGGGCTCTGCTTTTTGCACCGCCAAGAGCAATACAAAACTCAGCCATTTTCTCATAATAGTTCTTTTCGATTTCTCCAAAATGGGCATCGCAGATTTGAGAGAGTGCAAAGTCTGTCTCATAAAAAACCGAATGGGTTTCAACAGGCTCATCTGATTCGATATAACGAAACCCTGCATGTTGGTAAAAGTGACGACGAAACGCGTAACGGGAAGCTCGTATGATCTCATTTCCCGTGCTAATCCACGAGCCACCCTTGATGATATTATGCCTATCATCAAACGTAGGAACTGAAAAATCATCGTAAAGCGGATGCACACTAAAACCGTCAAATCCATTAATAGGCGTTTCAGTCCACTGCCATACATTACCAATAACATCATAAAAATCGCCAAAGGCAAAGGTATCAACAGGCACACTGGAAGCAAAATATTCAAGGTTGATATTGGCAGGCGCTCTATCCCAAAACGGCTCGTCAACCTTTACATGTAAATCTCTTAGAACATACCACTCTTCTTCGCTAGGGAGGCGAATAGGTTTGCCTGTTTTGTGACTTTTCCAGTTACAAAACGCTTTGGCTTCAAGGTAGTTGATCTCCACTGGCCAACTCCACGGCATCGCGATCTCTTCAGCCATTAGTCGCAGTTTATAACCCTCAGCATTCTTGCGCCAGAACAGCGGCATGGTCGCATTTTTATAGCTTTTCCACTTCCACCCCTCTTCATTCCAGAAAGCTTCATTTTCATAACCACCCTCTTCAACAAAGCCCAAAAACTCGGCATTTGAGACAAGGAATTTCGACGCTTTGAAGTCTTTAACTTCTTTTACATGTAAACCGTATTCGTTATCCCAGCCGTACAGCGCATCGTCTCTTTTTTTCTCCAAACGAAGTGTTGCGCCTTTTACATGTAATAATTGATTTTCAACAACAGGGGTATCAAGAGGACAGACTTTCCAAAAATCGCTCGGCAACACATACTCAAGCGGCAATTGACGAATAAGAACAGAGGAAGTTTCAAGATGAATACGCTCATGCTCAATGCCCATCATAATCGCCCAAAAAGGGCTTTCCCATGAAATGGGCATAACAAGAGGTAACGTGTCAATAAGCTCTAAGATTTTCGTTTTCACGTGCTCACGGTAAGCGCGAATTTCAGAAATACGTGGCCATTTGTAATGGGCTTGGTTGAGATCGTCCCAACTCATCTCATCCACACCAATCGCAAAAATCGACTCATAAATTGGATTGATGCGCTTATCAATTAGCTTGGCAAGAACCAGTTTATTGATAAAAAAGGTCGCGGTATGACCAAAATAAAAAACAAGAGGATGGCGCAAAGGATCTGCTGTGAGGTAGTAACTCTCTTCGTCCTTCATCAACTCAAAGAGCTTCTCATACACCGTATAGGTTTTAAGAAAATATTCCCTAATTTCCGCTCTTTTTTGCTCCGCATCTCCACGATTAAGAAGAATGTTGCGTGTTGGGATCAGTTGCATTTTATGCCTTTAAGCTGTCTTGAATCGCTTTAATATCTTTGATTGCTAAACCTAAATCATCTAAATCAAGCATATTTGGACCATCGCAAAGTGCTTCGCATGGATTGAAATGGGTTTCAAAGAAGAAACCATCCACGCCTACAGCTGCGGCAGAGCGCGAAAGGGGGCGTACAAACTCACGTTTTCCACCACTTTTGCCACCCTCAGTTCCAGGCATTTGCACTGAATGGGTTGCATCAAAAACGACGGGTGCAAACTCACGCATGATGACAAAACTACGAGCATCGACGACTAAATTGCCGTAGCCAAATGTACTGCCACGTTCCGTCAACCATACGCCTGCCTTCTTCGCAGCTTCGTAACCCTCTTCATTGACACCTCTGGTATCCAAAACTTTTTTAACCGAATAGCGCATATCAGCAGGATTTAAAAACTGCCCTTTTTTGATGTTAACAACACATTTGGTCTCTGCGGCCGCGACCAAAAGATCGGTTTGACGACACAAAAAGGCTGGGATTTGAAGCACGTCCACCACTTCGCCTACAGGCTTTGCTTGGGTGTAGTCGTGAATGTCCGTTAAAAGTTTGTAACCAAACTGCGTTCTCACCTCATCCAAAAGCTTTAAGCCCTCGTCCATACCAGGACCTCTAAAGCTGTCAATACTGGTGCGATTTGCTTTATCAAAACTTGATTTAAAATAAAAATCTAGGGTGTTATCTTCGTGATAGCTCATCAATTTTTCTGCAACCCTAAAGAGGTTGTCTCTACTTTCAATGACACAAGGTCCTGCTATTAAAATCACTCTTTCTCCTTTGCTACAATAATTCCACTAAGAACGACTAAGAGTATACCAAATAGTCCAACAATATCAGGTAAACCATCGCCTAAAACAATACCGATAATCAGCGAAAAGAAGATAATCGAATACCCAGCCGCCCCTACAATCCCCGCTTTGGTGGTCGCAAATGCTTTGGTCATATAGACCTGTCCAATCGCACCAGAGAGTCCCATTAAAACAATATAAAGCCACTGAATACCTTGCGGTAAAACAAAATGTCCCAACATAAAATCAAACATAGGCGTATGGAAAAATTCACTCAAAATCATAAAAAAAGCAGGGAAAATAGTGCCCGTAGAAACAAAAGCTAAAACAATAACACGCGTGTCATACACTTTATTGAGCTCTCTAACACTCGTATACGCTAACGCTGCACCCAAGCCACTACAAAGCCCTAAAAAATCTGTTTTGGAAAGCATGATTCCATCGGGTTTCATCACAAAAACAATGCCTAAAAAACCAATGAAAACAGCCACCCAACCTTTCCAGCCAATTTTTTCTTTCAAAAAGAAAAAAGCCAAAATAGCGGTAAAAATCGGCGCTGTTCTCGAAAATGTGATGGCATCCGCCAAAGGAATATGAGCGATATTGTAGAAAAAAACGAGCATGGAAGCGAAGCCAATGAGAGCACGAAAAAGCAGCAACCAAGGTCTTCCGCCCACTTGTTTGATGGGAAGTTTGAAAATGCTTAGGGCTACAAAAATCATAGTCAGTCCATTGCGAAAAAAGACCACTTCAACCGAATCCATCCCTGAAGACAGGACCTTGGCAAAAGCACCATCAAACGCAAAACTAAACGAAGAGAGCAGCATAAACAAAACGCCTCTGTTTATCCCACTTATAAACTGTCTCAAAATAGCTCCATTCAACGCCATAAATACGAAATCTTAATCAATTCTGTGTTAAAATCCGTTGATGTTTATAGCTTAAACGTGGCCTCTGGTTTTTCCATAACAGAGCCTTTATGGTGAGAGTTTACCAAAATAACAGCAAATAAACAGTATAATCAATCTAATTATGCAATAAAGGTTACTATGAAAAAAATAGCAATTATCGGGCTACCCAATGTGGGGAAGAGCTCTCTTTTTAATCGCATCGCGAAACAGCGCATTGCGATTACATCTGATTTTAGTGGAACAACCCGCGATATTAAAACACACAAAGTCTATATCACCGAAAAACCTTGCCTTCTTTTAGACACTGGCGGACTCGACAAATCGACAGAACTTTTTGAAAATGTTCACAACATGTCGATGGAAGCGTCTAAAAAAGCAGATATTATCATCATGGTCGTTGATGGCAAAATGCTTCCAAGTGATGAAGAGAAAAAGATTTTTTATGCACTTCAAGCACGCAAAAAACCGATCGCTTTGGTCATCAACAAAATTGACAACGATAAAGAGATGGAACGCGCTTGGGAATTCGATGAATTTGGCGCAGAACATGTCTTCCCAATCTCCGTTTCTCATAACCGAGGCGTGAGTGCTCTTTTGGAATGGATCGGTGAATTTTTACCCGCACCTGAAAGCTCTACACTTCCCGTAAGCGAAGAAGAAAATGAAGAGAGTGACGAATTTGAAGATGACTGGGAAGATGAAGATGAATTTGCCGAGGAAGATGAAGACGTCATCCCTGAAGTGGTAGAAGAAGTTGAAACCAATCAAATCAATGTCGCTATCATCGGACGTGTCAATGTCGGTAAAAGCTCACTTCTAAATGCCCTTGTTGGCAAACAAAGAGCCGTTGTCAGCAGCGTTGCTGGTACAACCATTGATCCAGTGGATGAGAGCATCGAATATGAAGATAAAGTCATCAACTTTGTCGACACCGCTGGACTTCGTCGTCGTGGAAAGATTGAGGGCATCGAGAAATTCGCACTTATGCGAACCAAAGAGATGCTGGAGCGTGCCAACATCGCGTTGCTTGTTTTAGACACCAGCGAACCATTTTTAGAACTCGATGAACGTATCGCAGGACTTGTTGAAGAGAACCATTTGGCCTGTATCATTGTGCTTAACAAATGGGATAATGCCATGGATGATTATGAAAAAATCACCGCAGAAGTGAGACACCGCTTTAAGTTTCTCTCTTACGCACCTCTCATTACTGTCTCTGCTAAGAGCAAACAACGTGTCTCTAAAATCAAAGATATGATCTTGGAAGTCTATGCTAACTACTCGCAGCATCTTCCAACCCGTCAGCTCAATGAGATTATTAAAGAGGCGACCATTAGACATCAGATCCCAAGCGATCACTCAAAAATTGTCAAAATCTATTTTGCAACACAATACTTAACCAAACCTCCTCGCATTGCGTTGGTTATGAACAAACCTCGCTCTTTGCACTTTAGTTACAAACGCTACCTTGCTAATAAATTGCGCGAAAACTTCAGTTTAGAGGGTTCACCCATTTTGCTCTACCCACGTGCAAAAGGTGAGAGAGATAACGAACAGGAAGAGAACGGTGCTGAATCCTAAGAATAAAAATATCGTCTTTATCGGCTTTATGGGCGTTGGCAAAGGTACCATTGCTAGAGCACTTATCAAAAAGACCAAACGTTTTGGTCTTGATACCGATGATCTCATCGAAAGTATGGAAAACCGAAAAATCAAAGCTATCTTTGAAATTGAGGGTGAAGCCTACTTTCGTAAGTTAGAGAAAAAAACCGCTAAATGGCTGGAAAAAAATGTTAAAAATGCCATCATCTCAACAGGCGGTGGCTTTTTCAAAGTTGACAATATGGACAGAATCGGAACGATTGTCTACCTTCGCTCCTCATTTGAAGGCATTTTAAAACGTCTTCGCGAGCATGAAAATGCCGATCTCAAACTGGCTAAACGCCCACTTCTGACTGATGAGGCAAAAGCGAAAGCTTTGTTTGAAGAGCGATCTTCACTTTATGAAGCCAAAGCTGACATCATCATTGATGTTGAAGATCGAAATGTGAGTGAAATCGTGCGTGATTTAATTGTATTACTGAGTTTAAAAGAGAAAAAAGATAAAGAGTAGGACAGGTTTATGAGAGTATTAACAGGCATTCAACCCTCTGGTGCGCTTCACATAGGTAACTATTTTGGCGCGATCAAACAGATGATCGATCTTCAAGAAAAGAGCGATCTTTTTATCTTCATTGCAAATTATCATGCCCTCACCTCTTTAAAAGATGGCGAGGCACTTAAAAGCAATACGCTTGACGCCGCAATCAACTTTCTCTCTTTGGGCATCGACCACACCAAAGTAACGTTCTGGGCACAGTCTGATGTCAAAGAAGTTTTAGAGCTTTACTGGGTACTTTCAGGTTATACACCTATGGGTTTGCTTGAGCGAGCCCACAGCTACAAAGACAAAGTGGCTAAAGGAATTGCTGCCAATCACTCTTTATTTTCGTATCCTGTTTTGATGGCAGCAGACATTCTACTTTATGACTCAGAAGTCATTCCTGTGGGAAAAGACCAGATTCAACATGTTGAAATTACGCGTGATATTGCGATTAAATTCAACAATGACTTTGGTGAAATTTTTAAAGTACCCGAGTTCAAAGTGGATGAAAATGTTGCAACGGTTCCTGGACTTGATGGCGCAAAAATGAGTAAAAGCTATGGCAACACCATCGACATTTTCTGCACCGATAAAGAGCTCAAAAAAGCAACTTCTCGCATCGTGACTGACTCTACACCGATGGAAGAGCCAAAAGATTTCTCTACATGTAATGTTTATGCACTGGCTAAACTCTTTTTGGAAAAGGACGAAGTAGTTGCATTAGAGGCGCGTTACAAAAAAGGTGGCGAAGGGTACGGTCACTTTAAAGCGTACCTGAACGGTCTTATTTGGGACTATTTTGCACCTGCTCGTGAAAAAAGAGCGTACTATTTAGAACATAAAGATGAAGTGTTGGCTATTTTAGATGAAGGGGCAAGCAAGGCTCGTAAAATCGCCACTGAAAAGATGCGCCTCATTCGTGATCTCGTTGGAATTTATCGCTAAGGGAAAGTATGTTAGATATTAAACTGATACAAAATGATTTTGAAAATGTGGCACAAAGCCTTAGAAAGAAAAAAGTAGATGAATCTCTGTTGGAAGAACTTCGTGCCATTTCATTGGAACTTAAAAGTGCACGTCTTGTTTTAGAGCCACTTCAAGCAGAACAAAATACTAAAAGTAAACTCTTTGGTGTTTATGCCAAAGAAGGTAAAGATGTGGGTGCCCTTAAAGCAGAACTCTCTTTAAATAAAGAAAAAATAGCAGAGTCAACTGAAATTGTAAGGGGCTTAGAAGAAAAATTAGAAGCACTCGCAACCATCATCCCCAATATGCCATCCTCTCTTGTACCGGATGGTGAAGATGAGAATGACAATGTTGAGTTAAAGCGTGTTCTTGAGCCTAAAACTTTTTCATTTACCCCAAAAGAGCACTGGGATATTGACATTAAACAAAACTGGATCGACTTTGAGCGTGGCGTAAAGCTTGCAAAAAGCCGTTTCAGTGTTTTGAAAAATGAAGCCGCAAAGTTAGAGCGAGCTCTTATTAACTATATGCTTGATTTTAACACTAAACGAGGATTCCAAGAGGTTGCCGTTCCTTACATCGTGAACCGTGAAACCCTTATGGGAACAGGACAGCTTCCTAAATTTGAAGATGATCTTTTCAAAATTGATGGTGAGGATCTCTTCTTAATCCCCACCGCTGAAGTGCCTGTGACCAATCTTTTCAGAGATGAGATTTTAACCAAAGAAGAACTCCCTCTAAAAATGACGGCTTATTCAGCATGTTTTAGAAAAGAGGCAGGCAGTGCAGGTAAAGATACACGCGGTATGATTCGCCAACACCAATTTGACAAGGTTGAGCTGGTGTGCATCACCACGCCAGAGCAGAGCGAAACCGTCTTTGAAGAGATGCTCTCTTGTGCTTCAGATCTTCTAACCTCTTTAGGACTTCCTCATCGTCATTTGATGCTCTGCGGAGGAGACCTTGGTTTTAGTGCAGCCAAAACCGTTGATCTTGAAGTCTGGCTGCCAGGTCAAAACAGATACCGCGAAATTAGCTCGGTCTCTAACACGTTCGACTTCCAAGCAAGACGCGCTAAAATCAGATTTAAAGATGACGGTAAAAACCGTTTGGTTCACACCCTCAATGGTTCCTCTTTGGCAGTCGGTCGAACGCTGATTGCTATTATGGAAAACTACCAAATGGAAGATGGCAGCATTGCTATCCCTGAAGTTTTGAAAAAGTACATGTAACATGGCAGAAGAAGCAGTCGTCATACTCGAAGCCGATCCCTTAGCCACTACGGAAGAGGGATTTGCGCCCATAGAGGAAGAAAATGCTGAGGAAACAGCGGCTGCTTCGGCTGCGCAAACAGTAGATGATGAACAAAAAATCAAATCCAAGAAGAAATTACTCATCTTTTTGGTTCTTGGTGCCGTACTTCTTCTTGGTATTATCATTGCAATTGTTGTCATCATTAAAAATAAACATAAAACGCCTGAGCCTATTGTCGTTGAAAAAGCTGTTGAAAAACCTGTTACTAAAGAGCAGTTCTCACCCTCAAAATTGGAAGGCATGATTAAAAAGGCGCATCTGTTGTATGAAAAAGGCAACAAAGATGATGCCCTTAAAATCTATGAAAAGATTGCCACCTTTAATGAGGCTATCTCTTACTACAATATCGGCGTCGCAAAACTCAAAGAGCAAAATTTTTCTGAAGCGCTAGAAGCATTTAAAAAAGCCATACAAAACAAAGAACACCGCTGCATTAGTGCGATCAATGCCGCAGTCTGTGCGCTTGAGATGAAAGACGATAAGCTTTTTAACTATTACATAGACCTTGCCTTTGCCTATCTCCCCGAAGAGAGCAATGCCCCCCTCTACTCCTATTATGTAGGTCTTGTTCACTACTACAAAGATTTTTATTTCGAGGCACTTAGCGCTATAACACACCCAGTAACTGACTATTACAAAGAAGATCAAGACTATCTCTCTTCAAAAATTCTAGCTTCTCTTAACTATAACGCGTATGCACTCTCAACACTTGAAAAGATTGAAAAAGAGAGCGATCAATTCACCCTTGGACTATTGCATGCCAAACTGGGTGAATACCATAAAGCCAAAGCTTCTTTACTCAAAGCTCTTCAAAATGATCGTGAAAATCCTAAAATTAAAATGGCACTGGCTATGGTTGAAAATAAACTTGGAAACCTTGGCAATACAGCTTCTTTAATGGGAGAAGTCTATAAAGTGCGAGACACCGATGCCAAACCCATTTATAAAATGAAAGCTATCCTTAAACCTTCATTGTTCGATGTCGATAAAGCACAAATTGAATTTGAAAAAGAGCTCTTTTTTGATGATGAAAATACCTATAGCCTTATCTTTTACTATGCACCTTATAAAGTCTTTGATGCCAAACAAACCATTGACTACATTAGAAAAGGAAGTATGAACATCTTTATTGATGAAATAGGACCTGCACTTTCTTATCTGAAAGCCAGTTCGACCATTTCTAAAGTCAATATCGCCATTAGTAAAGGGATTAAAAAAGCGCTTGATTTTCATGTCTATGAAGCCAATGATATCTTCTTAAAAATGGTTGAAGAGTACAAAAACCACTCTATTTTACACTACAATTTAGCGCTAACGTATGCCCAAATGGGTGATTATGCCGCAGCCTATAAACACTTCTCAAAAAGTTACCACCTTGATAGTAACAATTATCTCGCAGGTGTGTTTGCACTTATGAGTGGTAATTTGATAGGAAAGGACATCACCAAACTTTCTGAAGATGTTAAAGAGAGCTTGAGTAAAAATACAACTCTAGAAAAAGACAATCTTTACGGCTCACTCATCCATCTCACCGATGGTAACCAATTTTCACTCACGCGTTGGCTGGAACAAGAAAAAGAAGACAGCCCTCTTAGCCTTATGCTCAACATCATAGCAGCACAGAAATTGGGGAACGAGCGTATGTACCGTCTGGGTACACAAAAGCTTCAAGCTTTGCTGCCTAAAGATATTATCGCCAATATCATAGCTTTTAACATCAAGCATCAAAAACAAGATATTAAAAATTATGCCAAAGCCATTCAGATCGAGTTCAACCATCTCCCACTTGATTACGATGCCTTTTACTATGGACCTAAGATTGTTAAAGAACAATACATTAGGCTCCTTCAAATTGGTGGATTATTGCATCAAAAACGCGATAGTGTTCGAAAAAAGATGGAAGAAGAACGTGTGGATATTCCTTCGATTATGCAGACTCTTGCCTATATGGAAATCTACACCAACAATTTTGAAGAGGCATTTACCCTTTACAATAAACTGATGGATGATTTTCAAAAGAAAGACACACACACAATCTTCTTAGCTTCTGTAGCTGCCATTGGCGCAGAACATAGCGATAATGCTATCGCTCTTTTAGAGCTCTCGAAGCTGACCGATCCTAGCAATGTTGAAAGTAAATATGCTCTTGGATTATTGTATCAAGAAGTAGGAAATTTTGAAGCGGCAAATGCCCAGTATCGAACGATTGGCAATATTGGTTTTATCTCACAATATTTTAGCTTTGCACTTGTAAAGTAGTTTTACATGTAAAGGTTTTTTGCCTTTACATGTAAAGATGATAAAGAGGTTATATACCCTCTTCTTCGTTTGTTTTAACCGATCTCAAACGCTCTTTCATTGACATGTAACTATTCAGCGCACCAATATACGCTTTAGCCGTAGCAAGCATTGTATCGACGCTGAGACCATGTCCCATAATCGCAGGTTTACTCTCATCAAATACGACTTTAACAAGCACTCTTGCCATCGCATCTTTACCTTGTGAGACAGCGTCCACTTTATAGTCTTTTAACTCACCACTCACACCACACACACGATCAATCACTTTAAAGATGGCATCCATTGTTCCATTACCAATAGCTGCATCGGTTATCTCTTTACCCTCATGTAAAATAGTCACAGCAGCACTCGGAACACCGCCTGGCGCACAATCAGAGAGTTGCAATCTCACCAAGTCAAAAATTTGAGGAATTTTTGTAATCTCTTCGGCAACCAATGCACGTAAGTCGTCATCAAAAATCTCTTTTTTCTGATCTGCTAAAATTTTAAAACGATCAAAGGCTTCGTTAATTTCTTCATCTTTAAGCTCATAGCCCAAAGTATTAAGCTTGTCTTTAAAGGCATGACGGCCTGAATGTTTTCCAAGTACAATCGAATTTTTATCAAGTCCAATGTCTTTCGCACTCATAATCTCATACGTTTCTGTATGTTTAAGAACACCGTCTTGATGAATACCACTTTCATGAGAAAAAGCGTTTTTACCGACGATAGCTTTGTTTGGTTGAGGCTCAATACCTGTAATGGAAGAGACCAATTTACTGGTTGGATAAATCTCTTTAATGTTAATGTTTGTCTCATAACCATTAAAATGATCTTTGCGCGTACGAAGTGCCATAACGATCTCTTCTAAAGCGGCATTTCCTGCACGTTCACCCAATCCATTGATCGTACACTCAACTTGACGCGCACCGTTTTCAATACATGCCAAAGAGTTTGCAACAGCAAGACCTAAATCGTTATGATTGTGTACGGAAATAATCGCACGATCTCCTACAAAATCATGCAAAGACTTAATAATAGCCCCCATTTCCGTTGGTAAGCGGTACCCAACCGTATCTGGGATATTTAGCGTTGTAGCTCCCGCATTGATGACGGCATCTAAAACTTCTTTCATGAAACTCACTTCGCTACGTCCAGCATCTTCACAGCTAAACTCGACATCATCACAAAATGTTTTAGCATACTGAACAGCTTCAACTGCTTTTTTGATGACTTGATCAGGTGTCATTTTAAGCTTGTACTGCATGTGAATCGGACTGGTTGCAATGAAAGTATGAATACGGTTCATTTTTGCTTTTGAAACAGCCTCTCCTGCTGCTTTAATGTCACGATCTAGTGCGCGCGCAAGGGAGCAAATACGACTTTTTGTCACCGCTTCTGCAATACGTGCAATGGCATCAAAATCGCCTGGACTTGCCGCGGCGAAACCTGCCTCAATGACATCAACGCCTAACTTTTGTAACTGCAATGCAATCTGAATCTTCTCTTCAGTATTCATAGATGCCCCTGGGCTCTGTTCTCCATCACGTAATGTGGTATCAAAAATTATAATTTTATTGTTATTCATAGTGTTTATTCCTTATGGATTTTATTTGAAAAAAAAGTTATAAATGAAAAAAAGGATTAGAGGGAGAGGAGGTTTTGCAGGAGAGCGTTTTTGATCTCTATCTTGGGTAAAATTTTTATAGATTTCATAATGCCGATATCTACGCTGTTCATCGCTTCTCCTTTATTCAAAATACTTTGAGGTAAAGAAGTTTCTCCCCTCAAAGTGGTCGTATTATACTAAATTTTTATGAGATTTTGCAACGACAAAATTATAGATACCACGAATCAGCCCATAAGCCAAATAGGCTGTAATTAAAAATGTACCCGCTTTAATAGGATAAATATATAAAAAAGAAAAAACAATGACTAAAGAAACTAAGACTTTAATGATGTGCCCTTTTTTCATATCGATCTTTTTAAAGCTTGGATAGCGAATATTACTCACCATTAAAAGAGAGATTAACCCCATACCTAAGAGCATAATCCATTCAAAGCCTTGAAAAAAGGCATGCTCACGATAGAACAAAATCCACATAGAGACAACAACAGCCGCGGTAGGGATAGGAACACCGATAAATACTGAAGGCTCAGAGACACCAATCATTACATTAAAGCGTGCCAACCGAATAGCGCCAAAAACAACATACATAGCGCATAATAAAGAACCTAATTTTCCATACATGTGACCTACACTAAAGTAAAAAAGCATGGCAGGAGCGACCCCAAAAGCAACAATATCTGCTAAAGAATCAAACTCAGCACCAAATTTACTCGTCGCATTTGTCATACGTGCAACTCTTCCGTCAAGACCATCAAAAATTAAAGAGAGCAAAATATAAACAGCTGCATTCTCAAATTCTCCATTTGTTGAAGCTATAATGCTAATCACCCCTAAAAAAGCACTTGCTGCTGTAAAGAGATTGGGAAAAATATAGATCAATTGAAGTTTATTGCCACTGTTATTTGTCATCTTTATCCTTATATGAAAGATAGCCTAAAATGCTATTTCCAGCTTTTACATCATCATTAAGTGAAACTTTTACGCGTGTATCCAAGGGAAGTAAAAGTGCTACTTCGCCATCTCTTAAAAAACCCAATCGTTCGCCAGACTTAAAAGTACTGGCTTTTTGAAACAGTGTAATCTTATGCGCCCATAAACCCGCACTCATGACAAGTTTAATCGGTGCAAATTCACTTTTACATGTAACACCTTTTCGTTCACATAAGCTTTCAAATAAATGAGAAGAAGAGGAAATAAAAAGTCCAAAGCGATTTTTAACATTCACGATATCCAGATCAATGGGTGCTCTTAATACGCCGACATCGAAAAATGATTTTCGAATCACAATGCGTAATGCTTCGGTACCGTCATTCAAACTTATTTTTGAAATATCAATGATTTTGCCATCCATAGGAGCAAGAAGAGAGCGTTTGTCATCTTCTTCAGCAATACGTTCAGGGTTTCGATAACCAAAAAGAGTCCCTACGAAAATGATAAAGAAGAGCCATGGTAAAAAAGAGAGTGCATACGCAAGCAAAAAAACCATAAATGCCAAGACACTATGGTTCCATCCTTCTTTTGCAATAATCTGTGTTGAAGTATAAGAGTGATTACGCATTGTTATTGGACTGTTCTTCTGTAATTTTTGGCTCATGTTTAACAAGTGCCGCTTTGAGTTTTGAAGGAATATTAGACTCTGCCTCATACGCCTCAATGACTTCACGCAACTGAACCCCATCAATGGTTTCATACTCACTGAGTTTTGCCACAATGCGTTCAATACACTCACGATACTCTTCCAAACGCTCTTTAACAATCACATAACGCGCTTGCAATGTCTCTTTAATATGCTCATCCAGCTTTTCAGCCATTTTTTCACTATAGTCTTTTGTAGTGCCGCCATTTAAGAACGTATTACGCTGTTTTTCAAGCACCATTAAACCTGCAACATCACTCATGCCATAAATGCTGACCATAGCTTTAATAATATCCGTTGCACGCTCAAGGTCATTGCCTGCACCCGTTGAAATTTCACCTAAAAACACCTCTTCGGCAGCACGTCCGCCTAAAAGAACATCGACTTCAGCAATAAGTTCATGCTTTTGCATTAAAAATTTATTCTCTTCTGGCGTGTTGAGGGTATAACCAAGCGCGGCTAAACCTCTTGGAATAATCGAAACTTTAGAGACTCTCTTTGCGCCTGTGGTTGTTTCGGCAATCAGTGCGTGACCACTCTCATGGTATGCCACAATACGTTTTTCTTCAGGATTGATACGTCGACTTTTTTTCTCTAAGCCTGCAATAGCTCGCTCAACAGCATCAACAAGATCAATTTGCTCAACATACTCTTTATTTTTACGTCCACCTAAAAGTGCCGCTTCGTTAATAATATTAGCAAGATCAGCTCCAGCAAGCCCAGCTGTTAAACGTGCAATCTCTTCAAGGTCGATATTTTTACCCAACTTAATGTCCGCGCTGTGAACTTTTAAAATGTCTTTTCTACCTTGAAAATCTGGTTTATCAACCAAAACTTGTCTATCAAAACGCCCTGGGCGCAAAAGCGCTGCATCTAAAACTTCTGGTCTATTCGTAGCTGCAAGAACAATAACAGGTGATTTATCAGAACTAAAACCATCCATCTCAGCAAGAAGCTGATTGAGGGTTTGCTCTCGCTCATCATTACCGCCCATCATGCCATTCGCTGCTCTACTTTTACCAATAGCATCAATCTCATCAATAAATACAATAGCAGGTGCCTCTTTTTTGGCATTTTCAAACAAGTCTCTTACCCGACTTGCTCCAACACCTACAAACATTTCAATAAAACTAGAACCTGATACAGAGAAGAAAGGTACGCTTGCCTCACCCGCAACGGCTTTAGCCAGCAACGTTTTACCCGTACCTGGAGGGCCTACTAAAAGAACGCCTTTAGGAATTTTAGCACCCAAGTTCATATAACGATCAGGGAATTTGAGGAAATCAACGATCTCTTTGACCTCTTCTTTGGCTTCTTCAACACCCGCTACATCTTCAAATTTAACTTTAGGTTTTTCAGAATTGACCAACTTTTTGCTACTTCCCATTCCAAGGATGCCACCGCCCATATTTTTTTGCATTTTGTTTGCCAAAAACATCCAAATACCAAAAAACACAAAAACAGGAAGAACCCATGAAAAAAGAATTTCTGTCAAGATATTGGATTCATTATAACCGCCATATCCTACTTTTTTCTCATCCATTAAAGGAATAAAAGTACTATCTTCGCCTACTTTTTTCACAATATAAACTGTTTTTTGAGCACCTTCTGGCGAAAATGCTTTGATCGTTGTTTGTCCAATAGCAACATAATTGATTTGATTATTTTTAATCAGCTCTTTAAGTTCATAATAGCTAATATTTTTAGTTGTACTATTTTGTGCGCCAAAATTTGCACCAATTCCAGCATCAGATACTGAAGTAAAATTTTTAAATAAAACGATAACAATAATGGAAAAAATAGCAAACATTAAAAGTGGGTTTTGATTGAAAAAGTTTTTTTTATCGTTTTTATTGTTATCTTGATTGTTCTGACTCATCTAATTCCTTTGTAACACGAGTGTAAACCACTCCTCTTTTTGATACTTTTCGACCAATTTCATCGAAGAAAACTTCTGTTCTACCTTATCAACATACTTGTCTAAAATACCAGAAAGAATGAGCAATCCTCCTTCTTTCACTGCTTTTTGCAAGTCGCTGGCTAGCATAATGAGTACATCTGCGATGATATTAGCAACAACAACATCATACTCTTGTTCTCTTTTTTGAACCGAACCTGTCCAGATACGATTAAAATTTTCACGATTGAGTTTAAAGTTTTCGATGGCACTCCCAGTTGCTTGCTCATCCGTATCGCATAAATCAACAATCGCTCCACATTTTCGTGCCGCGATCGATAGAATTCCGCTTCCACAACCAACGTCCAAAAGGCTTGCATCTTTATTGATATATTTTTGCAACAAAAGCAAACAACCATACGTTGTTTCATGATGTCCAGAGCCAAAAGCTAATGCGGGATCAATAATAATATTCTTTTTGCCCTCAACACCTTCTACCCAACTTGGATGAATGTAAAAATCATTTACATGTAAAGGTTGAACAGAGTTTCTATACTGTGCGATCCAATCTTCATTCTCTTTGACCAAAAGTTTAGTCTCAGCATGAATCTCTTTACCAAGAGCTAAAGAAAGCTCTTTTGCAAAAGCCTCCACCCCAAAACAAAGCATTTCTAAGTTATCTTCACTACGTAAAATAATGCTGCCTTCCGCTTCTTCAATAGCCTCATCGCTGAGGCTCATAATAAAATCAAGAAAAAGTGGATAGTCACTACTAGGAGTTATATGAAGTTCGTTATAGGTTTTTTCCATTCAAATTAACCTAAAACATCCTCGAGTTTTTCTTTTAAGACTTGCGGTGTAAAAGGTTTAACAATATAGTTATTGACACCTGCTTTAAGTGCTGTAATAACCTCGGCTTTACCACCTTCAGTTGTTACCATAATAATAGGCATACTCTCATATTTTTTCTCAGCTCTTACTTTTCGAACCAAATCTAAACCATTCATCTCAGGCATGTTCCAATCGGTAATAAGCACATTAATATCAGGCGTTCTTTCCATAATTTGCCAAGCTTCGACACCATGCTCAGCTTCTAAAACGTCATTAAAACCTAATCTCTGTAATGTGTTTTTAATAATACGGCGCATTGTCGAGCTATCATCTACTACAAGCAGCTTCAATGTCACTCCTTTTATCGTTTAAGTTATTGCTATTGGTTAAATTCTAACCAAGTTTCCTTTGAACTTAGTTTAAAGCGTTTCGTTAGCCACAAACGCAAACGCTTCGCGTAAATCTAAATTCCCCTCGTAAAATGCTTTTCCCACGATGACACCAGCTACCTTATGGCTCTGTTTCAACGTTATAATATCGTCCAAATTTTTTAATCCTCCACTTGCAATCGTGGCAATCCCTGAAGCCTCCGCAATTGAGAGCGTAAAATCAAGATTAACACCACTCAGCATTCCATCTCGTCCAACATCGGTACAAATGATCGCTTCTACGCCTACATCAGCAAAGGCACGCGCAAGATCAGTCGCGTGCATGGTTGATTTCTCAGCCCAACCTTCTACGGCAACATAACCATCAATAGCATCAATGCCAACCACAACACGATATTTTTGAGCCATTTCTTTCACAAACGCTGGATTTTTCAACGCAATTGAGCCTAAAATAACACGATCAATCCCTAAATCCACATAACGGCGAATGGTCTCTTCATCACGAATACCACCCCCTAACTCGATTTTGAGATTGCAATTTTTGCGAATCTTTTCAATTTGCTCAAGATTTTTAGGCTCCCCCGCAAAAGCACCGTTTAAATCTACCAAATGAACCCAAGATGAACCCATTTCTTCAAATACTTTGGCTACTTCCCAAGGCTCATTAGAGTAAATCTTTGCACTCTCCATAAGCCCTTTAGTAAGACGTACTGCTTTGCCATCTTTTAGATCGATTGCTGGTAAAATATCCATTATAACTCCACAAAATTCTTTAAAATTGCTAATCCATTTGCATGTGATTTTTCAGGATGCGGTTGGAATCCAAACACATTTTCCTTTTGCACCGCACTGGGGAATTCATACCCATAGAGTGTTTTCCCAATAATATATTTTTCGTCACACTGAGCATGAAAGCTATGGACAAAATAGAGATAAAACGACTTTGGCATCCCTTTAAAAAGAGGGGAATCTTTGGCTATAAAAAGCTCATTCCAACCCATGTGTGGAACCTTTAAACGCTGAGGAAAGCGCGATGTATCAAACCTAACGATCTCCCCTTCAATCAACCCTAACCCTTGACTCTGACCAAATTCAACACTACTCTCAAAGAGAAGTTGCATTCCGAGGCAAATGCCTAAAAGTGGTTTTCCCGAAGCTGCAAACGCCTTAACGGCATCATCAAGACCACGTTCATGTAAACAATCCATCGCATCTTTGAAAGCACCGACTCCTGGTAAAATAATCTTATCAAATTTTGATACATCCTCTGCATTTTTAACAATTTCAATAGCAACACCAAGTTTCTCAAAAGCATTTGTAACGCTTCTAAGATTACCCATATTATAATCAACCAAACCTATCATGAATCTCTCTTTTGGGGTATTGATTTAAGATAAAAAGCCAATCCAAAGAGCAGTAATGTTACACCGCCAATTAGATAAACTGCATACAAGATATGCGCTGCATCAATAATAGCAAATTTAAAGACCAGCATCAACGCTTCAATCGCAAGGGCAATAATAATAGAACCCAAGAAACGCACCATCGTTTTATGCATGCCACCACTTTCATCCCTCTCATTACGACCTAAAACTTCTTCTTCAAAGATCGTTTTAACCAGATCAAAAATGGCTAAAGAGAGGGTAATTAAAATGGTTGATTCAAACATCGCCTTTATATCTAAAAGATCAAATTGAAGTCCGTGCATGAAAAGACTTCGCATACCGTTAAAAAGTAATAATAACGCAATGGCAAGCAAAGAGAGTGAAAAAATCGTATAGATTACTTGTGAAGTTTTCCCAAATGCAGATTGTAAAGAAGATGGATGTGCGATTTTAAGAACATGCTCTAATGAAACATCAATACATGCAACAAATTTCAAACTACCTTGTTCATCATAAATTGGATATGATGCTGTAACAGTCAAATCATTGGTTAATGTTGAAGGATAAGGATCGCTCAAAACACAACGCTTTTCGCGCACTGCACGATAATAATAAGATTTTGAACTACGGTTTTGACCTAAACCACCTTTTTTATGGGGGTCATCGGTGATGTTATTGATAACTTGTTCACCACTGTGATTAAGTAGATAAAGCGCTTCAAATTCTTCAACTTCATGAACAATTTTATCAAGACTTGTTGTAATAACATCAAGGTTTGGTTCAGGCATACGATTTGGAATATTGCGTGTAAAAAGATAACACAAATAAGCCCTTGCTCTTGACCTAACCTCAGCAAACTGCTGAATTTCACGAATGACCATAGTGGTGTACCTTTTCTTTTTTCCGTATTGTAACTAAATTTTGAGCCGATACACTTTAGCATAAGCCTCTAAACTAATCGGTTCAAAAAATCGTGCATCATAATTTTCTAACACAAAAAGTTGAACATAGGTCGAATTAAACATTGCTTCATCGAGAATGAGAAAGGTATTATAGGCTTGCATATAGATGATTGAAAAAAGTCCATCGGGATGAACAATATTTTGCTCTTTCACAAATTTAAACTCAGGGGTATAGGCAGTTTGTATAAAGTTTTTCACAGGGACTTCTTGATTGCCAATTTTGAGCATCCCTTTTGTTTTATCCAAAACAACACCACTGCTGAAATCGAGCTTTGAACCACTGTCTTTAAATTGATTCGTTTGAAAGAAAAATGGCTGGCGAACAGTCTTGCCAGTCATGACATCCATATTGCTAAATTGTGCAACTGTCGGGAAAATACTCAGCATTCGATAAGGAAGATAAAAATAAATATCACGCGTTTTATCAGGTAAAGATAGAGGTGTTTGAAGCGCTTCTAAAAAATCATTGGCATCTTTAAAACCGTAATCTAAAGTCATTTGAGCTGTGTTATTGATAATCTTTTTCTGTTCACTTTTAGGCTTTGTCTCATTTTGTTCTGCTTCTACAAATGCTTTTTCCGTATACTCAACCTCAAGCCTTGCTAACCGCGCCGCACTCTCTTGTGAATTGGTTAACATAAAACTCACAGGGAAATTGACATCTCCACTATGTTTGCCACCATCAATCAACGTTTTGGCATCGCTGTAATAGCGAATCGGATAACCATAATCCCACCATGAGACAATATAATCTTCACGATCTATGCCACTTTTAAGTCTATCTAACTGCTCAACTTCAGCTTTATTAAAAACAGTTGGAACACGATACTCGATTACATGTAAAAGATTTGGGTATAAAACACCCAAGCTTGCAAGAATGACAAAACTTGACTTAACAATACCTCCTAGCTTCTCATTCACAAAAAGCTGTGAAATATAGGCACTCCATGTAAAAAGTAGATACGCAATGCCTAAAGCACACACAGGTACGGCGTAAATAGTAAAACGAAGTCCTCCCCACAACGCTAGAAAGCCAAGCCCTAAAAGAGGTACCCCTAGTAGCATCGCTGGATATTTTTTGACCATTAAAACATATCCAGCAAGTGAGAATATAAAAGTGACAACATGCCCACTAATCCGTTCTGCAAATGTTACAAAATCAATTTGTCCTGCCTCGCGTACTGTTTGCATTACAGCGAAAAAATGTAAGGATAAAGCATCATTGACATCAATGGCATCTCTAAAAACATAGCTTTTAAGCTGTTCCCATATTGGATTTAACCCACCTGAGATAAAAAACAATCCTACAGCAATCCCAAAGATATACCAAAGATATTTATCCCACTTTTTTTGCTTAAATGCTGCATAAACCAAAACAACACCTATAAAACGAATACTATTGGGTAACCCCATCATTGCAAAGAGCATAATGGACAAGAGTTTAAAATTAAAAATGCTCTTGCGATCAGAAATAAGCACATATACCAAGATCAACCCAAAGTAAGAAAACTCCAACGAATAACTTTGAGGGTACCACCAGCGATAAGCAATAATCTCTAAAGCAGTGATTAAAAGATATTTCTCTTCTTTCGTCCGCAATGCTAAAATTAATGACCAAAGTAGCAGTGTTGGAAAAACAATGATCAGCATATCCGTATCATAATAGCCTACCATTGTACGATTGTAATAGCTCACCGCAATAGACGCAAGAAGTGCAGCTAAAAAACCCACTTCCAGCATTCGCAAATTAAAGGCAATAAGGATGATTGGAACAACAATCAAGGAACCTAAAATTGCAGGCATATACAAGATAATGGTTTCAAAGGGTATTGGAAGTATCTTAGCAACTACATAGGTAAACCATGATGTTGATTGGGTGATTGGCGAAAGATCATGCTGTTTGGTAATACCACTTAATAAATCTCTAGCACCCTCAGCCCAATAATATCCATCATTGGTATTGATCATAAACTGACCTGCAAATTTAAAACTTTCAAAATCACTAAATTGATAAACCCAAATTAGTCTGACTACAAAGCTAAAAAGAAATGCAACAATGATATAGATAACAGTCGTTTGAAAAATACTTGATTTATTCACGGGATACCTTATGCTTTATTATGGTTGAACTCAGGAACAATCTCTTGTAATTTAGCTATTTTTTCTTTACATGTAAAGAGTTCTTCTATATCTTTTTCCAATTTTACGACGTCATACCGTGTCTGGTGTGCCACCACAATAGAATCATACGCTGTTTTTTTATCACTCTCATTAATCAGCAATTCTTCATATAATTTTTCGCCAGGCCTAAGCCCTGTAAATTCAATCGCGACATCTTTCTTTTTGGATAAATCTATCATTTTTTGAGCAAGATCAACGATTTTAACAGGCTCGCCCATATCCAAAATAAAAAGTTCACCATTGCTACCAATAGCACCTGCTTGCAATACCAATTCGCAAGCTTCAGGAATTAACATGAAGTAGCGTGTCATTTCAGGATGCGTCACCGTAATAGGTCCACCTTTCTCAATTTGCTCCTTAAACTTTGGTATGACTGAACCACTACTTCCTAGAACATTACCAAAACGGACTGCAACGATTCTCGTCTCTTTTGCATCTACATTTTGGGCATAAAGCTCACAAACACGCTTCGTTGCGCCCATCACATTGGTCGGGCGTACTGCTTTGTCGGTTGAAATTAAGATAAACTTTTCCACCTCATGCTTAATGGAAAGATCGATACAAATTTTTGTCCCTAAAACATTATTTAAAATACCCTCTTCAACATTAGCTTCTACAAGCGGCACATGTTTATAAGCTGCCGCATGAACAACAATTTCTGGCTTATGCGTTTCTAAAATTTTATCCATCAGCTGTTCATTCAAAACACTTTGCATGATAGGCGTAAGCTTGTCACTTTTTAACTCTTCCATCAATTGATACAGGTTAAATTCACTATGATCAATCAAGATAAGTTTTTTAGCACCATATTTAAGGCATTGACGTACAATCTCGCTGCCAATGCTACCTCCAGCTCCTGTTATCATAATAGTTTTATCTGCAATAAACTGTGAAATTTTGACTTTATCAAGATCTTTCGGGTGACGTGCCAATAGATCTTCAACCGTAATCTCTTTAAGTTGATTCGACAAAAAGGTATCAGATAAAATGGCATCCAAAGAAGGAAGAATTTTAATCTCATAAAAATAGGGTTTTAATTCTTCATATATTGCATTGATACAAGTAGGCGATGCCGAAGGAATGGCTATTAAAAGTAGATCATATTTATTGGTACCAAGCTTTTCTTTTAACTCATCTTTTGAAATAATACGAACACTGTCAATGCTTCGCTTTTGAAGCCTTTTGTCATCATCAACAAAATAACGGATTTTATAGACACTATCACGATACTCTTCCTCTAATTTCAATCCTGCTTTCCCAGCACCATAAATAACTAAAACTTTATCCTTTTGCATTCGGCTTCGATTGACAAGCAAATAGTATAAATACATAGAAAAATTTATGGCAAATAAATACAAAAAAAGCTCAGAAAGCATAAATGAAAGACGCAAATGACCATAATACAAAGGGGCATAAACACAAAATGCCACAATATAGACAAAACTTTTCAGTAAAAAAGTCTTTTGAGTCACTTTTGACCACGAAAGAGAATAATCTTTAAAAAGCAATGTTGAAGCAATAATACGAACAGCAGTAACAATACCTATAAATTTATAAGCCATTTCTTCATGAAAAATCCAAAATGTCCATGCAAACGTTACAAATGAAAGAGCAATAATCACAAAAAGATTTAAAATTCTTTTATCAAATACTCTCATTTCATATATCCAAATTATTTTTAATAATATTACAAATATTTTTTACATTTTCTTCTATCATAAACGTTCCACTCGCCAAACACAATCCAGACTGAAATAGTCTCGCACTTGTACCATCAACTAAGCATTTTACATCTTTGAAAAGTGGTTGCATATGCATTGGCTTCCATAAAGGGCGAGATTCCACATTGATAGATGCTAAAGCTTCCATGATTTTATTAAAATTTGTTTTTTCAAACGTGACTGTGGTAAGCCATCTATTCCCTCTACTTCCTTCTAATTCAGGCATCAACTGAATCTCATCAACATTACCAAGATATTTTTTATACCAATTAAAGATTGTTCTTTTTTGATTAACCCTCTGTTCTATTACTTCCATCTGTGCCACACCGATTGCTGCCAACACATTACTCATACGATAATTATATCCATATTCCAAGTGCTCGTAATGAATGAAAGGTTCTTTTGCTTGCGTACTATAAAATTTTGCTTTTTCAATCCACTCTTTTTTATGGCTTACTAGCATTCCTCCACCACTGGTTGTAATAATTTTGTTGCCATTAAAACTATAAATCCCAAAATCTCCAAATGAACCAGTATGTTTGTTGTCATAAGTTGCACCTAAAGACTCTGCCGCATCTTCAATCAAATAAATTTCGTATTGTTGACAAATTTCTGATATTTTTTTAATATCTGCACACTGCCCATAAAGATGTGTCAGAATTAAAGCTTTGGGTTTTTTCACAGCTGTTGATAAATACTCTTCTAACAATCTAGGAGATAAATTCCAACTTTCTTGATCACTATCTATAAAAACAGGGGTTGCTCGTTCATAAAGGATGGCATTAATCGAACCAATAAAGGTAAAAGTCGATGCTAAGACATCATCCCCATCTTTTATTCCTAAGATTCTTAGCGCAAGATGCAACGCAGCGGTACCACTAGATAATGCAAGAGCATATGGTGCACCCGTATAATGTTTGATACTTTCTTCAAATTTATTTACATATTCGCCAAGTGGAGCTATGTAATTACTTTCAAAAACTTTTTCAATATATTTTAATTCGTTGCCACACATATGTGGAGGTGAGAGAAAAATTTTATTATTCATTGATTTCCTTGATAGCGATGCATGGATTACCATAAGCTAGATAATTCTTTGCAATATTTTTTACAACTACAGATCCAGCGCCAATTATACAATTTTCGCCTATGATTAGACCTTGAATAACCGATGTACCAATCCCAATATGAGTATTTGAATTTACAATAACATTCCCAGCAAGAGCTACATTTGGTGATATATGTACAAAATCTTCTATAATATTTTCATGATCAATCACACATGCTGTATTTAAAATAACTCCTTTCCCAATTGAGGAGCAAGCATTAACGACAACATTTGGCATCACAACAGTCCCTGCATCAATCTTAGTGCTAGTTGAGATTATCGCACTTGGGTGAACAAGTGTTATAACATCAAAACCATACTGTATAGCTTTTTTATAAATAGATTTTCTTATTTTATTTGAACCAATTCCTAGAGCTAAAGGTATATCATTTTTATTTTTTATTTCTTCGAATGTTTGGTATGCATTATCACCATCATCTATAAATATAATATTGGTATAACCATTTGCTTTTGCAATATCTGCGACAACAAGGCCATGTCCACTTGCACCATAAATATAAATACTTTTCACTTATTTAGAACCTTTAAATTTTTCCATTGTTACAGATGAACCAGAGGAAACACCGCTTCTTTTTAAAACTTTCAAAAATGTCATCCAGAGTATTTTCATATCAAGTAAAAATGATTGGTTATCAACATACCACACATCATAATTAAATTTTTCTTCCCAAGAAATAGCATTTCGACCATTCACTTGTGCCCACCCAGTAATACCAGGCATAACATCATGCCTTCTTTTTTGTTCATCATTATAAAATGGTAGATACTCAACAAGAAGAGGCCTAGGCCCTACAAAACTCATATCGCCTTTTAAAACATTAAAAAGCTGAGGTAGTTCATCCAAACTTGTGCTTCTTATCAATTTACCTATACCTTTTAATCTTTTTTCATCAGGTAATAGTTCTCCATCGTTATTTTTTTCATTAGTCATGGTACAAAATTTATAAATACAAAATATTTTTCCTTTGTAACCTGGACGGAGTTGTCGAAAAATAATAGGTCTTCCTATAGCCATAAAAATAAGTAAACTCACAAGAATATAGATTGGGCACAAAAATAATATCAAAATAAATGCCAATAAAACATCAAATATTCTTTTCAACATTATAATCCATCAATATATTTTTTTAATTCATTTGATAATTGAATATCTTGAAAGCACTTATCAACCCTCTGTTGTGCATTTACACCAAATTCTTTAATTTTATGTCTATTCTGAATCAAATATTCACATTTTAATCGAATATCTTCAACATTACCTTTTTTGTGCAGTAGACCTGTTACATTGTCCTGAATAGCATCACTCAATCCATAAATATCAGAGCCAATACAAGGAATTTCCATAGAAGCAGCTTCAATCACAATAGTCCCAAAACCTTCCCTATAACTAGGCAATATTAAGATATCTGCAACATTCAAAATAATTTCAGGATTTAATACATGATCAATCCTAAAAACACTATTATTCTGAACTAAATCTGCGATGCATTTTTCAAGATTTTCCTCATCTTGACCAACAATAAATAACTTAATATTCTTATGTTCAAGAATTAATTTTCTGAAAGCATTATAGAGATCCAAAACACCTTTGTCTAAATTTAGCCTACCCATAAATATAAAAACAATATCATCCTCTAAAATATGATACTTTTGTCTTAATTCTTTTCTTATGTCATTGTTTTGTATAAACTTTTTGGTATCCACGCCTGAAATTGAACCATACAATAGAACAGATGATTTATTAGATGAAACTACCTTTTCTTTCATTAAAAAAATTCTTTGCGATATACTATCTATAAGCACATGCGTACTTAATAAAAATATCCCTCGATCAATATTTTTCAAAATGAGCCGAAATACTCCTATTTTTGTTACCCACACTTGCCCTGTAAAGAAATGTACTCTATGTTTTACGCTCACAAAAAAAGACGCAATCATAGCCAACAGACCTGCTTTAGGTGTAACAGATAGAACTAAATCAAATTTTTCTATCTTAAAAAAATTATATAGTTTTTTTATACTTGTAATATCCTTTATAAAACTAATTTTTCTTTCAATTGGGATATAGTAGGATTTACAATTTACACCATAAAGATTTGCAATATCTACATTACTATTCATTACAATATAAATCTCATATGAACGAGATAATAGTTCTATATGTTTTAGCAAAAAAGATTTTACTGTCATGTCACTACTAACTACGATACAAATTTTTTTAATCATTCATTTTCTCATTTTGATAAAATAGACTCAAATACTTGGGAAAGCTTACTAACTTGAAGATTACGTTCAAATGCCATTCTATTGTTTTGGTAGGCATTATTTATTTTTTCTACACATTGGTCATTTTTAATATTTTTTATAAAATTTACAATTTGTGATATATCATTTGAAGCCAATCCAAATCCATTATCTTTAATGACAGAGGTGGCAACATCATCCATCGCACCAATAGCTAAAATTGGTTTTGCACTACCAATATACTCAAACAATTTCCCCGTGAATACACCTTTTTCTTTTGGGTCATTCCATGTCAAGAGTAATAAAATATCAGAATTTTTCTGTAATTTCAAGACTTCTGATCTTTCTATAGGGCTATGTACTTCGACGACATTAGCAAGTCCATAGCGTAAAGCAACATCGTTAACCCAGTCTAAAGCATTGCCATAAAATTTACACTCTACATTGTCTTTTAAATATTGATCACTTGCAATTGCTTGAAATAGAATAGTTGGATCTTGCTTTCCAGCATATAACATCCCCGTATAAAGTATAACTATTTTATGATTTTGAGTGCATTGTTCTTTTTCGATAATAAAATCTTCCTCATCAAATGCATTTCGTATTTCATAGCAAGGGATTTTATACTTGGTATACAATCGTTCAACTAAAGGTTGTGAAACACTAATAATAGCAGATGCTTTTTGAAGCGTCCTCCCTTCTAACCATTTTCCAAAAAAATACTGTTTCGAATAATGATTATCTGCCCAAAGATCACGAAGTTCTGCAACAAAGGGAATAGAATACTTTTTACTCAATGAAGCAGCTACCATCAATGATGTAAATGGCATACCAGAAGCATAAATAATATCAGGTTTCCATGTTTTACAAATAGATTCAGATTCTTGGATAGCAGGTTTATACCATCCTATATATTTGTCAGGAGTATAAGCAAAAAAAGTATATATGCGAAAAAAAAGCTTTAAAAGAAAACTTTTAATAGTTTGTTTATCTCCTTTGTGCAAAGTATCCCTAAGAACCGATTTATTGCCTTTTCCAAGAAGCTGTAATACAAAATTATCCATATCAAACCAATCAGTTTGGTACAAAGCATCTCTTGGAACTTGTATCGCTAATTCTTCTTTTATATCATTATTTTTGGCAGATACTATTTTAATATCGTAACCCATTTTAAATAATATTTTAGCTGTTTTACCAGTTCTAAGAGAAGCAACTGTTTTATACGGTGGAAAGAAAAATGTAATAAATAAGATTTTCACTTTATCCACTCTTTCATTATGTTATAAATTCTTTTAAAAGGCAAAGTTTTTAATAATAAATAATTTATTGCTGTGCCAAATAATACAAGATACCCTATTTTTAAAAGTATATTAAGCATAGTAATTTTATCAAATATAATTTGCATTGAATATCCCCCAACACATGTAAGAAAAAAACAAAACATTATACGGTTCCAATCAAAAGGTATCATATAATATTTTTGACTAAACTTCATATGTATAATAAATATTATGATAGAGCCTATCATCCCACCAATTGTCGCACCATACAAATCTAGAAAATAAATAAATATATAGTTGAGTATAACATTAATAAATGCACTCAGGATAGATATAAAAGCTATTAATTTTGTCTTTTTAAATAAGCTGAGTCCAGGAGTAAATACATACATATTACTAAAAAATAAAGATATTATTAAAGGTGTGATAAGAACCATAGCTGAATAATACTTCTCAGTAGTAAATAAAAAAATTATCTCTTTTGAAAAAAGTAAGCTACATGAAATAAGCAATAATGCACATAGAGAAAAAATATTAAATATTTTAGATATATTAAATGGAGTAGAATCTTCATTATAATGTTTGTATATAAGCGGTGTCAAAGAACTATTAACACCAACTAAAAGGATACCTACAATTGATGCGAATCTGTATGCTACACCATAGATGCCGAGCTTTTCAAGTCCAAGTATTTCTCTGATAAGTATTCTATCAACATATAAAGCTACAAATACTGCGATACTTGAGAAGATCAAAGGAAATGAAAAAGATAACATTTTATGCAGGTGCTTTAAACTGAAAATTAAATAATAATTCTCACGTGCATTATACCAAGACCATAACATACTAAGTAAGTTACCAAGTATTTGTCCTAAAAAAACTGCTTGCAATCCCATGTTATATATAGCCAATAAATATATTGTAATACCAGCTGTTGAAAAAAGTTGTATTATTCCTGAGATGACAAAATCTGTTGCTTGCATTTGCCACTTTAGTTGATTTTGTAAAAAGTAAAAAAGTCCTGATGTCACAATTGCAATATTTGCAAAGTAAAAAATATTTTTATATGAAATATTATCCAAAAAAAGAATCACTAAATAATCCGCAAATATAAATGAAAATAACAGATAACTCATGTAAGCTAAAAAGCTAAATATTAAAGCAGTAGAAACGTAACTTATTTTCTCTTTTATATCAAGAATTTCATGATAAAATCTAGCTACTGCCTGAGATATTTCCAAAGCTACAGTTAGACTCACAAAACTTCCTAGAACTGCAAAAATTTCTATAATTCCATATTCTGCCGGAGAAAAAAATCTTGTATATAGAGGAACTAATAAAATTGTCACACCTCTACTTAGAGCTCCAATCATATATATAAAACTTGAATTTAAAAATATTTTTATCATATAGCTATTTGATTAACTTTCATATAATTTTTAAAAATACCATGTGCTATTTTCACTTAATTCTAAATTCAATACAACATAAGCCTTACGAAGAATATCTAAAATCTATTCAAAATAATTATGCTATATCTATTTTTTAGAGCTTTTGAATGTCAAAAAACATTCAGTAATTCTGTATACTAAAATTCAACTATTCATTTTTAAAATAGCTCTTAAATCAAAATATTGTCTTGGAAAAAATTTAATCACTTAAAAAATCCAAAATTTTTCTTTGAATTGCATCATTATGTTGTAAAAAAAATCCTTCAATACCATAATTATCAATTATTTCTTTATAAATTATTTTCAATTGGTCTTTTGAAATACCATAACCAAAAATATACTCATTTTTCTCTGTTTGATAAATCCATTCTTGAGGAAAATCTTTATTGATAAGCATTATAAATTTTTTTGCTATTGCAAGAGAAGACCAATTTTGATTGATATATTGATATGTAGCTTCTCCTAATTGCTTCCTGATCTCTATATTTTGTATTAAATACAATATATCTGATTCAAGTTGTTCGGGTTCATTATAAATCGACGGTAGCAAATAATTTTTACTAGGGATATCTTTGCTTAGAAAAGATGAGTAGTAACCTGTAACGATTGATACTTTTTGAAAAGCAGCAGCTTCTGTCGATAATCCGCCTAATGGCACATCACTATACACCTCATCAAGAATAAAATCACACTTTTGAAGAGCTTCAATAACACGATTATTAGGGCAATTAACTAATTCAATGTAATCAATATCATATTGCTTTTGCAATTTTTGAATAATTTCACGAAATGTATTACTACCCTTGGTAATAGGTCGTGAAGGGGCATGAACAATAATGATTTTATTAGAATCATTATATGTCTCTGTAAGTTTAACTATATCAGTCGGCATACCGATACACATCCAGTTGATAAAATTTTTTTCATGGAATTGTCCAGATGCTGGATTGTTAATGATTATATCAGCATATTTTTCAACTTTTATAATTTTTGCTTTAAGTCTTTTAGCTTCTTGAACTAACGTTTGCAATGAGGATTTTTTAATATTTAAATCAATACCACTCATATAAGGAGGCCGAGAGTCAGAGCCAAAATAAACAAAAATGATCTTTTTATTAAATAACTTAAGAATTGGCAAATCCACAAAACGAAAAAACGTTTTATTTGTCCCAAAAATGAATACATTGAATCTAAATAAAGAAAAAATAAAAAAAGGAAGTAGCAACAATTTATAAATCAGAACAAAAAAAAATTTATAAAATAATTGACCTTTTGTGCGTTGTATAAAACATTTTTTTAAAATTTTTACATATATGCTATATTGTTTTTGGTATTGAAAAACATCATTGCTCACATCCAATACAAAAGAATCTAACCCTAATTCATTAAACCCCACTTGTAACTTTGTAAAATAACCTGCTGGGTTCGAAAGTCCCATAAAAATTTTCAACTTTTTCATTTTCATAGTTTTACTATATCTTCAGCAATAGGAAAATTAATCAAAACACCCATTCCTTTTTTTTGATAAACGACCATACTACCAACAGCACAGGCAGAAACATTGGTTTTGTGAACAATCTCTTTGATATGCTCAATGTTACCACAGCCTCCATTGGCAATAACGGGGACTTGTACAGATTCAGAGATACTTTTGATTAAATCAATATCATATCCTTCCCAACTACCTTCTCTATCAATTGACGTGATCAGTAGTTCTCCAATACCAGCGTTTTCTAGCTGTTTAACCCATTCAAGAATAGATATATTTTGTTTTTTTCTCCCATGGCATGAGTACATCTTTAGATGACCAAAAAAAGTTTTTTTAACATCTATTGAACCTACAACACTTTGAACACCAAAATATCGTGCTATTTCTTCGATAAGCTTTGGATTATTAAAAGCATTTGAATTAATTACAACTTTTTCAAAACCAATCTCAAAAATCCTTTTAGCATCCTCAAGGCTCTTTATATTCCCGCCATAGCTAAGAGGCATAAAACACTCATTTGCAATATCTTTAAGAATTTTAAAATTAATACTTCTATTTTCCTTGGAAGCAAATATATCTAAAAACATCAATTCATCAACTTCTAATTCGTTAAATATTCTCACTGTATTTACAGGGTCGCCTATGTAATTGTACTCCTTAAACTTTACTGTTTTTATAAGGCTTTCATTTTTCAAAAGTAGACATGGTATCACTCTAGTTCGCAACATTTTATATCCTTGCAAAATTTTCAAAAAGTTTCATACCAAACTTATGACTTTTCTCAGGATGGAACTGTGCACCATAAATATTCTCTTTTTGTATAGCGCTATCAAATTCTACGCCATAATGTGTTTTTAATATCGAGTGATTTTCATCTTCAACTTTTACAAAATATGAATGTACAAAATAAAATCTAGGTTCATCGAAATTTTCAAAACCATTTGTCAATAAGCTTGGATTTGATTTTTTGACCACATTCCAACCCATATGAGGAATTCGATATTTTATGTCGATTCTATCTTTAAAGTTCATAGCCTTTGCAGCTATCCAACCCAGTCCATCAAGCCTTCCTTCTTCACTTTCCTCTGTCAAAAGTTGCATACCTAAACAAATTCCAAGAATAGGTACTTTTTCCTTTAATGCCTTGTCATTCAATACTTCTCGTAAACTACCCTCATTGATTTTTTTCATAGCAGTATCAAAAGAACCAACACCTGGTAAAAGTATTTTTGAAGCGTTCTTAATTCTATCAACGTCACTTTCTATCGTAGATTGAATTCCAATATATTTAAACATGTTTTTTATAGATCCAAGATTCCCCATACCATAATCTACAATTGTAATCATTTTTTATCACCCTTTGGCATTGGAAAACAGTATTTCAAATAAAAGCTCATAGGAACTAAGTTGGCATTTGCTAAAACTTTAAAAAGAGGTCTAAGGAATTCAAATATCCTTTTATAGGTAGGATATTCATTCCAAGACTTAGGTTTTCTAGCCATAATCTCGTTATAGCATTCATCTGTTAATTCTAATCTTTTTTTAAAATACTCTACGAGGTCTTTTTCAATATGTGGTGGCTTGATGTATTCATTCCATGCTTCAATTCTGCTTATTTGACCATTTCTGACAAGTGCAGATAAAGTATTATTTCGCATATCTGTATTAAACTTTTGGGGTAGATAAATACTATGAAAAAAAGCTGTCATTCTATTTTCTAAATGATGTCCTCCATAGTATTTCCATTTATATTTTTTTTCTAAAAATATCCGTGCATCTTCTTTATTATAATTTATATACCAAAACGGTCTAATTTTTTGAATTTTTGCAAAAACTACCCAAAATAAAAATCGGCTCAACGTCATAAGAGGATAAGATTTCATTGGTAATTTACCAAATATTTTGTGAATAGATTTTATATATTTCCCATCAAAATAATTTCGTCCAACTGGAGTAATCCCTTCAGTAATAAATGAATGACCTTCTAATACATATTTGACTTTGTACTTCCATGCTGCCCTATACATAACCTCAGCAAGAGCCAAATCAGTAGAAGCTTCTATTTCAGATACATCAGCAAAAAAAAATGATCTAAATATATCATCCGCTTCTTTATTGTCAATAACATGTGTATATAAATCTATATCAAGTGCCTTGAGCACTTTTCTGATATTCTCTGTTGCAATAGCACTATTCCATGTATTATCATAATGCACAGCTAATGGTCGTAATCCCCATTGTTTCGCTAAATATAACATATACGATGAATCTGTGCCTCCACTAACACCTATAATACAATCATATTTTTTATTTTTTCCATCTCTTTTTATTTGATCAAGAATCTTGAGGAATTTCTCTTCACCTTTGTTTTGTCCAGTACCATATTCATTTTTTAACATCTCAAGTTGATGACAATAATTACATACTCCATTTTCGTCAAATTTTATATACGAAACTCTTTCATCATAAATACATTTAGAGCATACCATTAAATTTGTATTTAAATCTTCATTCATTTTTTAATACTACTTATTATTTTTATGGGCGTCCCAAATGCCTTGGAATAGCTTGGTATATCTTTATTCACAAAACTATTGGCACCAATAATAACATTGTCGCCAATTGTAATTCCTTTTATCACAACCACATTCGGACCAATATAAACATTATTTCCTATTGTGGTATCTAATTTTTTAACTTCATGTCCATACAATACCTTGTCAACAGTATCATGTGTATAGATATGCGTACCCGCAGAGATATTACAATTATCTCCAATTAATAAAGAACCGCCAGAACCATCCAAAATTGTAAATGGACCAATCCAACAATTTTTACCAACTTTTACATTACCTAAAACAAGACTACTATCATAAATGCTTGTAAATTCTCCAAAACCACAATACTGAGCTTTTTCCCATCTATCGCTAATATAATCCCCAATTGGCAAGACTCTTTTGAATTTTTTCTTTATTTCATCTCTTTTTTCAAACAATAGTAAAAAGAAATTTCTAAGCATTTACAAATTCTCTTATTCTAGATGTGATAAAACGAATATTTACATCATCATAGCATGGTAAAGTTATGGCGTTTAATTCTAAATATTCAGCATTAGGCTGAACATTATTATATTTATTTGCATAATAAGTTGTTCCGCTAAGGCAATAGGTACCTATTGTGCTTTCAATCCCATTTTCTTTTAGATAATCTATTAACTGATTTCTATTTATTTCTTTTGGCACTTTAAAAACTAAAGATTGAACATTATAAACTATCCCATCAGTTACTTGCTGAACCTCAAACCCCAATGGTTCAAGCGCTTGTATATATTCATTCCTAATAGTATTACGAGATTTAACAATAATATCAAGCTTTTTGACTTGCTTTATTCCCATAACAGCTTGTAGCTCCGAAAGCCTATAATTATAACCAAAATCTATAAAATCAAATTTTCCATTTTCAACTTTAGCACCATGATTGAGCTTTACTTCAAAAAAATCTACATACTTTTCATCGTTAAACGTTATAGCGCCACCTTCGCCAGTAGTTAAAAGTTTTCTTGGATGAAAGCTAAAGCATGTAATATCAGCAATATCCCCACCGCATTTAATACCAAATTCACTGCTTCCTATTGCACATGCACCATCCTCTATAAGTGGAACACTATGCTTTTTACAAATTTCTTTGATTTTGTGAATACCACTTGGATTACCAAGTGCATCTACAAATATTACCGCTTTTGTTCTTGGTGTAATTTTAGATTCCAATTCTTTAGAAAGCATATTAAAAGTTTCTAAACTCACATCTGCAAAAATAGGTATAGCTCCTAAATCTTCTACAACATTTGCTGTTGCAGGAAACGAAAAATCAGAAACAATCACTTCATCGCCATTTTTTATATTTACTGCTTTCAAAGCCATTGTTAATGCAGTTGTAGCAGAAGTTGCTAAATATACGTGCTTTGCGCCCGTATATTTTTTAATTTCTTCTCTAAATTGCTCAACAAATTTGCCTTTAGTAAACCAACCACTTTCAAATATTTCTCTAAAGTTATCTTGAACCTCGTCATATGAGATATAAGGTTTAATTAATTTAATCATTTTATATTTTCCTTGTACCATTGTAGGGTAGCAACCATTCCATCATCAAATGACGTTAATTGATAATTGATCATTGATTTTATTTTTTCATTACTTGCATTATGACATTCAACATCTGCTCCACGCGCAGGTTTGTTTAAAATTTCACCTTTATATTCCATTAGATTAGCTATCTTATAGATAATATCTTTCATCGAAATTTGCCCATCAGTTGAAATATTGATGCTATCAGCTGTTTTCATTAAAGGATAAAGCTTAATAATTGCATCAACTGTATCAAGCACATAAATAAAATCTCTGCTTTGAAGTCCTGTACCATGTATTTCTGGTGATATCCCTTTCAAAATTCTATATGCAGTTATCGGAATAACCCCCGCAAGGTATCCTTTATGATTTTGCCTTGGTCCATAATTATTAAATGGACGAACAATAAATGCATCAAGGTTGAACATATTGACCCAACTTTTTAAAGCAATATCAGCTGCTGCCTTGCCTGCCGCATATGTTGTTGTTGGATTTAAAGGATGTTGTTCATCCATCGGTTCATAAATAGCAGATCCATAAACTTCTGAAGTAGAAAAATGTACTAGTGTCTTAAAATGTTTTTTTCGTTGATGCTCTAAAAGATTTAATATTCCATTTACATTTGTGTCAAATGCATTTTTTGGGTTTACAAAAGAATAATTTAATGCTTTTGTCGCACAATTAAACACAATATCGATTTCATGTCGCTCAAAGATATAATCAAGTGATGAGGTAATTTCAATATCATCTTTATAAAAAATGACACCTTTAGATAAAGCATTCTTTATATTATCCTCATTGCCCAAAAATAAATTATCTACAACAATAATCTCTTTCGCACCTTCAAGAATAAGTCGGTCTACAAGATGACTACCAATAAATCCTGCACCACCCGTTACCAAAACAACATTATTTTGAATAGAAGGTCTCATCATTTATCCAATGGATCATATTCTATTTTATTTCCCATTTTATCAATGTAAGAATAAAATTTTGCGGGATTTCCTAAAACTAAAGTATATGGCTTAACATCTTTTGTCACAACTGATCCTGCGCCTACCATTGCATATTCGCCAATAGTAATACCACATACAATAGTTGCGTTTGCTCCAATACTCGAACCATGTTTAACCAAAGTTGGAACAACACTCCATTCTAAGTTAAAAGATCTTGGTACTTTATCATTCGTAAATACTGCATTGGGGCCAACAAAAACGTCATCTTCAATAGTAACTCCATGAAATATTGAAACACCATTTTGTATTTTACAGTTATTTCCAATCGAAACATTAAAGTCTATATAAACATCTTTGCTTATATTGCAATTTTTGCCAATAATAGCGCCTTCTCGAACTTGAACATTTTGCCATATTTTTGAGCCAACCCCAATTTCTGAATTTTCTGACACATTTGCTGTTGGGTAAAAATAAATATTTGCAAATTTAGACTGCATATACGTCCTTTTCATCTAAATTATATATTTTATCATCTATTATCTTATATCTACTACCTTCAAATATGTCAATTGCTTCTCCATGCTCATCAAATTTTAAAGTATTTCCAGACTTACTTACCCAACCAATTTGTCTTGCTGGCACACCAACCATAAGAGCATAGGGTTTGACATCTTTATTTACAACAGAGCCACTTCCAATTAAAGCAAATTCTCCAATACTTATACCGCAAATAATTGTTGCATTAGCACCAATTGAACAACCTTTTTTTAATAGCGTTTTTTTAAATTCATTACGGCGTACAATAAATGCTCTAGGGTTAATTACATTAGTAAAAACCATAGATGGACCTAAAAAAACATCATCTTCTATTTCTACACCTTCATAAATAGAAACATTGTTTTGTACTTTGACACCATTGCCAATACTAACATTTGGACCAACTACACAATTTTGTCCAAAAGAGCAATTTTCCCCTATGCTTGAGCCATTTAATATATGCGAAAAATGCCAAATCTTTGTATTCTTCCCAATAGCAATATTTTTATCAAGATAACTTGATTCATGTACAAAATAAGAGATAGTTTCCATTAATGTAACACCTTGTAAGCAAATGGATGGTATTCACCTTTAAGACCTAATGGTTCTAATCTTCGAATAGTTGAAACAATATTGATAGAATTACGTGCTTCTTCTAAACCAAACCCGCCACCTTCTAAAATATGCTTATAGCTCATGGTATGAAGTTCTGTAAAACCTTCACTAAATTCTAATTCTTTACCATCAACTAAAATACTTCGAAATGTTCGTTTACCACTCGCTTTAACTTCTTCAGGGATATAGTCATAATTGACACTCAAAAACCATCTAACATTTGCGTTTTTGAGCTTCATAAAACCAGCATTAGTATCAGCTTGTTTGAGATGTACAATATTTTCTTCAATAGGTCCAAATATCCAAGAGAGCATATCAAAAAAATGCACACCAATATTAGTAGCTATTTCACCACTTTTAGTCGCATCCCCTTTCCAACTTGTAAAATACCATTGACCTCGACTTGTAAGATAGGTTAAGTCAATATCATATATTTTATTTGGGGTAGAGGCTAATTCTTGACTAATCTTTTCTTTCAGCGCAATAATAGAATCATGAAGCCTGAGTTGTAAAATATTATAAACTTTTTTGCCACTTTCTTCTTCAATTATTTTGAGCTGATCAATATTGTGAGGATTAAGGACTAATGGCTTTTCACAAATTGCATGCGCACCATTACGCAAGGCAAAACGGATATGGGAATCATGAAGGTAATTGGGTGTTGCAATTGCTACATATTCAATTTTTTTATCTTTTTCTCTATGCCACTTATCTACAAAACGATCGAACCTCTCAAATTCTGTAAAAAAACTAGCATTTGGAAAATAACTATCAATAATACCTACACTATCATTTTTATCTAAAGCACATACAAGATCATGTCCAGTATCTTTAATTGCTTTCATATGTCTCGGCGCTATGTAACCAGCGGCACCTATTAATGCAAAATTTTTCATTTTTAAAGCCTCCAAGTAGGATTTTTGACAATCCCTTTAACATCAATGATAACACTGCTTAACTTTGCATAATCTTCTGTGCCCAGCGAAACAAACTGACTATGCCCCACAGCAACAACAATAGAATCATATTTTTTATCGTTTTCAAAAGGGTTATCAATAAGCTCAAAACCATAATGAAGCTTTGCTTCAGCCTTATCAACCCATGGATCGTAAATATCAACATGGCATTTAAATGATTTCAACTCTTCTATAATATCAATAACTTTTGTATTGCGAATATCAGGGCAGTCTTCTTTAAAGGTAAGACCTAAAATGAGAACATTCGCATCTTTAATTTTTGTATCGTGTTCGATCATCAATTTGATGGTTTTATCGGCTATGTATTTACCCATGCCATTATTGATCTGGCGCGCACCCAAAATGAGATTGGGCTTATAACCGAGCTCTTCTGCCTTATAGGTGAGGTAGTAAGGATCGACCCCAATACAATGCCCACCCACAAGACCCGGTTTGAGCTTAATAAAATTCCACTTCGTAGCCGCAGCTTCAATAACTTCACCCGTATCAATGCCCATGGTATTGAAAATAAGAGCCAATTCATTAATCAAGGCAATATTGACGTCTCTTTGAGTGTTTTCTATGACTTTGCTCGCTTCTGCAACTTTAATCGATGAAGCTTTATGCGTTCCTGCAAGAATGATACTGCGATACAAGGCATCTACTTTATCAGCAACTTGAGGTGTAGACCCCGAAGTGACTTTTAAAATATTTTTAACCGTATGCTTTTTGTCCCCAGGATTGATACGTTCTGGCGAATACCCCGCAAAAAAATCTCGATTGAAAACAAACCCTGAAACACGCTCAAGCACAGGCACACACACCTCTTCGGTGACACCAGGGTAAACCGTACTTTCGTAAATGACAATGTCATCTTTTTTTAGTACTTTTCCCACGGTTTCACTCGCTTTTACCAGTGGTGTAAGATCAGGACGATTACTCGCATCAATAGGCGTAGGTACCGTGACGATAAAGATAGTGCAACTACTAAGATCGTCAAGGTTAGTGCTAAAGTGGATACCTTGGGTGATGGATTCTTGTAGTTCTTCTGTGGTTAATTCCAATGTTCTGTCGTGACCCTTTTTAAGCTCATCAATACGTGCTTGAAAAATATCAAATCCAACAACAGAATATTTTTTTGAAAATTCTACTGCTAAAGGAAGCCCCACATAACCTAGTCCAATAATTGCTATTTTATCCATCATTTTTATCCTAAATCTCTTCTTTTAATCTCATATAAACAGGGAATCGCGGCTTACCGCCTTTGGTTATTTCTTGAAATTTATACGTAATTTTCGAACCAATAGAAGGAGGATTTTTACGTTCAGCTTCGCTAAAACCAGAACCTATATCAAACATAACACCCTCATCGTTTTTACATGTAAGCGAACCAAAGCTGTTTTTGTATTTACCTTCGCCTTTATGATGCTCAAGCACTTCACACTCTGCATCTTGAAAGCTCTTAATTTTTAAAGATGCGGGATCACGCTTTGCAACGTATTTTGTGTCAGGATTGCGAACAACAACACCCTCTCCACCACCTTTTTCGATCTCTTGTAAAAAACTTTTTAAATGCTCTTCATCTTTACATGTAATCTGTTTAGCAACTTTTAAATAATTAGCCTGATTGAGTTTTAAATAGTATTCAAGTTTGATTAATCGTTGGATCAAACCACCAGTTTCATGGGGAACGTCAAACGCATAAAAAGCAATATTTTTCCACCCCTCATGAGGTTCTTTTTTCTTGACAATCGAGATAATATTCTCAAAATCTCCTCGCTTACTCCATAATTCACCATCAACTGCAAAAGGAGGAAACCCTTCAATAAACCAAGCAGGTGGAGAGAGTTCAACCCCGCTTCTAGAGATGAGTTTTTGTCCATCCCAATAAGCTCTTACTCCATCCATTTTTTCACTCATAAGCCATCCAGAAACATCTTGCCCTTGCCACTCTTGCAGTAGCATAAGTTCAGGCTTTGCCGCGAACATCATACTTGCAAGCATTAACCAAAGAACAATCAAACGCTTCATTTATACGTCTGTCCTATATTTTTCCAAATACCATTCAATGGTTTTAAGTATGCCACTCTCAAAATTCTCTTCAGCAGCCCAACCAAGTTTTGTCTCAATTTTTGTGGCGTCAATGGCATAACGTCTATCATGACCCGCTCTATCTTCCACAAATGTAATTAACTCTTTATATGAACTTCTTTTAGGCTTGAGGGTGTCGAGTATTTCACAAATTTTATGCGCGATATAGAGATTATCTCTCTCATTTCGTCCACCAATATTATACGTCTCACCAGAAAGTCCCTCATGATAAACAAGATCAATTCCCTTGCAATGATCTAAGACATAGAGCCAATCACGAATATTTTTACCATCACCATATATAGGAATTTTTTGATGACTAAGTGCTTTGCGAATAATGGTAGGGATAAGTTTTTCATCATGCTGTTTTGGTCCATAGTTGTTGGAACAGTTGGTAATGACGGTATTCATGCCATACGTGTGATGATACGCCCTGACAATCATATCGCTTCCCGCTTTACTCGCCGAATAAGGAGAATTTGGCGCATAGCAAGTGCTCTCTGTAAAAAGCCCCGTAGCTCCAAGCGTTCCATAGACCTCATCGGTGGAAATATGATGAAAACGGCACTCTTCATACCCTTCTAAAAGTACAAAAGGTTTTTCCATCCAATACTTGTAGGCGACATCAAGAAGTGTGAACGTTCCATTAACATTCGTTTCTATAAAAACACCTGGATTTTTAATGGAGTTATCCACATGCGATTCGGCCGCAAAGTGAATCACGCCTCTAATATTATAATCTTCAAAGATGGATTCAACTAAAGTTCGATCGCAAATGTCGCCTTGAACAAACGTATAACGCTCGTTGTTTTCAACTTCGCACAGATTTTCTAAATTACCAGCATACGTTAAGAGATCAAGATTGACCAGATGGTAATCAGGGTATTGTTCTAAGAAGTACGGCACAAAATTTGAGCCGATAAATCCTGCACAGCCAGTAACTAAAATATGTTTTTTACTCATTTCACCAAATCCTTGAGGTATTCGCCATAACCGTTTTTACTGAGTGGTTTTGCAATTTCTAGCACTTGCTCTTTGGTAATCCAGCCATAATTGTAAGCGATCTCTTCCAAACAAGCTATCTTATAACCTTGTCGTTTTTCAATCGTTTGTACGAACATTCCCGCTTCAATCAAACTATCATGTGTTCCAGTATCCAGCCAAGCAAAACCACGCCCTAAAACCTCTACATGTAAATCGCCTCGTTTAAGGTATGCCTCATTTACCGTTGTAATTTCAAGCTCGCCTCGCTCTGAAGGCTTGACATTTTTAGCAATCTCAATGACGCTGTTGTCGTAAAAATAAAGCCCCGTTACCGCAAAATTAGATTTGGGGTTTTTAGGCTTTTCTTCAATGCTAATCGCTTTTTGATTCTCATCAAACTCAACCACACCAAAACGCTGAGGGTCTTTGACCTGATACCCAAAAACAATTGCACCTTTTTCAAGTTTGGCTGAGCTTTGAAGCAATGGCGTAAAGCCTTGACCGTAGAAGATATTATCACCCAAGATCAAACAAACACTATCATCTCCAATGAATTCTTCACCTAAAAGAAACGCTTGTGCCAATCCATCGGGACTTGGCTGAATTTTATACGAAAGCGTTAATCCCCAGTGTGAACCATCTCCTAAAAGGGCCTCAAATTTACCAATGTCTTGAGGTGTAGAGATAATTAAAATTTCACGAATTCCCGCTAGCATCAAAACAGACAAGGGATAATAGATCATCGGCTTATCGTAAATCGGCAAGAGTTGTTTGCTGATCGTTTGTGTTACAGGATAAAGCCTCGTTCCGCTTCCACCTGCTAGGATGATGCCTTTCATGTTAGTGAAGCTCTGCTTTAGCGTACGCGATCAGTTCGTTCAGTTTTTTCTCATACAATTTCGCGTTATCCGCATTCGTTGATTCAAAACGTGTGACTAAAACGGGTGTTGTATTACTTGCTCGCACTAAACCCCAACCATCGTTAAAGATAACCCTAACACCATCGACATCGACAATCTCTTTGATGGCAGGAAAATCTTTTGGAGGGTTTTTCAAAAGCTCTTTGACTTTTTCAACCAGAGGAAACTTGTCATTTTCGTTGGTTTCTACTTTAAGCTCTTCGGTAGAGTAAACGACAGGAAGTTTGGCGATTTCAGCATCCACGTCCAAACCATTTTTCACCATTTCAATCATACGAAGTGTTGCGTAAATCGCATCGTCATAGCCAAAATAACGGTCATTAAAGAAGAGGTGACCACTGACTTCCGCTGCAAAATCAGCATTGGTTTTAGCGATCATCACTTTAAGGTTACTGTGTCCTGTTTTGTACATAATCGCCTTGCCACGCTTATTGATTTCATCGTACATCACTTGAGAACATTTCACTTCGCCAATGACGGTTGGATTTTTCATAGCACTTGAGAAAAGAATCGCCATGATGTCACCCTTGACATTGTTGTGTTTGGTCAAAAACGCCAACCTATCAGCATCGCCATCATAAGCAAACCCAAGCGCATACTCGCCCTCAAGCTCTTTTTTAATATCTTTAAGATTTTTCTCTACCGTTGGGTCTGGGTGATGATTTGGGAATGTGCCATCAGGATCGGTGTACAAACCTTTACATGTAAAGCCTAGAGCCTTGAAAACATCTTGTACCACAACGCCTGCTACGCCATTTCCACAGTCATAGACAAACGGCTGATTGAAGCCTTTAAGATGGTCAAACTCTTTGATAAGATAAGCAATATAGCGCTCTTTTGCATTAATAAAAGTTGAACTTAAATCATCTTCGATCTCTAGCTCATAATTTTGCATAATTTCTCGACCAAGAGCGTAAATATCTTCGCCAAAAAACGGTTTTTTATCGATGGTGATTTTAAAACCATTGTATTCACTTGGGTTGTGAGAACCTGTGATCATAATCGAAGCATTCGGGTTCACGCCATTAAAATCTTGAAAGTTACTAAAATAATTTACAGGTGTTGCGACAAGACCCATTGTAAGCACTTTACAACCCGCTTTGTTAAGTCCGCTTGTAAGATACTCACATAAAATCGGTGAATGCGAACGTGCGTCATAACCGATGGCAACCGTTTTACCTACTTTAGCTATCTGTTTTCCTAAAAAATACCCAATTAATTTAACCGTTTGCTCGTTAAGCTCTTTTTCGTAGATACCTCTGATGTCATACTCTCTAAATATCGTTTTCAATGGTTCTCCTTGTATAATTCTTCTTCAATTGCGATGCCAAAGACGTCCGTATAAGACTTCTCGACTCGCAAATTTTCCTGCATTGTAGCTAAAGAGCGCTGATAATCCTCTATAATGAGGTTGCCTTTTAAGAGTTCATACTTCAAAAATAGCCAATAAGTGTTCAGCACATCGCTCTCACAATACTCCTTGATGGCATCAATCTCACCTGCATAGTAAAGCTCCAGTACCTGATCGCCATGGACATCGTATTTGCCAGGAAGTCCTACCATCGAGCAGACATGGTCTAATTTCATACCTCGTACCGCACCAAATTCACATAAATGGTCCAACAAATCAACATGAAAACGGTCTGAGTAACGAGCGCGGTAATTTTCCCACTTGTTTTTACCCAACTCTTTGTTTTCCACTTCAAAATAGGCGTTACATGTAAGGTTGTATTGCATGGCACGAAGCATCAAAAGAGGCATATCAAAGCTACGTCCGTTAAAACTCACCAGCTTAGGATTGTGTTTGTTGATGAATCCTAGAAAGTTCTTGATCATTTCATGCTCATTCGCACCATCGATACTACTGACCTTGCGAAACATACCAAAATCATCGGCAATAACAGCCGAAATTGCCACAATTTTATGAAATGAAAGCGGTAAAAAACTACTACCACTCTTCTCTTCTTGCTCCTTTTGCGCTAAAAGAGAAACCTCGAGATCTTCTCCTTCAAGATGCAAAACATTACGAATTAGCTTGGTATCAGGGATGGTCTCTATATCGAACACACAGATCATTGAACAGCCTTTAAGTCACATTTAGTTAAAATTATAACTTAACTCATTTAAAAAGGGATGATACGGAATGAAAATTGCGATTGTAAAACTATCGGCACTGGGTGATATTATTCACGCTATGATCGTTTTGCAATACATCAAAAAAAACATTCCAGATGCGCAGATTGATTGGTTTGTGGAAGAAAAATTTGTCGGCATCTTAGAAAACAACCCTCATATCCACACCATTTATCCCCTTCATCTTAAAAATAATAAAATTCATTTTTTCAAAGAGTATCAAAAGCTCAAAACGATCTCAAAGCAAAATCACTATGACGTTGTTTTGGACTTGCAAGGATTAATCAAATCTGCCCTTGTCGCTAGAATTTTAAGCCCAAACTGTGTTGGTTTTGATAAACAAAGTCTTCGGGAACCTCTTGCTTCTTTGTTTTATAGCAGTACTTTTTACGTTCCTTATGAAGAAAATGTCATTATGCGTAATCTCAAGCTTACATGTAAAGCTCTGAGCATTGAGGTACCCGACATTCAAGCCAAAGAGCCTTTTTTGTTTTCAACACATATAAGTGACATCACGCCAACACTTCTTGTCATTACAGGTTCGTCGTGGAAAAGTAAAGTTTATCCCAAAGAGCATTTTGTAACCATCCTCAATGCTTTACATGTAAAAAGTTTTATTGTTTGGGGGAGTGAAGAAGAGAGAAACGATGCACAGTTTATTTGCGGTCATACCAACGCAACGATGCTTCCAAAAATGAGTTTGAATGAACTCAAAGTTATCATTAAAAATAGCCAACTTGTCATAGGTGCAGACAGTGGTCCAACGCATATGGCGTGGGCATTAGGTCGCCCTAGTATTACTATTTTTGGTCCAACTCCAAGTGAGCGCAACACCGTTACAACGGCTATTAATTTGACAATAAATTGTGAAAAAGCTATAAATGCACGAGATATCAACAAATATGATCTTTGTATTCGACAAATTGATCCTCAAAAAATTATTGCATTAGCAAAGGAACTACTCCCGTGTTAGATTATTTTTATCTATCAGCTTTTTGGTTGTTTAAACTCTTCGTGACCAAACTACCAAAACCTTTATTGACATTTTTGATTAATCTTTTTGCAGCCATTGGCTATTTAGTTGATAAAAAACACACCAAAATTGCCAAAGTAAATTTAGATCTTGCTTTTGAAGATCGCATGAGTGAAGAGCAAAAAATAGAGATTATCAAGCAGTGTTATAAAAATTTACTTTACTTGCTCAAAGATTTTATAGAAAATCAAACCATCTCAAAAGAGAAGTTACTTCAAAAAGTGACTTTTCACAATGAGCACATCTATGTTGAAGCTTTAAAACTCAAAAAAGGGGTCATTTTTCAAACTGCACATTATGGCAACTGGGAGATTATGTCCTTAGCGGTAGGCGCAAAATTCGGGCCAATCAGCATTATTGGAAGAGAATTAGACTCTAAAGTAATGAATGCCATTCTAGAAAAAAATAGGCAACGCTTCAATGTAACGCTTTTAGATAAAAAAGGTGCCATGCGAAGCATTCTCAAAGCTCTTAAAAACGGTGGAAGTGTAGGCTTACTTGTCGATCAGAATACTTCTGAAAATGAGGGAGTGCTTGTTCCTTTTTTTGGGAAACTGGTAAGACATACCCCAGCAGCTGCTCAATTTGCAAAAAAAACAGACTGTATTATTATCCCTGCATTTATTACAACCCAAGATCATGAGCACTTTGATTTAACCTTTTACAATCCAATTCTACCACCTATTGATGATAGCGAACAATCTCTCATCAATAGTATTCAAGCACAAGCCAATATAACACAACAGATTATTGAAAACAAACCAGATGAATGGTTTTGGTTTCACCGCAGATGGAAAAATCAATACGAGGAATGCTACAAGTGACGATTCATAATTTTTCATCATTTCAAACAAAAATTCCAACAATCAATAGCTACCTTTTGATCTTATTAGGATTCACATTTCCTTTATCCGTTTCCATTGGAACAGCTGTTATAGGGTGCATCATGCTTCTATGGTTAGGAGAAGGAAAGTTCAAAGAAAAATTTACCATCATCCAGCACAATAAAATTTCACATGCTTTTTTAGCCTTTTTCATAATACATCTTATCGGATTATTGTGGAGTGAAGATTTAAAATGGGGACTTCATATCGTTAGTAAAGAATGGCGTATGTTGCTTCCTCTTATTTTCATTACTATTGTTAAAAAAGAGCACATCCAATATTATATTATCGCATTCCTCTCAGCCATAAGCATATCAGAAGTATTGTCGTATCTTATTTGGTTTGGAATTATTCCAGCTTTTCAAAGTTCTACCATGCTAAATCCAACGCCTTTTATGAGCCATATTTCATACAATCCATTTTTGGCATTCAGTATTTTTTTGTTAATTTACTTTATATTTTTCGTCAAAAACTATAAAAACAACTTTTCTAAAATAATATCTTTATTATTTTTAACAACTATGACCATCAATATTTTTATAACAGGTGGTAGGGCCGGACAAATTGGCTTTTTTGTCATATTATCTTTAGCTTTTATCTTGTATTTTAAAAAAAATATTTTAAAATCAATACTTTTGATCCTTGTTGTTTTACCTGCCATTTTTTTTATAGCATACTCTTCAAGTACCTTATTTAACACACGAATTCATGAAGGACTCAATGACATTCAGATGATTGATAAAAATCCAAATACCAGTGTTGGACTACGAATGACGTTTGCAATAAATACCTTACAAATTATCAAAGAAAACCCTATTTTTGGTGCTGGAACAGGTGATTTTCCTAAAGAATATGAAAAAGTTAATACCAAAAGATCGCCAAATGCCCTTCCTACAGTTAATCCTCACAATATGTACTTGCTTGTCTTAGCACAAACGGGTATTGTAGGTCTTATGCTAATGCTTTCAATTTTTTATATGCAAATACAATCATTTTTTAAATCAAATGATTCACTCTCTCCATTAAGACTTGCGCTCCCCATTTTATTTTTAACCATTATGCTCAGTGATAGCTACCTTTTAGGTCATCATACAGCACTATTATTTGTTTATTTTAGTGCCATTCTTTACAAGGACTTTTCCGGTGAAAAAGTCTAAAATCTTAGTTGTTATCCAAAGATCAAATGGAGATGTTTTTTTAAGCTCTCCTTTAATAAATGCCTTATATCACCATTATGAAAAGGCAGAAATTGATTTATTGATTAATGATGATACTCTAGGAATTGCCAAGACGTTGGAGCATATCCATGCTATCCATCTTTATAAATATTCTTGGCGAAAATTCTCAGTTATACAAAGGCTCAAAAAAGAATTTTTCTTAATAAAATCAATCTTTAAAAAGTATGATTTAGCCATTAGTTTGACATCCAGTGATCGAAGTGTTTTATATGCTGCATTTGGAGCGAGCTATTCTATTGCTGCTATTGAAAAAGATGCCAAAAAATCATGGTGGAAAAAACTTTTATTAACGCAACACTATTTTTTGGATACTTCAAAGCATATTATTACGAACAACACTACACCCCTTGATTTGCTAAAAATTAACCACTCTAAATTAGAAATAACCGCTATTCCCAAAGAAGAAGATGTCAAAAATATAGAAAATTTATTGCACAAAAAAAACATTAAAAATTTCATTATTTTTCACCCATCTGCTCAATATAAATACAAAATGCTCAACAGCAAAATTCGCAACACTCTTCTAGAACTTTTAAATAGTTTAAATATTGCCATCATTGTTACAGGAGGGAAAACGCCCATTGATGAAGAAATTTCCCAAAGCCTTCCAAACCTTACTAATATCTACAACTTTATAGGACAAACGTCTTTACATGAGTACATTGCTCTTTCACACCTTTCTCAAGCTTATATTGGGATGGATACACTCAATATGCATATTGCAGCAGCCCAGAATAAACGTATCTTTGCTATTTTTGGTCCAACCCTTACTTCCATGTGGGCACCGTGGGATAATCAAACGGGAACGTATGATATAGGGATTCCACCTTTTTATACCTACGGAGCTATTACTATTTTTCAAGCCAATATGCCTTGTGTTCCTTGTGGAAAAGCAGGATGTGATGATAAACATGGACAAAGTGACTGTTTAGCGATCATCCATCCAAACATTATTTTTCAAGAAGTTCAAAAATGGTTAAAATAAGCGTTACGATACTCACAAAGAATTCTGAGGAGCATATCAAGAAATGTCTTGAAGCACTTCAATCATTTGATGAGATTATCATTTTAGATAATGGTTCAACCGATGACACTTTAAAAATTGCACAGCAATATCCTAATGTTAAAATAGTTAAACATGAATTTATTGGCTTTGGCCCCTTAAAAAATCTTGCCATTCAGTATGCCCAGAATGATTGGATTTTTTCCATAGATAGTGATGAAATTGCAACACCTGCCTTAATAAATGAAATACAATCCATAAAATTTGACAAAAACATCATTTATGCGATCAAGAGATCTAATTTTTACGGCACCAAAAAAATGCAATGCTGTGGCTGGGATAATGACTTTGTGAAACGTATTTTTCATAAACAAAGCACAAAATTCAGTGATGATTTAGTGCATGAAAGCCTTTTGAACAATGGTTTAAAAATTAAAAAGCTCAATAACGAATTGGAACACTACTCTTTTAAAAGTGCTGATGAGTTAATCGATAAAATGCAGAAATATTCCACTCTTTGGGCACAAGATAAAAAAGGTAAGAAGAGAGCATCTCCTTTGCAAGCTGTTGTAAGAGCCTTCTTTACGTTTATAAAATTTTATTTTTTAAAAAAAGGATTTTTAAATGGCTATGAAGGACTTGTCATTTCGATCTCAAATGCCAATGGTACCTTTTACAAATATATCAAGCTCTATGAGAATAACAAACGATGACGTGTAGCCTTATCATTACAACCTACAACTGGGAAGAAGCACTGCAACAGGTTCTTCTGAGTTGCACGACACAAACACTTTTACCCGATGAAATCATTATAGCCGATGATGGAAGTTCTGAAAAAACAAAAAAAGTTATCGAAAAATTTGCACATGAAAATCCTACTCTGCATATTATCCATTCGTGGCAAGAAGATCTTGGGTTTCGCGCTTCCATGAGTAGAAACAGAGCTATTGCAAAAGCAAACGGTGAGTATATTATTTTAATTGATGGGGACATCTGCTTGCATCAAAACTTTATTCAAGATCATCTCTCTTTTGCTCAAAAAGGTTTTTTCACGCAAGGAACACGCGTTTTAGTTGAAAAGCACATGACACAGAAAATATTTCAGGCAAAGAAGCTCGCCTTAAATTTTTTCTCACAAGGGATTAAAAACCGCAAAAACACGCTCCATTCGAAGTTTTTAAGCTCATTGTTTTCAACACATAAAAACCATCTCAAAGGTATTAAGACTTGTAACTTAGCCTTTTTTAAAGAGGATTGCCTTGCAATTAATGGGTTTAATGAGGACTTTGTTGGGTGGGGAAGAGAAGATAGTGAATTTGCCCTCAGGCTCCTTCATAGTGGCATCAAAAGACACGATATACGTTTTAATGCAATTGCCTATCATCTTTATCATAAAGAAAATACGAGAGCCAGCCTTCCTCAAAATGATGCAATTTTAAAAAATACTATTGAGCAAAAGCTTGTTTGGTGCAACAATGGAATCGATAAATACATCAAAAGGTCACATAATGAAAGTTAGCGCATTTACCTTTATCAAAAATGGCGAGATACTAGGGTACCCTTTTGTAGAATCCATTAAATCTATTTTGCCTATTATCGATGAATTTGTTGTCAATGTTGGAGCAAGTGAAGACAATACGCTCAAAATCATCCAAGCGATTGATAGCCCTAAAATAAGAATTATAGAATCTCAATGGAACAATCACATGAAAGATCGTGGTTATGTTTACGGTCAACAAAAAATGATAGCTCAATTTAATTGCACAGGCGATTGGGCTTTTTACCTTGAAGGTGATGAAGTTGTTCACGAAGATGATTTAGATAAAATTTACGAATGTATGAAAAAATATAAAGATGACGCAGATGTTGAAGCGATCGTTTTTGATTACTATCATTTTTATGGCAATGCCAATAGCTATCTGTGGAGCCCTGCTTGGTACCGAAAAGCTCCTAGAATTATCAAAAATTCAATCCGTAGCTATGCTCCCGATGGGCTTTTTTGGCTTGTTTTAGATAAAAATAAAATAGGCAGATACCCTAAAGCAGTAGAGTGTGGCGCAAAAATATACCATTATGGATGGGTAAGAAGCGAAGCTCAGATGAATCTAAAAAGTGAAAAAGTTCAACAATACTGGAACAAAGGGCATAAGACCATTAACTATGCAGACATTGATGGTCGTATCATCCAAGAATTCACAGGCACGCATCCCAAGATTGTACAAGAGTGGTTGCCTAAAGAAAAAGGTGTTTTTCAAGCAGATAAAAATCATGTTTTGACAAGCAAAGAGAAAAAACACCGAATGATGCTCACGTTAGAAAACTTGTTTGGGTTAGAGCTGAGTAAAAAACACTACAAACGCATCAAATGAGACTTTTTATTGAACTTCCCACATGGCTAGGCGATGCTATCATGACAACGCCTGCCATTGAAAATATCATCGAACACTATCCAGATGCAGATATTACACTGTTTGGCTCATTTGTTTCCACCGAGGCGCTCAAGAGTCATCCAAAAGTTTCGCGTTGCATTATAGATGAGAGTAAAAAAGCATTCTTTCGGTTTTACTGGCTTTACACCCTAGCACATACGTTGGGTACTTTTGATAAAGCGATTAGTTTTAGAAGTTCATTGACATCGTCTTTCTTGTTATGGTGTATTTCTGCAAAAAAGAAATTTCACTATACAAAAAATATGTTTACGGGTCATCAAGTTGAAAAATATACCCAATTTATAGCTAAATCTTTACATGTAAAGACAAAGCCTCTTCCTTTAAAACTTTACCAAATACCTTTTCACTTTGGCAAACCAACACTGGGGATTAATCCAGGGGCAACGTACGGAAGCGCCAAGCGGTGGTATCCTGAAGAGTTCGCAAAAGTAGCTATTCATTTTGCAGATCGCTATGATATTGTCATTTTTGGTGGACCCAATGAAATGGATATTGCAAAAGAAGTTGAAGAGCAGCTCAAAAAAAATAAAATTACCAATGTCACCAACAAAGCTGGCAAAACAACGATTCAAGAGCTAATTCAAAACATTGCAGGACTGAGTCTCTTTGTTACGAATGACAGTGGACCAATGCATGTGGCTGCTGCATATCAGATCCCAACGGTTGCTCTGTTTGGACCAACACGGTATAAAGAGACATCTCCTTGGCAAAATCCAAACAGCACTGTTCTTTCACACGATCTTATCTGTGCGCCTTGCATGAAAAGAGAGTGCCCCATCAAAACACATGAATGTATGAGGGGCATGAAAGCAGAAGAAGTTATTTCCCTGTTAGAGCGTCATCAACCGCTTGACACAAAATATGCCCGATCATAATGTGCATCTCTTGAATCCGAGGCGTATCGTCACTGGGAACGACAATATTAATATCGCAAAATTCATTCATCACGCCACCATCGCGACCACTCAGACCTATTGTTTTGCATCCCATGTTACGAGCAAGACTGAGTGCGCGTACAACGTTTTTACTGTGTCCGCTGGTCGATATGCCAATTAAGACATCTCCTTCACGCGCAAGAGCTTCCACCTGACGATCAAAAATACGGTCAAATCCAAAGTCATTGCCAACAGCGGTAAGAACCGATGTATCAGTGGTCAACGCAATCCCTGCAAGCCCTCGCCTCTCGCTCTTGTAACGACCACTGAGTTCTGCGGCAATGTGTTGCGCATCTGCGGCACTACCGCCATTACCACACAAAAGGATTTTATGCCCATTTTTAAGCGCTTCCGTTGCAATAATAGATGCCGTATAGATATGACTTTGTAAACTCTCTATTGTTTTAGCGATAACCAATTGATGTGAGAGCATCTCACGCTTTATCATTTCCATCATTTTTGTTGTACCTTTTCTATGATCTTTGTGGTACTTTTGCCCTCTACAAACTCAACTAAACGTACCTCTTTGGCAATGTTACTTCCCACAACCTCTTTACCTTCATAATCGGCACCCTTGACCAAGATGTCGGGTTTAATGGCAGAGATAAGTTCAAAGGGTGTATCTTCCTCAAAAGGGACAACAAAGCTGACCGATTCTAAACTGGCTAAAATATATGCTCGATCATCCAATGGGTTGATGGGGCGACTTTCACCTTTAAGACGCTTAATTGAATCATCGGCATTAAGCCCAACAATAAGTATATCGCCAAAACTTTTGGCTATTTCAAGATACTTCACATGCCCTACATGTAAAATGTCAAAACAGCCATTGGTAAAGACAATTTTTTGATTTTTTTTGGTTTGCAAAAGATGCAACATCTCTTGTTTTGTTTTGATTTTACTCTCCGCTGTAGCCGCTCTTAAACTATGCTCGTACGCATCAACTTCATCTAAAGTTACGGTAGCACTGCCAAGTTTTCCAACCACAACCGCTGCGGCAGAATTGGCAAAAGAGGCAGCTTCTTGCATACTAAGACCACACGAGAGACCATAACCAAGGCTTGCTAAAACCGTGTCTCCTGCGCCCGTGACATCGTAGACTTCGCGTGCAACGGTTGGCATTTTAAGAAAATGCTCACCAAAAATCGCCATGCCATCTTCGGAGAGCGTAATAATGGCGTACTCAAGCCCCAAACTCTCTTTGAGTAAATTCCCTGCTCTTTGCAGACTTTCATCGTCTTTAATGGCTATTTTTGTAGCGATACTCGCCTCTTTTTTATTGGGTGTAATGAGTGTTGCTCCACTGTACTTTCGGTAGTCATCCCCTTTTGGATCAACCAAAATGGGCTTTTGATACTTTTTAGCCAACTCAATCACGTTACGTGTAAAGGTTGTTGTTAAAACCCCTTTGCCATAATCGGAGAGTAAAATGACATCTACTTTGGGAATGTACGCAACGCATTGTGCCAAAAGAGCGTTTGCTGAAGTTTCTGTGATGTCATCTTTGGATTCGCTGTCATAGCGTACCACTTGCTGATGTGAGGCTATGACACGGCTTTTCTTGCTTGTTTTTCGACCTTCTTGCTTGACAATGCCTTTGGCATCAGCTCCTAAAGTCTCAAGCATGCACAGAAGCTCTTTGCCGTTTTCATCATTGCCCACAACGCTTAAAACACTGACTTTTGCACCCAAACTTAAAAGGTTATTGACCACATTGCCAGCCCCGCCAAGTACCGTGCTTTCTCTTTGAACATCAATGACCTGCACAGGAGCTTCAGGCGAAATGCGCTCGCATTTTCCCCACAAGTAGTGATCTAACATCAAATCGCCAATGACCAAAATGGACGGCTGATACGCTCTTAATCTATCCATGTTTTACTTCGCTTTTAAAAATACGTTTAATTTCAGGAACATACGCCCTAATGCCCTCTTCCAATGAAACATTTGGCGCATAGCCTAACGCTTTACATGTAAGAGAAATATCTGCCTCAGTGTGCATTTGATAGGCACTGTACGGATTGGTAAAATAAGCCGTACCTAAACTTGTGCCTAACTCTTTTTGCAAGATGTCGGCAATGTCTTGAAAACTTCGTGGCTTGCCTGTTCCTACATTGTAAACACCGCTTTTGCCTGAAACTGAGGCTTTAATATTCGCCTGAATGACATCATCAATGTAAATAAAATCACGTACAATTTTATCAGAGCCGTAAAAAAGTCGCGGTGTTTTACCGCTTAAAATCTGAAGACCGAGTTGTAAAACCATCGAAGCCGTTGTATTTTTGAAGTACTCTCTTGGTCCATAGACATTGAAGTAACGCAGTCCTATCACGCTCATGGTAGGGTTTTGAGCACAAAATTCACGAGCTAAATGATCCATGGCAAGTTTGCTAAAACCATAGACGTTTTGAGGTTGTTCATATCCAACACGTTGCGGAGAAGCAGCATCGCCGTATGTGGCAGCACTTGAAGCATACACCACAACAGCATTGCTTTTTTGGGCAAGTTCTAAGATATTTTTAAACGCATTCACATTGGTTTTAACCATAATACCTTGATCTAAAACCGTTGTATCAGAAATCGCGGCCTCATGAAAAATATAGTCAAAGTGGTATGAAGAGAGTTTTTTGAGCGCTTCTTCATCATTGATGTCGCCGCTGATCACTTCACCCTTAAAGCCAAGGAGGTTTTTAAAATGCCCAAAGCTTTTCAGATTGCCATTGGAAAAGGTGGCTTCACTTCTAAAAATGTCAAAGACAACGACTTTACATGTAGGATAATTTTCTTGAAAGTAAAAAGCGAGATTGCTGCCAATAAACCCCGCTCCACCGGTAATTAAAATACTTTTATGATTGAAATTTGTTTCGGTATAATGCATGGTAAACCCTATTTTTTGATAAGGTTTATTGTATCCAAAAGAAAATTAACGCAATATTTAGCCCCACTGTTTTGCGCATTGCCAAGGAAAATTGTCTTTTCAATACCCGCACCAAATGCCGCTTCTATGTCACTTTTTTTATCACCAATCATCCACGAAGCAGTTACGTCAATGCCAAACTCTTTAATCGCCTCTTGAAACATACCGCTTCTGGGTTTGCGACATGCACAATTTGCCTCAGGCGCGTGAGGACAGTGGTAGATAGCATCGATTTTAATGTTTACATGTAAAAGTTCTTGGCGCATCCACGACATTAACTGTTGGAAATCTTCTTCATTATAGTAACCTCGTCCAATACCGGATTGATTGGTGACAATAATGAGCAAATACCCTAAAGATTGGAAATGTCTCAACGCCTCAAAAACACCTTCGCAAAACTCAAAATCTTCGATCTTTGACACATAGGCTTTATCAACATTGATCACACCATCACGATCTAAGAAAATTGCTTTTTGCACCTATTCTCCGATCTCTTTGGTAATATCGCTCAGTAAATTGGTATATTCGAGGTAACCAAACGCATCTTTTTGTGCTATTAAAGAGACTTTGGCTTTCACAAAAAAAGCTTTTGCTTCCGCGCGATTTCGCAAATCATACGCTAAGAATTTTCCCATGTAATAATTAGCATAAAGGTGTGTTGGTTCTTTGAGAAGTACGATTTGAACCTCTTCAATGGCGGTATAGATTTGTGCATTTTTTTGGAGTGCGAGGGCTCGTTTAAGGCGTACCATGTGTTGGAGTTCATCCACTAAAAGGCTTTTTTTATACATCGCAGAAGCTTCATTAAAAATACCCATTTCAAAATAACCATCGCCTAATTTATTCCATGTCTCTTTATCGTTGGTTTTACTGGCTTGAAGCTTCAAGTTGGAGACTTTGAGCGCAAAAGGAAGAACGGTTGCGATGCGACTATTTTGAACATTGTGTGGATCGATCGAATAAGCATCTACTAAAAGTTCAAAACCTTGAGCAATTTTGCCAAGTTTAAGGTAAATATTTGCAAGTTGAAGCATGCATTCAGTATTGGTTGGCTCTGCGATTAGAATCGTCTCAATCGCCTCTTTTGCTTTTTGTGTATCAGATCTTTCCGTTACACACACACTATGCGTTGCTCCAAAAAGTGTCACAAATGTACAAAGAAAAACAACGATACCGCGAAACAAATGAGCCCCTGAAAATATAAGATGAATTGGATTATATCCAAGTTTTACCGAAATGAAAATAGAACTTTGAGCGACCAAAGGAAACCTAAGCGGGGTTAAAGTATGGTTAGTTATAATTTTCCCACACAACTCAAAAAGGGGTATCTATATGAAAAAAATATGCACAATTTTAGCAATTGCAGCAGTATCTAGTTTGATGGCAGCCGATGGCGCAGCGATCTACCAATCAAAATGTTTTTCTTGCCATGGCGAAAAAGCATCTAAAGCAGCATTGAACAAATCTCAAATCATTGCAGGTTGGGACGCGGCTAAAATTAGCGCAGCAGTCGTTGGTTATAAAGATGGCAGTTATGGTGCAGCGATGAAAGGTGTTATGAAACCAATCGCTAGTGGTTTAAGTGATGAAGATCTTAAAGCTGTATCTGCAACAATCGCTTCATATAAATAAACCTATCATTATTACACGCTACAAGGGCAAAGTTCTTGTAGCTATCTATATAATCAGGCGGGGCGTATCCCGTCTGCCTTATTTTTACACGCTTTTAAAGCAAAGCTCTAAAAACTACGCTAGCCGCTGAGGCGCTAAAGCTTGCCTCTTCGAGGCAGAATATTGACTTAGTCAGGTGGAGCATATCCCGTCTCTCTTTTTTCTTTCTGTTTTAAAATTTCCGCTTTTTTACGCTCCATCACCACCGCATCATTCAACGCTTCTTCGCTGTCAAACTGTGCACCATCTAAAAATTTCTTATGATCATCAAATTGCCCACTTCGAATTCCCCAAAGCAATGCCCATAGACCAAATGCTCCAAGCAGTGTTGAAGCCCCCAACATCATCGCAACAAGCCAACCATCCATATCTCTACGACCTTTTTAAAACATTTTTAATACGCATTGAATTGCCTACGACCACCAACGAACTAAGAGACATCGAGAGTGCTGCAAAAAGAGGAATGACATGCCCACTCATTGCCAAAGGAATGGTAATAACATTGTAGAGTAAAGAAAACATGAGATTCTCTTTGACCACACGCAAACTCTTGCGGGAAATGACAAATGCTTCATACAAGCTTTTGATACTATCGTTTGTGAGCACTACATCGCTTACGTCCACCGCAACATCCGCGCCACTTCCCATGGCTATGGCAATTTCACTTTGAGAGAGTGCTAACGTATCGTTAATGCCATCGCCTGCCATAACCACTTTTTTACCCTTCTCGCGCAATGCTTCGATATATTCAGCTTTTTCATGCGGTAAAAGTGCCGCCTCATAAATCTTTATACCTGCTTCTTTTGCAATCTCTTGGGTAACGCTTTGATGATCACCGCTGAGCATCACGATCTCAATTCCTAGCTTTCTAATGTCTGCTAAATGCTCTTTCGCACCCTCTTTGAGGCTATCTTTCAATCCAAAAATAGCTACAAGCTTACCATCCATTGCAAAAAAGTAGTGACTGAGCGAAGTAAAGTGTTCTGGCACCTTGACATCAATGCCCGCTTCATGCATCATTTTAGCATTACCGCCAATGAGTTGATGCCCTTCAAAAAGAGCTCTCACGCCCTTAGCTTCAATGGTTTTGATCTGCTCTAAGCTCTTTACATGTAAAGATGTTTCGTTCTCTTTTAAAAAAGAGACAATGCCTTGGCTTATCGGATGATTAGACGAATTCACAAGCGCATAAAGCAATGAATGATCAAAACTGTCTCCATACTCATGTGCGGTTACTTCAGGCTTTCCTTTGGTGATCGTTCCTGTTTTATCAAGCACAAGTGTATTGCATTTTGCCATGCTCTCCAAAAATCCTGCCTCTTTAAATAAAATACCGCGCTTTGCTGCCAAACCAAGCCCAACAATGGTTGCTACCGGCGTTGCAAGACTGAGCGCACAAGGACAGGCGATAACGATGACTGAAATGGCAATAATCAACCCCGTTTCAAATGAACCACTCTGGTAGAACCAATAGATCAATGTCGACAAAGCTAATAGTAAAATGGTTCTGGAAAAATAACCTGAAATTTGATTGGCAAGTTTTTCGATTTTTGGTTTTTTATTCATGGCATCTTCAAGCAATGAAACGAGTTTGGAGAGCATGGAAGAAGAGAATGTATTGGTCGCTTGATAGCGAATCACGCTGTCTAAACAGATCGAACCACTGAGAATTTTATCGCCTTTTTGGGCTAAAACGGGAATAGATTCGCCATTTAAGCGAGAAAGGTCAAACGAACCTTCTCCTTCGACAATCACACCATCAATGGCGACTTTATCCCCTGCTTTTACCTCGATCATTTCACCAATTTCAACCGACTCAACACTGCTAAGTATCTTCTCATCACCTTTGATAATAGTCACTTCCGTCGGCATAGAACTTCCAAAGGCATCGAGCGTATCGACCGCTTTTTTCTTGGTTAAAACTTCTAAATACTTGCCAGCAAAAACAAAGGTAATAATCATCGTCACCGAATCAAAATAAACCTCAGCACTTCTAGTAAACATAGCATAGAGGGAGAATACGTACGTAAGTGTAGCACCTGTGGCAACCAAAAAGTCCATCGTTACATAGCGATGTTTGATGCCATAGTATGCCCCTTTAAAATAGACCGAACCTGTGTAAAAGAGTGTGGGTGTCGCCAAAATAAACTCGGCAAAGTTGAGAATACTTTTGATGTTGCTCTGCATACCTGTAAAATAACCCGCATATTGTGCGATAGCAATCCACATAACGTTCATCGTGGCAAAGATACCTACAAGCAATTTGGAGTAATACTCCCTGCGTTGTGCCGTAGCTCTCTCTTCACCGCTTTTAGGATCATACGGATACGCGTTATACCCAATGCTACGAATTGTTTCAATAATTCCTGAGAGTTTTATGATGGATTCATCCCAAACAATCTTAGCTTTATGATTTGTGTAGTTGATGTTTACTTCAACAATGCCCTCTTGTTTGGAAAGCACCTTTTCATTAAGCCACACACATGCACTACAATGAATCCCTTCAATAATCAACGCAATCTCGCTTAAACCTTCTTTGTTTTTTTTCACATACTTGGAGACAAACCCCTCTAAATCAAAACGGCTGGTGTCATCTAGATTTGTTTTGGGAGGATCTAAGGTAATATCACCCATTTTTTTATAAAAGGTATCGAGTCCTTCCTCTTTCAAGAGATGATAGACACCTTGACACCCTTTGCAGCAAAAAAATTTAGGAGTTTCGAAAGTTGTATCTTGCAATAACATCGAAGTTTCGTATTCTAGGTGGCAGTGATCGCAACATTTTTTGCTCATATTAATCTTTCATCTAAAGTTACATCTTAGAAAACATTATAGCGTGACTTTTTTGTGATGAACCTGATAATAAAGTGCCCTTAATTTTTTTTTCAAAACCTTTGTGCTAAAGTGCCACCCCTACATGTAATTGTAAGCATTTATGGATGAAGGGAAGGTAGTGGAGAATAGTCAAAAGCTCTATGTTAAAGCGGGACTTTTCCTCGCGCTCTCATTATGTCCCATCTATCTTGCTATCTGGTATCATCATATTATTGTTGCTTATATCTTACTTACAGCACTTGTGGTTCTATGTCTCTTCTTTGTTACCAAAGTACTCCACAGCAATACTAAACTTAAGAATGAACTGCGGACAAACCTCTACATCGACCTCAATACACGCCTTCCAAACCGCCTAAAACTTCTCCAAGACAAAAAAAAACTTGATCCTAACATTGATTCAACACTCATTATTATCAATATAGACTCGTTTCAAAACACCAATAATTTTTACGGGCATAACTTTGGCGATAAATTTCTTAAAACCATTGGCGAGTGGCTTTCCAATAATCTTCCTCCCGTGGATGCCACACTTTATAAGTTCGAAGCTGATGTTTACGCTATTTTGATTCGCGTGCCCTTTAATGATTATAATTTAAAAAAGTACCTCAAAAAAATCTCGATGAAAATTACAAAAGATCGCATTATTTGCGATGATGTCGAAGTGGACACGACACTCTCCATTGGAGCATTTCAAGGTAAGAAAAACCTTTTAAAGCTCGCTTCCATTGCGTGCAAAGAGGCAAAAAATAAACGTTTACCGTACATGGTCTACGATAAAAGCAGCCATAAAGAAGCTGAGTATCATCACAATATGATGATGAACCATACGCTTAAAGAAGCGCTTGCAAAAGACTATGTTGTTCCTTTTTTCCAACCCATTCTTAACTTGCACACCAATGAAATCGAAAAATTTGAAACGCTGATGCGCATCAAAAAAGAAAATGGCAGTTACTACCTACCTGCAGAATTTTTAGATGTTGCCAAACACTCAAAAATTTACTCAAAGCTCTCGATGTCGCTTATTCAAAAAGCATTTGAGACATTTCAAATCTCTTCCAATGGCTTTTCGATCAACCTCTCCTACCTTGATATGACAAACCTCGTTACCACCACATTCATCATCGAAAAACTTGAAGAATTTAGTGTAGGACCATGGGTTATTTTTGAAATTTTAGAGAGTGATGGTATTGAAAATTACGAAGCGATTGCCAAGTTTATTGACCAAGTCAAGTCCTATGGTGCAAAAATTGCCATTGACGATTTTGGATCTGGATACTCTAATTTTGAGCGTTTAACAGAACTGAGAGTTGATTACATTAAAATCGATGGTAGTTTAATTAAAAATATCCATCAGAACGAAGAGACAAAGATTATCGCGAAAACCATTGTAAGCTTTGCCAAAGAGCTCAATATCAAAACGATTGCTGAGTATGTCCATTCAGAAGAAGTCCTTGCTTGTGTTAAAGAGATCGGGATTGATTATGCGCAAGGTTTTCACATTGGCAAACCAAACCCTGAAATTCCTATAAATGCACAGTAATTTTCTTCTTTACAAATAAACAGAGATAAATTCCTCCACCAATAAGCACGATACCACCCAAATGGTACCACTCCAGCCGCTCTCCTAAAAAGATATAAGCTAAAAAACTTCCGAAGAGTGGCATAAGATGGGTAAATTGCCCTGTTTTATCGGCCCCTATATGTGCAATTCCTTTATGCCATAAATAGTAACAAAGAATAGAAGTGACAAGCACAACATACGCAATAACCCATGAGTGATTCGTTACGATCATCACTTCACGCTCCAACGTATAACCTTGTGCTACATAAAAAGGCAAAAGCATAAGCACGCCTAAGCTTACGGTCGTTATAAAAAATTCAAAACTACTCAAGCTTGAAGGTCTAAATTTGACCAGAACACTGTAACTTGCCCAACACAAGGATGAAGCAATAACCCAGAAATCGCCTTGGTTAAAACTCAGAGAAAGAAGACTCGATACATCGCCTTTCAGGACTAAAAAAACAACGCCTAATGTAGAGAGTACAATGCCAACAATCTGACGGGCAGTGATTGTCGTCTTTAAGATGATAAAAGAGAGAAATAAAATAATGATCGGAATAGATGAGTTAATCAAAAGTGCATTGGTCGCTGTCGTTTTTTGGAGCCCAATATATAAAAGCGTGTTAAATGCTGCAATACCAAGAGCAGAAAGCAGTACTAAAATACCAAAGTGGTTTTTCAACGCACTCCAGATTTTATTTACATGTAAAAGCAAAAAAGGAAGCGTTACAATGAAGACGCCAAGCCACCTGAAAAACGCTAATTCCCACGGCTCAATCGCACCTGCGACAAAGCGTCCGATGACAAAATTGGCAGACCAAAAGAGTACACACAGTACTAATAAAAAATAAACGTGCATTGGCATCCTTTTTATGAAGCGTGATTATAACAAATATAACGCCATTGCAACAGAATAGCTCTATAATTTCACTAAGCAAAAGGATTTTCAAAAGGAGGTTCTCATGCTGTATCAAATTAACTTAAGAGAAGTCACCTACGCACTCTCAGAAGCACTCGATTATGTTGGCATAGATGATACAATGCATGGTAAACGCGTGGCATATATCGCCTGCGAAATCGCTAAAAAACTTGGCTGGCGACAATCCAAACTGGATAAATTAATTCTTATGGCAATGCTCCATGATTGTGGGGTCAGCTCAGATGTTGCGCATCACTCAATTATCAGCCATCTTGACTGGGAAGATTCACAAATTCATTGTGCCAAAGGAGCAAGCGTACTCCAAGGTGTCCCTCTGTACCAAGAATTTGCTGATGTTATTGCATTTCATCATACCCATTGGGAACAATTTTTACCCCAAATTGACGAGGACATTAAGCTCTCAGCCAATCTCATTTTTATCAGTGACCGCATTGATGCCATGAGATCACAATTTGGAGCACATTTGACACATGAAAAAGAGTATATTCGCTCCACGATTCAAAAATATACGCCATCCATGTTTGCACCAAAAATAACCCAAGCTTTTAGCGAAATTTCCGCTACTGATACATTTTGGTACTATTTAGAAGCTGATCCTATTCACTACTATTTTAGTGAGTGGATTGAACACGGAGAAATTGAAACGGTTCCATTTGATTTTCTTAAAAGCATTGCCGGTATGTTTGCCAAAATTGTCGATGCAAAAGAAAGCGAAGCGCAACCTCATACGCCCATCGTTGCTTCTTTAGCGCGTACCATGGCAGAGTTATGCAACTTGCCGCTTAGGGAACAAGAGCAAATAGAACTTGCTGCTTTATTGCATGACCTTGGTAAACTTAGAATCCCCGATGCCATCATGGGTAAAAACATATCTTTGAGCGATGATGAAAAGGTGAGAATAAGACGTCAAGGTTTTGATGCACACATCATTTTGCGACAAATTAAAGGGTTTGAACGTATTGTTCAAATCATTTTTGCTTATCACAAAACCTTAAAACAAGAAGAGTGTCCCTCTTTAAATGGTAACGAAACCATCCCTTTGGAAGCGTCTATTTTGGTGATCGCTCATAAATTACAAACCTTACTTCAAAATGCTGATGAAAATAGTTTTAAAGGCAATCTTGAAGTAGCAAATTTACTTCAAAAAATGGGAAATGAGTATCAACTCAATCCGCTCATTCTAGATAAAATAAAATCCCATTTTGAAACCTGTTACAAAAAGGATGTACATCTTTAACATTACATGTAAAAAAACATACAATCCTATCAATCTTTTGTGTGACATTATGATAGAATTCATTCGATTATGTTTTAAAAGAGGTACCAAATGCGAGTACTGATCTTTTTTTTCCTTTGTTTGACAACACTCGTTGCACATCATACCCTTGAACCCGTCTCCGTGCAACTGACATGGTTTCACCAATTCCAAGCAGCAGGGTTTTATATTGCTAAAGAGAGAGGGTTTTACGAAGAGCTTGATCTTAATGTCACCATCAAAGAGTTTCAAAAAGGAACCAATGTCGTAGAAGCTGTTCTCTCCCAAGAAAGTACCTATGGTGTTGGCAAATCATCTTTGATTATTGACCGTAGCAATCATAAACCCATAGTTGCCCTTATGGCAATTTTTCAGCACTCTCCTTCTGTTTTAATCACCACAAATCCTACCATTAGTACCCCCAAAGATCTTTACAATCGTACTATCATGATGAGTTTAGAAGAGTCTAGTTCTGTTGCTATTTTATCCATGCTCATAAGTCATGGGGTACAAAAAGAGGACATTTTTTTGCAACCACCTTCTTATAATCTTAACGACCTTATCAACCGCAAAGTCGATGCTATGTCATGTTATATCTCCAATGAGCCTTTTGTACTTAGTTCGCGCCACATTGCACATACCATTTTAAACCCTAGAGATTATGGTTTTGATTTTTACAGCGATATTCTTTTTACGTCTGAAAATGAAATTTCTTTGCATAAAGAGCGAGCCAAACGCTTTTACACAGCGACTAAGCAGGGGTGGGAGTGGGCGTTTGAGCACATCCCCGAAACGGCACAGCTTATTTATGAAAAGTACAATACTCAAAATAAAAGCCTTGAGGCGCTTATTTACGAAGGTGAAACCCTTAAAAAATTTGCTTTAGATGAAGAAAAACCTTTTGGAGTGATTGAAGCTAAAAAATTTGATGAGATTGCTAATGCTTATAAAATAAGTGGTCTTTTAAAAAATGGTTACGACTTAAAAGGGTTTATCGATCCACTCCATTTTGCGAAAGACATGGTCAAAATTGGTATGTTAGCCAGCCGTGAAGAGAGTGATGTTATCCCAAAAACGTGGAGTGACAGTGCAGATTACTTAAGTACCCTCTTCCCTTCCCATCAATTTAGTGTTGTGCCTTTAAGTTTTGAAGAGATGCAAAAAAGCATTGAAAAAGGCGAAATCGAATTTATCATTACAAACCCTGTTTATGCCATCCAACTCGAACAATCTTATGGCTTAAGCCGTATTGCTACACTGAGCCCTCGCTACAAAGACCACTATTATAGTGAGTACGGTAGCGTTATTTTCACCAAAGCAAGTGCCAAAGAAATTCAAAATTATAGTGATCTTAAAGGTAAAAAAATTGGTGCTGTTTCGCCACATTCCTTTGGCGGTTATCTCTTAGGAGTCAAAGAGTTAAATGATCCTTCACTCATCAAGCATATTACTTTTTTAGATACGCACTATAATGTTGTAAAAGCTGTTTTAGAAGGACGCGTTGATGCCGGTATTATTCGAACGGATGTTTTAGAAAAAATGCAAGATGAAGGGCTTTTGCAACTTCGTGATGTCAAAGTTTTAGGTGCTAAACAACACCCTAATTTTCCTTTTTTGACAAGCACCGAACTCTACCCCGAATGGGTTTTAGCCAAAATACCCCACACCTCCGAATACCTAACCAATGAAGTACTGAGTACCCTTTTAAAACTCTCTACATCGCCTAAAAGCAACCAAGCATTTCGTCTCAAAACACCTTTGGATTACTCTAAAGTACACACCATCCTCAAAGAGTTTAATATCTACCCTTATGAGCAGTCACCTTTTACGTTCAAAGATGTTATGGTACAATATAAATATCTCTTTTTAGGGCTCTTTATCACGTTTATGAGTGCTCTGTTTTTTATGGCTTACATTCAACGCCTCAATAAAAAATTGCTCTCTCATACCCAAGAAATTCAGCATTTTAATGAAACCTTAGAACACGAAGTCCAAGATCGGACTCACGAGCTTAGTCTTTTGAACACCAAACTTAAAGAGCTTGCCAACACCGATGAACTGACAAAAATAGACAACCGAAGACACTTTTTACTTATGGCAACACAATACTTTCATACATCCAAACGTAACAACATGGAACTTCATGTTCTTTCTTTAGACATCGATCTTTTCAAACATGTCAATGATACCTACGGTCATCCAATAGGAGATGAAGTGCTCAAGTCTTTTTGTAAAAACGTCAAAGAAATCATCCGACAAAGCGATATTTTTGGACGTGTAGGTGGCGAAGAATTTTGTATTTGTATTCAAAATACCACTTTAGAAGGGGCAGCAACCCTTGCCGAAACAATTCGTGATCGCATTGAAAAAACGACGATGATATGCAATGGTAAAAATCTCCCTCCCATCACCGTAAGTATTGGGATCAGCAGTCTTCACAAAAATGACAAAGAGGTTTTTGACATCATTAAACGATCCGACGAAGCGCTCTACCGCGCCAAACGAAATGGTCGCAACCAAGTTCAAGTTATTTTGCAATAAAAGTTTTGGGATTAACCATTTTAATTAAGACATAATTTATCCGAGTTGGCTATAATTTTTGTATATTTTCTATAAAAAAGGACAGACATGGCAACAACCAACCTCAAAGGCAATCTTGTTACACTCGCAGGCAGTGAAATCAATGTAGGAGACAACGCACCAAGTGTTAAAGTCGTTGCAAAAGATTTAAGTGAAATTAGTGTCGGTGGAGCAAGTGATAAAGCTCAAGTTATCGTTATTGTACCTTCACTCGATACAGCGGTTTGTGCGCAAGAGACCCGTACATTTAACACAAAAGCTGCTGCCATTCCTAACGCAACAGTCACCGTTGTTTCTATGGACCTTCCTTTTGCAATGGGACGTTTTTGTACCACTGAGGGCATCGAGAACCTACAAGTAGGTAGTGACTTTAGAGAAAGAGCTGTTGCAAACGCTTATGGTGTTTTAATTGTAGATGGTCCACTTAAAGGTTTAAGTGCAAGAGCTATTTTTGTCGTTAACAAAAGCGGTAAAGTTGTTTACAAAGAGATCTGTCCTGAAATTACAGAAGAACCTAACTATGAAGCAGCATTGTGTGCCCTTAAAGAGAGCGCAACACCTGAGCACAAATGTGGTTGTGGCGCAAAGTAATCTAGCTTAATTTCGCTTCCTCTTGCGTCTGAACAAGCCACAAGAGGAGCTTTTCAATGTGAAGTATCACCTGTTCATCCACTTTTTTCTCTGGCGAATTCACAATCGTTTCCATCAAAGAACGATTTTGTAAAAAAACAATGTCATAGATCGCCGCTTTTTCCATAATTTTTTCCAAGATATGGCTATTGTCTAACTCTTTAACACTCTTTTGCACACTCTGATAGTGCGATAATCCCTTGTGTATCATAAAACAATGACTCCTGTAAAACGTCCCGTCTGTTTTTCTCTGCGATACGAAAAATAATCCGCATCACAACACGTACATACATCCGAAATCGTAAGGTTTTCTGGCTTAATGCCAAGAGCTAAAAAGGCTTCACGGTTATAATTTTGCAAATCCAAAAAGTACTTTCCTTCTTTTACATGTAAGAATTTTTCAAACCCCAGTGTCGCCTCAACGCCTACCTCATAACAGCATGAATGGATCGAAGGACCCATCCAAATTTTCATCTCATCCAAAGATGAGCCAAACGTTTCACACATCGCCTGAGCCGTTTTTTGCCCTACATGTAAGCGTGTTCCAACACGCCCCGCATGCGCCACACCAATAGCTTGATGCACCCCATCGTAAAATAAAATAGGAATACAATCCGCCACCATTACCGCTAACGCCACATCAGGAACATTGGAAATCATGGCGTCACACTCTGGCGTTTCATAGCCTGTTTCAATCAAAACGATTTTATCACTATGAATTTGATCCATAAAGACCAGTTTGGAAACACCCAATTGCGCTTTAAGGCGCTCTCTATTTTCCTTTACATGTAAAGCCGTGTCGTTTACATGTAATCCTAAATTGAGGCTGTCAAAGGGTGGTTGGCTCACGCCTCCAAAACGGTTGGTAAAAAAATGCTGCATCAATAAAGCGCCATAATACGATCAACCCCATTCCAGTCCAACGCATCTTTTTTGTGAAACATGTGGTAAAGGTAACGTGCAAACATATCGGTCTCAACATTGACCCTACGCCCAATTTTATACTCGCCTATCAGCGTTTTTTCTAATGTGTGTGGAATGATCGTCAAACGAAAACTCTTTTTGCTGACATCATTCACCGTCAAACTCACACCATCAATGGTAATGCTTCCTTTTGGAATCACAAACGTGATAAATTTTTCAGGAATGCCAACTTCGATATCAAGCCCATTTTCACGTTGGTTAAAACTTTGTATCACACCTACGCAATCCACATGACCTTGTACAATATGCCCATCAAGACGATCTCCAAGCGCAAGGGCAGGCTCAATATGCACTTTACCATTAAGATTTTCAAGTGCCAGCAATTCTCTTGTTTCTAAGGAAAGTTCCACACTAAATCCGCTGGATGAAAGATGCGTCACCGTTAAGCATGCCCCATTTACCGCGATGCTATCGCCAATCTTGGGTTTATATGCCGCTTTAAGCGTTAAAATATTATTGCTATAACTCACAACTTCTGCAAATTCTCGAATGAGCCCTGTAAACATACATAACCTTTTTACATTTCTTATGTTTTATTATAACGCTTTTAGGATTAGACTTCTTTCATAACCCCTTATATTTGACCTGTTGTGATTACATACTTCTCATTTTCCCCCTTTTTTCCCCTTTTTTTCTTGGTAGTATGTATTTCAAGAATTAAATTACTTATAATGAGAGAATATTTTTGAAATATTCAACTTAAATAGAGTGGATTTAGTATAATCATTTAAAACGATACTAGGAGATTTGACGATGGGCAACTGGACAATTTCGCAGAAAATTTACATTCCTCTTTTTGGAGGACTTGTAATTGGCTTTATACTGATACTTTTTTCTTCTTACTTGAGTATCAAAGACATTGAAAACAATGTTTACGATAAAGAGAAAATAAACCTAGACGTTTATATTACTAACCAAATGGAAACCAAAAAAGAGGTCTGTCTTACCAATGCAATCGTCTTGGGAAGCAATGACAATGTACTCAATGCTTTAGAGACAGGTGATCGTAAATCGGCGCTCAAAGGGCTCAATGAAATTGTCAAATCTTTCACGACTTATGCTGAAAGCAAAAACCCTCAGATTCATATTCATACAAAAGACATTAAAAGCTTCTTGCGCCAATGGAGCCCGAATAAATTTGGCGATGACCTCTCTTCTTTTAGACCAAGTATCAAAAAAGTTAAAGAGACCAAAGCACCTATGTATGCCATTGAAATGGGTGTGGCTGGTATGTCAGCGCGCGGTCTTGCCCCTGTGTTGAACGACGGTGGAGAGTATCTAGGTTCAGTAGAGTTTATACTTGGTTTTGATGACATTGTCAAAACGGCTAAACACGATCTTGATGCTCGTGTCATTTTTTTAACGGACAAAAAACACCTCAATCTCAGTGCCGATGCCAAAGATGCGCTTTTAGCCAAAGAGACTGCGTTATCTCAGCCTAAAGCGGATACCGACATGGCTCTTTTTAACGAAATAAAAGATTTAGATTTAGGAAGTCAAGGTCACGCTTTTTCAACACCAAACTTTTTTATTGTTCGACAAGAGATCAAAGGCTTTGAAGGCAACCGCATTGGTGAAGTCCTCATTGCAAAAAGATTAGATGCCGTCAAGTCAGCTGTACATGAAGCACAATATGTGTTAATAAAGCTTATTATTACCATGTCCATCATCACTATACTTATCATGGCAATGTTGGTTATAACCTTGAAAAAAGCCGTTATTGATCCGGTTAAAGAACTCAAAGCACGAGCTGACAATCTCGCCAGTGGCGATGGTGACCTCACCAAAAAAATGGATGTTCTCAGTGGCGATGAAATAGGTCTTGCATCTGTGGCATTTAACCTCTTTATCGATAAAGTGCGCAACACCGTTAGCATGGCAAAATCGTCCAGCCATGAAAATGCTTCGGTAGCCAATGAGCTGAGTTCTACGGCTCTTGAAGTAGGAAAACGTGCGGAAAACACATCGTCTATTGTTTATGAGACCAATACCATGTCACGAAGTATCAAAGAAGAGCTTTCACTCTCACTTCAAAAAGCTAAAAAGTCAGAAGAAGAGATTGCTGAAGCACATTCAAAACTGATTAATGCAAAAAATCAAATTATAAAAATGGCTGACCAAGTTCAATCCAGCGCACATACCGAAGGAGAATTAGCACGCCAAATAGCCCAATTAAGCACTGACGCTGACCAAGTCAAAGGGGTTTTAACTGTTATCTCCGATATTGCCGACCAGACCAATCTTTTAGCCCTTAATGCCGCTATCGAAGCAGCGCGTGCGGGAGAACATGGACGTGGTTTTGCCGTTGTTGCGGATGAAGTGAGAAATTTGGCTGAACGTACCCAAAAAAGCCTTACCGAGATCAATGCAACCATTAATGTCATCGTCCAAGCTATCAACGATGCGAGTGATCACATGAACGCCAATTCTAAAAGCATGGAAACCCTTACAAAAATTGCTTCAGAAGTGGAGAAAAATATCAATGAAACAGCGGTCATTATGGATAATGCCACGATTTCAAGTGAAAACACTGTCAAAGATTATATTCAAACAGGGACTAAAGTTGATGCCATCGTGAAAAAGATTGAAGAGATCAATACCATCACGATTAGTAATACACGCAGTATGGAAGAAGTCAGTAGTGCAACAGAACACCTCAGTGACTTGACCGAAAAACTTAACAGGGTTTTAGAAAACTTTAGAACCTGATAAAAGGGAGTGTTTCTACACTCCCTTCTGTCCAAAAAAGCGATAAAAAGCAAGTGTTATCGCCCTTGCTTCTTCAAGACTTATCTCTTTGAAACGAACACGTCCGCCTGCTCGAAGTTGCGCGAGTTTGAAACAATCCACACCAATAACGGAGCCAATTTTAGGGTAACCCCCAATGGTTTGGCGCTCTTTTAAAAGCACAATCGGCTCACCATGACTTGGGATTTGCACCGCCCCATAGCAAATAGGCTCAGAGAGAATTCCGCTTGCACTGGGAGCTACTTTTCCTCCACTCAAACGATACCCCATACGATCACCCTCACCTTTAAAGGTGTAAACACTGTTAAAAAATGTCTCTTGTGCTTTGCTGTCAAACATAGCTTCTTGGTAGCCTTTCACTAAACGCAAGGTTATTTCATCCGGATAGTGTGGTATATGCTGTTTTTCAAGTTTACGTCTATCCCTTGGACAACGCGCCCCAGAAGTAGGAAGTTGGTCGCCCGCTTTGAGCTTTCTTCCTTCAATGCCACCCAGCCCCTCTTTGACACTGGTTGAAAAACTACCGTAAAGATGTGGCGTTTGAAAACCTCCCGCAACGGAGAGGTAAGCAAACTGCCCTTCACTGGCATAGCCAAAAGAGAGTGTATCACCTTTTTGAAGTTGATGGATTTGCCACAAACTAATGGTGTGACCATTGAGCTTTGGATGCATCGTTGCGCCGCAAATGGCAATGCACATATCGCTTTGTGCTTTGAGCACTGTTCCTCCCAACGCTATTTCAATGGCTGGGGTATTAAAATCATTACCGACTAAAAAGTTGGCATAACCAAATGCCATCTCATCCATAGCCCCACTTTGGGTAAGACCAATATCGCTAAAACCTCTGCGCCCCGCATCTTGGATACAGCTTTGAACACCACCATTTTCGACGAAGAAGCCTCTACTCATAACGTGCCTCCTAGTCTTAAAAATTCCTCTTTACAGATCGGTTCAAATTTCACATGATCGCCTACATGTAAAAGGGAAAGTCCATCATAAGAGGCATCAAACATGGCTGTGGGTGTACGCCCCAACACCTTCCATCCTCCAGGGCTTTGGGTTGGATAGACGGCTGTTTGTCTGTCTGCAATGGAAACACTCCCTTTGGGAACAGATTTCCTTGGGCTAGCGAGTCTTGAAGTGGCTAAACGCTCATCGATTTCGCCAAGATACGCAAAACCAGGCGCAAACCCAATGGCATAAACACTGTACAACCCTTTTACATGTAAAGCGATAATCTCTTCCACACTCAGGTTTTTCTCTTGTGAGAGAAGCTCTAAATCCAGCCCAACTTCAAGTCCATAATAGGTCGGAATCGTAATGATTTTAGGCTCACTCATCGTGATTTCTTCGGCATGATGGATGATCTTCTCAATTTTCTCACACACCCCGTCAAAATCAAATTGAATCACATCATAACTAACCATCAGTGATGCGTAAGAGGGAATAATCTCAAAAAAACCGTCACACTTTTCCGCTTTTAAAGCCAGATAACTTTTTTGCACCTCTTGCGAAATAGCAGGCTCTATGGTACTTCCAAAATAGACAATAACGGACGACTCTGAGGCAATTTTATAAACGCGGCTCACATGCTTTTCCTAAGAGTTTCTACCATTTTAACGGCTTCTTCATTATCGCCATGCACACACAAGGTATCGGCACGAAGTGCGATCTTTTTACCCGAAATGGTCTCAAGAACACCCTCTTTTTGAAGCAATTTTAACCGCTCAATGACCGCCTCCACATCATGCAACACAGCCCCTTTTTGAGTACGTGGAACCAATAAACCGCTCTCATCATACGCTCTATCTGCAAAGACTTCATAGATCAGCTCCAAACCAAGCTCTTTGGCAATCGCTTCTTGCTTTGAGGTGTCGACCATGGAAAGAATCATCAGTTTAAGTTTTGGGTTCAAACGTGCAACTGCCGTTGCTACCGCTTTGAAAATGCGCTCATCTTTCATCATGTCATTGTAAAGCCCTCCATGAGGTTTGACATACGAAAGCGTTGCATCATTTGCCGCCACAAAAGCTTGAAGTGCGCCAATTTGGTAAATGACCATTGTTTCAACCTCTTCAAGAGAACAGACCATGCTGCGTCTACCAAAGCCCACCAAATCAGGATACGCAGGGTGTGCGCCAATGGTAACGCCGTGTTTTAGGGCTAATTTAATCGACCTATCCATAATCACAGGATCTCCCGCATGAAAGCCACAGGCAAAATTCGCCATATCAACATAAGGCATTATGGCTTCATCAAGCCCCATTTTCCAAGAGCCAAAGCTCTCGCCAGCATCACAGTTTAATTTGATCATCACCTTCTCCTAAACGGAAGAAAAATTTTGAAATAATGGTATCACAGTTCGATTAAAATAAGGAGGCTAATAAATAATCAAATGACAAAAAAGCTTTTACATGTAAAGATTTAATGCGCCTTGTTTTGCGCCAATGTCCATTTATTTAGTTTTATTTTCTCAATTTAATATACAGTCAATTCGTAGTATAATGATAAAAACTATAGTATGTATTGAAGGTATTAGTATTATGAAATATGATGTTATTGTAATTGGTGGTGGACACGCAGGTATTGAAGCCTCTTTGGCGTCCGCAAGGTTGGGACATAAAACCCTTCTTATCTCTATTTTAGCGGAACAAATTGGGGCGGCTAGCTGCAACCCTGCTATTGGTGGTCTTGCCAAAGGACACTTGGTCAAAGAACTTGACGCTCTTGGCGGGCAGATGGCACTTGCAACCGATGCTGCGGGTATTCAGTTTCGCACGCTTAATCTCTCAAAAGGCCCTGCTGTTCGTGGTAGCCGCGCACAAATTGATATGGACAGATACCGCATCTACATGCGCACCGTCGTTTTAAACACTGAAAATCTGAGTGTCGCGCAAGAAGTTGCCGAAGAGATTCTCACTGAAGAAGGCAAAGTAACCGGTGTTATTACCGCGATGGGAAACCATTACCATGCACAAAAAATTATTATCACCACAGGAACTTTTTTACGAGGGCTCATTCACATTGGTGAATACAAGCATGAATCAGGTCGCGTGGGAGAATTTCCTTCCGTCAAACTCTCCGCATCCATTAAATCGCTAGGCATCACAATGGGTCGCCTTAAAACAGGCACCTGTGCAAGAATTGATGCCAAAACCATTGATTTTTCCAAAATGGAGCTTCAACCAGGTGACGAGAATCCTCTGCCGTTTAGTTTTAGAACCGACCGATCGACATTTAAACCTTTCCAACTTCCTTGTTACATCGCTTATACCAATGAAGAGACCCACACCATCATCGAAAGTAACTTTCACAGAGCGCCCCTTTTTACAGGACAGATTGAGGGCATAGGGCCACGTTATTGCCCTAGCATTGAAGATAAAATCAACCGTTTCCGAGACAAAGAACGCCACCATCTTTTTGTTGAGCCTCAAACAAGAGAAGCTACCGAATACTACATCAATGGCTTTAGCACCTCTCTTCCAACCGATACACAGCTTGGCATGATCCACTCCGTTGAGGGAATGGAAAATGCAAAGATTGTCCGCTTTGGTTATGCTATCGAGTACGATTATGTTGATCCCACCGAGCTGAAACATACGCTTGAGACCAAAAAAGTCTCAGGTTTGTATTGCGCTGGTCAAATCAATGGAACCACTGGCTATGAAGAAGCTGCGGCACAAGGTTTGATGGCAGGCATTAACGCATCACTTTCTCTTAGAGATGAAGAGCCTTTGATTTTAAGACGTGATGAAGCCTACATTGGTGTTTTGATTGACGATTTGGTCACTAAAGGGACAAAAGAGCCATACCGTATGTTTACAAGTCGTGCCGAGTATCGTCTGCTTTTACGCGAGGACAATGCAGACTTAAGACTCACGCCGTACGGCTATAAAATTGGTCTGATTGATGAGCAAACCCATGAACGTGTGGTGAAAAAACAGATGCAGTTAAATGAGGGGCTTGCCTATCTTGAAGAGACAACGCTGACACCATCCAATGAAAACAACGCCTTTTTAGCCAATATTGGTGAAGAGAAGATCACCGATAAAGTAACGCTTCAAAAGATTGTTGCACGTTCAGAATTTACCGTAGAAAAACTGGAAAAATTAGCGCCACTAGTAACAGAATTTAGCGAAGACGCCAAAGAGCAAATTTTGATTGAAGCGAAGTATAAAAATTATATTGAAAAACAAAAAGATCAAATAGACACGATGAAAGAGATGATCAATGTTAAGATTCCTCCAATGATGGATTTTAGCTCAATCTCAGGGCTCAGTAACGAAGTCGTGGAGAAGTTGCAACGCTTCAATCCTCCAACACTTTTTGCAGCCAGTGAAATTAGCGGAATCACACCCGCAGCATTGGATATTTTACATGTGTATATCAAAATTTTTTGTAAAAAGAAATAAAGTTTGAGAATGACCAACAAAGTTTGATAACAAACGTAATAAAGTTTGAGAATGGACTTATAAAACATGGGAAAAACTAAAAGAATTATTCCGCATTTTATGATGGATGAACCGAATGATTCTTTTATGTTTTTAATGCCTATCAATCTCAAACCTGACCTAAAAGAAAATATAGGCAATAGCTGTTTTAATGTAGTGGTTAAAAATATTACAAAAAATTCTTTATTTCACGTACCCATGTCACCTGAAATTTTTTTCACGCATTACAAATTTCATCAAGCTTATAAAGCGGGCAAACTCGAGAAAGAACGAAAATCCAAAAAAAATATATTTATTGAAGAAAATGATTACCCCATTGAGCCTCAACTAGCAAACGACTCCTATAATGTTAAACTTGGTGATATACTTGAGAAACCACTCATTGGCCAGCTTTTAGGCTGGCATTATCAACCATATTTAGATGATGCAAAAAAGATTAGTTGTTATCATATCAAACTTGGTGCTATTCATCTGATTATCCCACATTATGCGATTGCCATTTATTATTACTATCGTTCTACGTTGCTTAGAGAAGCAACATTTCGATGTGACTTGGATAATTTATATCTTAGCTATGATGATAACCCACAAGATGCATCTATCACTCTTCCACATCATGTTTCTGACCAAGATGCACCTTTTATACATCGTTTCTTGTGTCAAGAAGATGCCATTGAGTCATTTGATAGCATGGGCACTTTTCTTAATACCTATATCAAAACATTTCTGGATAAAAATCCAACAAGTGAAGTTACGACAATTCCTATTAAAGCTAAATTCCCCTATAAAGGCAAGTTTCTCATTTCTACACGAGTTTCCATTTTTTATTATGAAGGGCAACATTACCACTACGTTCATGAAATTACAGACGATACTTCACCCATCGGTTTTTCAAAATTCACTACTTATTATTATGAAGATACATATAAACTAGATGCCACAGACTTAGACAATGTTCCAACTATGCCTGTTGATGTACCTGCAGAAACAACCGATCGTTTAGAATCAGAAGATGGAAATAAAAAATATAAACAACGTTCCATTACTGCTAAAAGAAAAAAAAAGTGCAGCAGTTTGATGAATGTTGAAATGTCAACCGAAAAAATTGAAAAGGAAGTTTTAATTGCCAAATTAAAACTTATAGAAGAAATCTTAGAAGGTGAAACAACTGATCAAAGCCTCAATGCATCAGAAGAAGGAAAAAAGAAAAAAATCCGCAAAACACGAGTTTCTACAAAAGGAGAAGAGTTTATAAAAACCACTGAACCTATAGACAATTTTGCTGAATTTAACCAATACATTTCTTATATGCGCACTCAAAATACAATTCAAAACTTAGTAACGAACAATGTGCAAGCAATGACTTTAGTCTATAAAGAAGATAGCCGAGTCAATCCAAAATGTATGTTATTAGGAAGAGCACGTCAATATATCACCGCGCTCTTCCACTATAAGTCAAAATATATTGGCTTATTGGAGTTAGAAAACAATGCACCAACAAGCACATGGGTTATCTCTTCAGAAAAGCCTTTGGGACAAGAAATCTTTGAGAGGTTATTGCATCATTTTGTAGATGAAGATATGACCATAAATCAAATGAAAGAGCTTTATTCTGGGACAAATGGATTCAAATTTAAAACAAAAAATCATGAAAAAAATCTCAATCTAACGGACGCAGATAAAATGAAATGGGTAGTTGGCGTCCTCAGTAAGCTATGACAAATACAAGGGTACCCTGTGAATATCTCTTTAGAAAATCTCGAACTTCTACCTCAAATACTTGAAAAATTAACTATCATTGAACAGCGTTTGGATAGTGCTACGCAAAAACGATGGCTAAATGTTAATGAACTAAGCACCTATCTTGGTTATTCAAAAGATAGAATTTATTCGCTAAAAGACAGTGCATTCATAGAAGATGTTCACTACTATAAAAAAGGTAAACTCCTTTTTGACCGTTATGAAATTGATAAATGGGTGATGGGTATTGGCTCAAACCACAATCAAGAAAAAGCTACAGAAATTGTCAATCGCATCTTAGATTCAATCAAGTGATAAAATTGATTATTAGTTCATCTAATTTAAATTAATGCTATTGAGAATTTTTCATATCTTTTGATTTGAAGCTAAATTTTCAAAACTAAAGTAGTCAAGATTAAAATATAATTTAAACTTCAATTTGAAACTTTCAATCTAAAAACTGCCATACTTTACACTTCTTTTAACATCTTATACATATGAAAATATTAATGCTATTTCTCGCATTAAGAATTAAAGAAAACATGTTATAATTTCCGCAAACAGCTAAATGAAGTTATTTAAAGGGTATATTTTGAATTTTGATTTCAACATTAGTAACTTTGGAAAGATTCAGAAATTACAGTTACCTGTAAAGCCATTTACAATTATTGCTGGTCCTAATGATTCTGGAAAAACTTTTTCCACCAAAAGTTTATATAGTATTTTATCGTCTCTGAATATTAAACACATCTCATCTTCATTAGAGAAAAGTTATAATATTCTGTCAGAAAGTCTTAATGCAATGGCTGATATTTTGAATACAAATAAAGATTTCAAAACAATATCATCATTGAAAGTTATATTATCAGATTTAAGTATTTTAGTAGATAATGTAATGCAGCAAAATACATTTTCTCAATTAGAACTATCAAAAGATAAAATATATAATGAAACAGTTACACAATTTATTGATACATTTAGAGAATATGAAGATAGCTTAAAAAATACTAAAACAAAATTTAATAAAGTTCAACATATTACTGGAAGAATTAATGATTCCTTATATACAATAAAATCAATTTTTACAGGTCCAAAAGAAGTTTTAATCAAATACATAGAAGAAAATTTAAAAGATAATTTTCTCAATAATTTCCAAGTAACATCATTAAAAGCTCTACAAAATTATAATTTTGATCAACCTATAGAATTTGATTTATCCACCATAGGAAATATTAAATTATATAATGATCGTTTTTATTTTAAAATCAGTTCAGATTTGCTTGATAATATTCAATCTTTAAACAATATTGTTTATCTTGATTCACCCGTCTATACAAAAATCAAACAAGGACTTGTAAAAAATACTTATTTTAGTTTTTTCAATCAAAAATTAAAAGGATATCCGAAGTATATTGATGATTTATATAAGTATATAGACGGTGAGTTTATTTTAAAAGGTAATGATCCTGAAATTGAAAAGATAGCTAATGAAATTGAAAAAAGAATTCAAGGTAAAGTAAGTATTGAAAAATTTAATAATACTATTATTTTTGAAGATCAAAATTCCCACAAAATAGCAATTGGTCTTGCAGCAATGGGCGTTGCTAACTTGGGACTAATTAGTATGCTAATTAGAAATGAAATAATAAAAAAGAATTCTTTTTTAATTATCGATGAGCCAGAGGCACATTTACACCCTGAATGGCAAGTATTGTTGGTTGATACTTTATATAATCTTGCAAAAAGTGGTGTTAATGTTGTTATAACAACTCATAGTTTAGAAATTATAAAATATTTAGAATTAATAATAAGATCAAATCCCCAAGAGGCGGCCAAGCTAATTGAACTAAATAAAATGCCATTTAATGAAGAATTCAATTCACTTGCTATCTTAGAAAAAGTCGATGATATATTACAAGATTTATCATCCCCTTTTTACGATATTTCAATAAAAATAATGGACACAATATCTAACAATAAATAATTTCAAATAAAGTAATTATATATGTATAAATATCATGAAGTAATGAAAGCATCTTTTGCCAATTATCACCATTCATATAATAAAAATGGATATAGAGTTGTTGATGGAATTGGTAGATTAACAGCAAAAAATAACTCGCTAATGGATTATTTTGATATAGATAATATACATGATATCAATGATTCAGCGTTTATTATTTTTGTTGAAATTTTGAATGGGGAGTATCATTGTCACGGTATTCCTATTGGAAAAAGATTTGAAAATGATTTGATGGATATTATAGCTAACACTGTAGATTTATATACAACATTACCAAATTTGTTTACTTTGCAAAATAATCAAAAATATATAGATATGATACCCCGTCCAAAAATTTATTTAGTTTTTAAAATTGATAAAATAGATGCACTAATTACCATACAAGCTCTTTATAATAAAATAAAAAAATCTTTTTCAACTATCCCCATAGAGTTCGCTAGTATTCCAATACAGTATGATAAATTTAGATGAAATAAAAAACACTACACTAAAGAATTTTTAGCTAGACATATTAAAAACCAACTATCACAAATTTAAGGTTAATATTGCCCTCATCATATCCTCGTTACAATAACTGCTAATTCATTTCGTCTATTTTAAAGGTAACGTTGTGTCACTATTCATTATTGCAGATACCCATTTTGGTCATGACAATATTAAACTCTATGAACCCTTACGTGAAAGTATTGATGATGAAATGATGATTGATTTATGGAACAGTGTTGTCGCTGATGAAGATGACGTGTGGCATTTAGGTGATTTTGCATTTAAGTCCAAAGGCTGGGATTATGCCAAAGTGCTTAAAGGAAAGATTACCCTCTTAAAAGGCAATCATGATTTTAAAAAAAGTACAGCATTTTTAAAAGAACATGGTTTTGAAATAGTGATTGATTCGATTATACTTGATATCCCTTTGGAAGAAAAACAGGTGATTGAACAACGCTTACACGATACTTTCTCTCAAGAACTTTTGGATTCCTGTATCTGTTGGATTCAAGACTTTCAAGGCAAACGTATTTTATTCTCTCATTACCCTTGCTTTTATCACGATGTGTATGCCAAAGAGATTGAAAATGAGAGAAAAGCAGTTTTAGAAACTCTGTTTGATTGGTGCCACTGTGATTTAAACTACCATGGGCATATTCACTCTAAAATTAATGAAGATGAGCGCTGTGTGAATGTTGGTGTGGAACACACACGATTTATGCCTTTAAAGCTCTGCTAGGCAGCTTAGATAAGGAAATGACTTCTCATGAAAATTGATATTCTCAGTGACACCCATTTTGATAGCTGGTTTGGCTACCCTCGTACACAAAGTCCTACCTTTTTTCCTTCCAAAGATGCCGTCATTGGTTTTTGGCGTACATTTAAACCAAAAGGAAATTATTTAATCCTAGCAGGAGATATTGGACACAGTATTGAACAAAATGTTCTTATCCTCAAATATCTCAAAGAAGCATTTTATCAAGATATTATTCTGGTCTTAGGCAATCATGACTATTATCTCATTGGACATGAATATATCACCACATATACAAAAGGTGGACTTCAAAAAGCAGAAGCTGCCAAAGAAGCCTATCGCAAGAATGGTTTTATTGTCTTGGATGGTACCACTGTGACTTTAGAGGGAATCACCTTTGGTGGTGCTATGGGTTGGTACAACAGTGCTTACGTTCAAAAAAACCTACACGCTCTTAAAGCCATGCAAGCCTTAGCCTATTACTATGGTGATATTGAAGCTTTCTTACAAGATCTTTGGGGTGAAGCTATCAATGATAAGAAACACATGAAGATTGATTATTTCGATGAACTCTATAAAGAAGAATATGCCAAACTAGAAAGTATCCATCAACACTGTGATGTCATGATTAGTCATTACAATCCAAGCATTGATATGAAACATCAAACACCAAGATGGGAGAAGAATCCTACCACATCATTTTTCTGTTTTAATGCAGAAGAGTTGATTCAAACGATGCGTGCCAATCTTTGGATTTATGGACATAACCATACCTCGTATGACTATACTCGCCATGATGATAAACGCTTTATCACCAATGCTCTAGGTTATAGTGGAGAGGCTAAAGGTATAAAGATTTTCACGATTCAAATTTAGTTATATACTAATAAACACTATTTTATTCGTGATAATTTTAAAGCTAAAATAATGCGCTAGCTAGGTTCACTTATCATTAATTCATTTGAGGATCTTCTCTCATATTTCTTTTCATCTATATAATGGATTTGATGAAAAAGTCCTTTTATCTTTTATTGGAATCGCAAATAATGTGTTCCAAGTGACAGCTTAGCTTTCTGCATGGCTAAGGCACATAGAGTCATAATGTTAGTTGTATCATTTTTTTTCACAAGTTATGACACTCTTTAGAACGGAGTCTATGAGCTCATCAGATATAAATGCTGTTTGGATATATTGTTTTTGCCCAGCAAATTTAGCAATCATATGACCATAGCCGAGTAGTTTTTCTGCTCCTGGTTCATCAAGAATGATAGCTGAGTTCTTTTCACTATCCACACGTAATGCAAATTTTGCACCTAAGTTCGCTCGCAGAATAGGTACAACAACAGAGTTGTCAGGACGTTGTGTACTAACAATTAGGTGAATACCTGCAGCTCTTGCTTTCCCAGACAAACTTTGAACGGCACTACTAGCCTCTTTTTTAAATTCATCATCAAGCATCCAATCAGCAAATTCATCGAAAATAAGGACAATTCTTGGTATCTTCGTATCAACTTTTCTATTATATTTATTGATTTCATTGACACCAGCTTCTGCAAAAAGCGAATAGCGTCTTTCCATCTCATCAACAAGGGTATGTAGCTTTACAATAGCAAGCTCCTTTTTGATGATGATTCCATCATCATCGAGGTATGGAATACCCCTATATCGAGTGAATTCAACTTGTTTTGGATCAACCAATATCAAGCGTAATTCGTCAGGCGTATTAGTTTGAATTAAATCAACAATGAAAATATTAAGTAGCACACTCTTACCACTTTTCGTCATACCTCCAATAAGTGCGTGTGGGTCTTCACTATCAAGATTGTAGTAAACGACTTCATTATCTTTTTCATTACGTCCGAGCAGAATCTTCGTATTACCGGCCCCATCACTCAATTCCCTATCTTTGAGGCATTCTTCATAGAAAATTACTTGTCGCTCTTTTCGTAAAAATACTAACTCATAGGAACCAGGTACAACTTCTACACGCAGTAGCTTGAGCATTTTGACAGCAAGAAAATCATTACTCATTTTGTAGAAAATATTCTCATTCCAGCCTAATTCTGGCTCAAGAGAAATCCGCACTGCATTAGGTGTAAATAGATATCGTAGAATTTTAGCTCGATAACCATGGTGCATAACTACCTGTTTGACTGCTGTACTTACAGTTGCGCCTTCTGCATGTTCCGCAACTTCTTTTGCCGCTTTTTCTTCAGTATATCTTATGGTTATATCATCTTTATTTTTTGTATCTACAATTACAGTTTCTGTTGTAATCTGCTTAATTTCAGATTTTGTTTCGCTTAATGGGACACTTGTTTCAATAATTGTGTCTTGCAAAGAATTTTCACATGAACTCATCTCAAAAGATATTTGTTTCATTTGCAATTTATAAGTTGGCAATGTTATATCAGGCAACATATGATTAAACTGTGGCAGTTCTTCAATCATTTTTACAATGGATTTAGATCCTATTATATATTGTGTAACATTCTCTATACCAGTTTCAGGCTGATAATTTTCCTCGTAATCATACACACATACAAATGACATACCTCGAACAATGAATTTGATTGATTTGTCAGTACGTATTGCATTACGTATATCTTCTGATGTTAAATTACCAACAAAACTTTTATGATGGTTTTCAACAATTAAGTCGGAAATTTTTGCAATCCAATATTCTCTATCGGCATAAGTATTATCTTCAAACACTTTGTTAAAAAGAGTATAAGAATCTTTTGTTTGCTGAAGTGATTTTTTTGCCATTTGTGCACGACTACTTTCACTACAGAACTTGGATTCAACGACATCAATATAAATGGTCTTAAGTCTTTCTCCCTCAAAGATTGGAGTAATCGCAAGAATATCTGCCAGGACATTATTCTGTGCTATTAGTAGCTTTTCTTCTGAGCTAATGCTCGACAAAAACCAATCAGCATAATCATCAATAAGGATAAGGATATTTTGATTTTCAGAACACCCTTCAAGTATGGTTTTAGTCAAAACAAGACCAAGCATTTCATTGGCAAAACATCCTTTTCCAATGGCTTTAAGTAAGACATCACCAGATAATTCATTTGCTGATTTGATGATGTTTTCGACAGTCGTTTTGACGATATCTTCACGCACATGAAAATCTTTGAATTTTTTCATGAGATGATTTTCAAGTAGAATGGTATTTGCCTTGGAGGAGATAACAAGGTTACGATTGATATGTCGTGCCTTGCGGTATTTAATGACATTGGCACCAAATTCCTCAAGAATTTTCTTATCCAACAAGGCATCCAGGTTTACTACCCAGTCCGTGCGCTTATGAATCGCTTCTAAGTCGGAATGAAGACTTTTATGCTGTCTGTCCACTTTTAGCGTGGGAACCTTATTTGTATAATCATCTCGATGCGTACTCATAGTGAGATAGAGCAAATTATAAAAGGAACTAGTCAGTTCACTTTTGGCTGGTGAGACAAGATATTTGCCTACACTGCTCTCTTGTTGCGTCATATATTTTCTTTTTGACCACATTGTAGGGTGAAAGTCAAACAGTGAATAAGGTTTTTCAAGTAATTGTTTTCTAAATTCGATTTTTGCTTTGGACGACACAAAGTCATTCAAAAATGCAATATTCAGTTGGTCATTAACGGTATCTAGTTGCTTGAAGCTTTGATCAAAAGCATTTAGCCTGATATTGGATAAGAAAGAGACTTCATTGTATTCAAGTGCTTCTTCCGCATCTTGGTTATTTTGATTTACTAAAAATGCTCGGTACATTTTTCGAATATGCGTTGCATCAACATCATTCAGGTAGATTTCAAAGTTGTTTTCTTGGGATGTAAAATCAAGAGACATCAATTTTTTCATAAACTTCACAGGGAAGTCATAGTTATTAACGGCGTGAAGTAGAACTTTTAAACTGCTTTGCTTGTGCTGGTTAAGTTCTAAATAGTTTTCGATGACTTTACTTAATATCGCACTCTGAGAAGAAGGATCTGCACTTTGCCCGCTATTTAAGAAGTTTTGAACAGGCTCTAGGATGGTATAGTCATCATATGCTTCTGAGATATGTAATATGCTCTGTTCATTACCCTCAACATCAAAGAGGCGAAAGACTTCAGGATAGTAAGGTGTAATAAAACTTTGCTCAAGATCATTGAAAAACAAGTCTTCTTTGATCAGTGGTGTCTCTGCAGATGTAATGTAGTTATCTACAAAATCAAAGGTATATTTGAGCTTAACAAAATATGAAATGAGTCGTAAGGGGTGATAAGCAGGAATAAGTACCGTATCTTCTTGCCCAACGCGTATGGTTAATAGAGTCAAAAAAGGTTCAATGACATTAGACTTAAATACGTCATGATTACTATTGTCATAAAGGAAATGACAAAGTGCAATGTAAGCTTGGCTAAGCTTTTCAACGCCATTAAAATCAAAGACTGATTTTTCCACGGTAGAGAGGATATCTAGTTCTTTTAGAAGCCATGCATACTGCTTCATATACGCAGTAAAAAGTGTTTGAAACTGGTTAAATGAATCACTATCAAGTAGCTTTTGCGCTGATAACGCAATGTCTTTGCTAGAAATTCCGAGATCATTTTTCTTTGAAAAAAGACGGTATCCAGAGACATTGCCTCGGGTTTCTAGCGAAGAAAAATCATAGAGCGAAAGTGGTTTCTTCTCTCCTTTTTCGGAACTACTCGCACGATAAACGATATTGGAATAAAGCTTTTTATTTTTTAAATGATCTTGAATAGCTTCTACGTCTTCCTTGTAACCGTTTAAGAGAGTATTGGGATCATAGCTCCAAATCAACTTTCGCTCTTTTAAAGTTTCACCAGTAGCATTTTTAGCATAGACGATAAAATGCAGTTCATTAGAAGCTCTAGATAGACTTCCTTTACGAAATTTTTTATCCTCTGCAGAAAGTTTTTGCTTTGTAAGACGTTCATCAATATCTATAATAAATTTAAAATCAAAGTGTATTTTTTGGGATACCCTGTTTAAAATTGCATAACGTTTATGTAGATAATCAATCGCATATTTGGTGTAGTTTCGTACGATTGCAGCAGTTTGTGTCTGCTTTAACGTTACTTCAATATGATCAATATTTTCTACATCCGCTTTGAGCTTTTTGATTGTGTCAAGTAAACCCAATATAAAATGATCTGATTTCGTTTGCGATGGATAAAGAAATTTATCCCACTTGTTGCGCAATGCTTTATTGCTTTCAATGTAGCCTTTATATTTTTTATAAATAGGCTCAAGAATATCGCGTAGATTTAATCTCTCACTCGCCTTGAGTGCATCATATTGGAACAGACTATTTTTTTCATGTTCATGCAAATCAATGTCTAGTGCCCCAAGCAAATCTACGGTTTCAGCGCCTAGTGCTTTGGACGTATCTGATAGAGTTTTTTCAAAAAGGCGATAAACATAATCTTCTTGCCAGTCAAGCTGGCTAAACTCAGCTTTTCGATGTAACAGTTCTTTGTAATCTGCTACAATAAATTTATTTATGAGTTCATACTTTGCTGCATCTAGCACCTTAAGATGATCAAACTCTTCACGGTTTTCATCTCTTTTGCTGAGCAATATTTCTGTATCAAGTGTTTTATTGCCAACACGTTTAGCTAATCCAGCAGATAACGTTTTAAAAGATTGCGCAAGCTTTTTAACTTCTTGCACAGAGTCATTTTTTTTGAGACTTACAAAAAATTTGTGACACTTAAATGCATTCAAAATATTGAGTGAAAGTCCCATCGCATCTTCTATAGGATTGCCATTATTTAAATGACAAAGAGTAGTTTGTGTAAAACTCTCCATTTGAAATGGATCAAGTTCATCAACCTCTTTTAAAAATACTTTAGCAACTTTTTGGAGTTTTATTTTGCTATGGCGATCCAGGAAAGGTAGATCAATGGCCGAAATGATAGATTCAAAATTTCTAGCAATATCATCAGGTGTGATTGTATCAATGTCGAGAAGAGTATCAACATCTTCAAAAGGTACGAACACGAGATATCTAATCTTTTCAAGATTAATTTGATGTTCTTTGAGATTTTCATTTCGATATTGCGCCATAACATCACGATTAACATGGATAGCAAAATTGTGTTGATGGGTAAATCCAAATTCATTATCAAGCAAAAATAGAATATGATTGTTATGATTTACATGATAATAATTTAGAATATCCTCAATAACATGTTTAGCATAAAGAGAAAGACGAAACATCCCTCTCGTTTGTTCATCTGTAGAAGAATAGCTTTCTGATAGAATTTTTTCGGAGATATATTTAGCTATGAGATTCATTCTGACAGATTCCTTCCATGGCGGTTTAAGACATAAGCATATCCATCCGATTTACTTTCGAGTAACCCAAGAGCGCGAAGGCGTTCGAAAAGTCTTAATTCATTTTTTTTGAAGTCATTGTCTGAATATGCTTCGATAAGAAGTGAAGAGTGCTTGTTTGAGATAATGAACCCATATTTCTCATAAAGAATATCAATAAACTGATGAAATGGAATGCGTTCCGAAACATTAATGAGCACCAGAGTTTTCAACCATTCATCATTCGCAAGATAACGATAGCTGTTAGTCTTTTTAGCACTTGCAAGTCCTGCACCTTTTAAAAGTACACGATGAATTGGCAAAAGATCATTTTTGGCTTTTTGGGAAATAGTGTTCCAGATATGTTTAAAGAGTTCATCGAGGTTAATATCAGCGGTATATTGATTGTCTTCGTTTACATAGTTGAGATCATTATCAAGCATTTTCAGAAGGATATCTTTGTCATCGACATTGGCTATCTCTTGGAAATAATTGGTGAGTACAAGTTCTAAGATTTTTAAGGGTAGCTCTTCATTGATTTTATAGATTTGACGTGATGCTCGACGAACATGATCGCTTCTAGGGGCGAGTAATTCTATAGGATAAACAACTTTATGGATTTCATTTTGAATCAGACTGCTTTTGAGGTTCTGTGCGGCAACGGTCAAAATAAAATGTACCATGTAAAATGATGCGATAGATGCGAAATGGTAGAAAAGATCGTTATTTGGAATATTTGACTTGAATAATGTAATCAAATCATCCACAAGTTGATCGTATATCTCATGAGAGTTAAGCTGTAAAAAGCCTAACCTTACAGGCTCTTTAACGGTTTCTTCTTCACTTCTAAAAGCTGTTGTAAGTGCATTCCATCGCTTGTTTTGTGAAGGGTTTTCAAAAATACGTTTCATATAAGTTTTTAACTCATCAATATTTTTGCCTCTACTCACCATAAGGTATAACACTTCTCCACCTCTTGAGAAGAAACGCCGATCCATAGAAAAAGTCTCTTTACGGTTATCAATATCTACAAATAAGGTATCGAAAGAGAAGGGAAAAAGGAATTTACTTGTCCATCGTCTTGATGTGCTAATGCCTAACGACGCTTTACGAAGTAACAATACGGAGAAAACAAATGTTTCGATTGAATCAAATCGTTTGCGTAAATAACTATAATCAAACGGCTTCTCAAGTTTATTCTGTAAGCAGGATATGATGTGTTCCCATTTGATAGCATCATCTCCTGGGGTTTTGTGAATACTTTCGAGTTCAGGAAAATTGTAAAGAATCGTTCTAAGCTGAATATCTTTACGGTAATTGACGGTAGTAAGCTCTTTATCAAATAGCCTGCCTTCTTTGGCATGATTAGCGCACACATTTAAAAATTCCAAGGTAAGCAGTTCTTTGTCTTGGTCGTCGTTAATGCGATGAAACCATATTAACTCTTGCAGAAAAGGTGTTTTGATGCCGTATGACTTTAAGTATTTAGCTTTCTCGAACATAGACACCCTCCACTTGAATTTCATTAAACTGCAATGTTCCCTCAGTGTCATTGAGCATAAAGAGGTTAAAAATATTGTCTGGCTCTTGTGTCTGCAGCATATAGTTCACCAATTGTGATTTAAATGTCAACACGCGCTCATAGTACTCTGCAGAGAAACTTGTGGGAAGGATTCCATCTGCTATACGTCGTAAAAATTCAAACATATGTAGGTCAAGATCTAGAGATGCGATGCGTTCTCCAGCAAATTCTATTTCTAGATTAACTGTGCAATACTCTTCATCAAACCCCTCGACAATATTCAGATGAAGCCCCTGGTTCAAATGCCGCTGGTTAAACTCTATACGAGCAATGACTTCGGATGAGAGCTTTGACATAGCACTTGTCAATGATGAGCCAATATAAAGCCGATCACTCCCTTCTCTACTTAAAAGTTCGCCTAGGAAAATTCGATTTAACCCGAGAGCGAGTTCTTTAATAATGTGCTTTGAAACGCTTTGTTTTTTTTTAAGTGGCGTGATAACACTAATATAAAACTCTTCGGCATACTTATAGGTCATAAGCTCATTAACATTGATAGTCACACCATTCCAGAGAATTTTTTCATCAAAGTTGAAAAAAAGATGTCGGCGTAAAAAGAGAAGATATTCGTGGATTTTTGTATTATCTCCCTCTTCAAGGTACTTATCTTTGATCGTATTAAATATGTTGAAATCAAAAAATGGATTTGTCAATCTTTGTGTATGCAACTCAGGAGCTTGAATGTCTCCATACAGAATAAAATTATCGATATTATTGGTTGTTTCGTAACCTATGCGAAGCTCAAGTAGCTCTTTGAAAGGGCTTTTTTCTTGCTTACTTCGGGAAAGATTATCACCAAAGATGTTGTTGTAAAAGGAAGCATCAACTCTATTAGATTGCTCTGCATAGTGTACAATTGCTTCTTCGCAACTTAAAAACACCCGTTGTTCACCCTTGTATCCAAGGATCATGTTAGCAATGAGCATAAAGAGCTTACGTAATGTGATGTGATTATAGTTGAGATCACAGCTTCGAATAATGGTCAGTAGCTGCTTTTGAATATGTTCTTTTTTGAGTAATGCAATATTCGCATGAATGGGACAAAAGATTGCTGGATTAGATAGGCTTGGGCAATTGCATTCATAGCGATCGGCCATATCCAAAATTGCGTTGAGCAGTAGTTTAAAGTTCTTTGCTGAAGATGTTTGGCTAAGATCAAGCAGAATTAAATTCCCATCGAGAGTATGCGTTTCATCAATATGTTTTTCGATTAGTGTTAAAAGCTCTCCAAAATGCTGAACATTCTCAACATGAATAGCTTCACGCAACGTATCTGTTAATATTCCATCATTTGCAGCAATAATATAAAGCTGTTTAGAATTCCCCAATATCGAGTGATAAAGCCCTTCAAGGACTACTTGCTTGTCTTCTTTTTCAATCTCTGTAAAATCTTTGATGAATTTAATGCTGTACTCATTATAGACAGCTTCTGGAATGTAAGTATTCCCCCAAGTGTCCATATTACCACTAATTTGTTCAAAAAGTTTTCTCAACAGATAGGTTTTCCCATCTCCTGCAGAGCCAGAAAGGATGATTGAGCATGGCTGAATAGCAAATGTTTGGAAGAGTTTGGGAAAAAGACCATTATCAATGTTAATTTCTTCAACACCTAAACGTTTTGCATATTTTGAGACATGTTCATCGTAGGCAGCTTTATTTTGAGAGGTTGGCGCATAAGCTGCTAAAAGTCTAAAAAAATGAGCTAATCCCACCTATAACCTCCTCTTTCCAATAAGAATGTTATTATATTTTTGTATTAATTCAGGATATTGCATTATTCGTTCTTCAATATCTTCTTTATTCCACCAGTCGATATATATACCTTCTCTTGTAGCTATAGTTTCTAAGTATTCTGTTAATCGTGCTGTTATTTGCGTATTCGTGACTAACATATATCCTTTAGGTTTATATTCAAAAATTGTATCAGCAACATCTACATCTGTTTTACCTATACTCTGTTTTTTACTTTTTCTGAAAATGGTTTTACATTGAACTATCATCTTTTCATATTTTAATGTAGGACTATCCTGTATAAAATGTTCACTGTTATAAATAGGATTGAATTTACATAATATATCTCGTCCATTGTCTGGCTGATTTGTAGGAGAAACTTTCCTGGCCCAATAAATGTATTTTTCCTTTTTTAGCAGATCAAGAATTAAATTTTCAAATTCTTCTGTGTCTTCTTGAGAATCGATTTTGATAGAAATTTCATATTCACTAAAGAGTAGTTTGGTTTCATTATTATGTCGTTCCTTCAGTAACTCTTTTTCTTCGAGGAAGTTTTTTAATGAACCATCATTTTTAAAGATAACAATGTTTTCAATCCCAAGGAGTATGGAAAAATTGTCTAACGCTACAATTGTTGAATGCTCATGTTTTTCTTCTAGTCGGTGAAGTAAACTCAAAGCTTTTTTGTACTCTTTATGATAGATAATATTATTAATATTATCTCCAACAAATAGTAAGCCATTGATTCCTTCGATAATCACAATATTATATTCTTTGAGAATGATTTGCAAAGATGTTACCAACTCTTTACTTTTGATAATTGAATATTTGCCATCCTTATAAAAGAGCCATTTAGGATTAGTCCTTGAATTACATGAATAAAAAATATTCTTATTTTTATTAATTAATTTTAACCACTCATCTAATATTTCATTTGAATAACTAATTTCATCGCTAATATTTAATAAACATCCTGTAAAAAAATAAAATGATTGATTCAAGATAAAAAAATTAACTATAAGATTTTCGAGAAACTTGAAATGAGTCTTATTCTCTATATTCAATACACAATGAAAAGGTTGAGATGGGATGAGTTCTACCCCATATAACTCATCTTCAATAACTGGATGTGATATTTCAGTCATATGAAATGAAGAGTTAAGCCATACTCTTAAAAAAACACAAGTAATAATCGATGAAATTACATTCAAATCAGTTCTATTACCTTTAGCATGCCATGATCTAAAAATATATTTGAGACTGATACAATATTCATTTTTATTGATAAATTCTCTATCATCGGAAATATCGTACAGACTATCTAAATAACTATAAAGATGTTTTAATTCAATAAAAGAATAACCTGCCTGAATCCAAAACTGAGTAATGCCGCTTTCTTTTTCTTGGCAATCTAATTTCAAAGAAATTGCAAGTTCTTTAAGTCTTTCAATAGACATTTTACTACTTTCTAGAGCGCGCACATGCTACAAAATTGATCATTTTCAAAATCATCTAAATCTTTATCATGACGTGCTAAGAATGCCATCTCTTCCATCATGGTGCCATTTTTTATCTTGTGGCTTTTTTTATATTCTTCATATTTTTTATATGACTCTTTAACTCGATCTATATTTTCTGGTTTTGCAAATTCTTCAAGAGACATGTCTCGAATCCATGTGTATCCATTTTTTTCAAAATTAGCAGCATCCCAATATTTTTCAGGATGTTTTTCAAGTAACCATACCCATTCAATTTGGCGCATAAAGAAACAAAAATAACAACCAGAACGTGTTCGATTATAGGAAATATCAAATTTTTTATCATATTCAGGTGTATAATACTCAGGTAATCCTACACCATTTTCATGAAGAATACGTTTGACGTCATTTAATGTTATTCCATCTTCAACAAATGGTGTGACCGTATAAAAATTTTCTCGATGGGGCACAAGTCCAGTTCGATTCTCATCTGCTCGAATACCTATATAATTATAGATTGTACCTTCTTTGACATAGTCAATTAATGCTTCTAGTTTTAAATTACGTGTACACCATCGCTCTGTTGGTGATGGTAAAAATCCATTGTATTGTTTTAAAAGGTCACTAAAACTTTTTTTTGGATAAATTTTTTTTACTGTAATACCTAATGCACGTTCTAATTTTTCAAGATAAGCATAGGTTTCAGGAAGTTCTTCTCCTGTATCAAAAAAAACATATTCAAATTCAATATTAGGGCGAGTGTCTCTTAGATGAAATGCTAACGCTGCACTATCTTTTCCTCCTGATATAGACAGAATATGCCGAATCCTATTCATTATTTTCCTTTGAAGCTTCTTCTGCGAGTAATGCAATTAAATAAAGCTTTTCATCTTTTGATAGATTATGTGGGAAATTGTATAAAATATTTTCTGCGTGCTGGCTTAGCTCTAATATCTTTTTATTATCCACAGAAACCACCATATTATTTTCACTATTGAGAGCAGAGACTGTTAGTTTTTTAACATCTACCTGTCGTTCATTCATTAATTCAATAATATCAAGTTTTGAAAGGATATGTTGAGCAAATGATTTAATCTTTCGCTTCAAATCTCGGACATCATTATCAAATGCATCATCTATTTTTTTATGCATTAACACAAGCGATATCCCATTGAGAAATGAAACTAAATCATTTGCGGATTTAGATATACGTGAAATATCATTTATATTTTTATCATCATTTTGTTTCAAATATTTCTCTAAAATATGGTCAAGTTCATTCTCAAAAGGGTAATGTTTACTAGCAAAATTGAAGACACTTACCATTGTTTGTTCAAGCTCCAGAACCATTGATTTATACGAGAAAACGATTTCATTGAATGCTTGCTTAAAAGAATCAGTAAACTCACCTACATTGGCACTTGTAAGGGAATCAAATCCAATAGCCTTTGGGAATAGCTCAAAAAATAATACATGAGGCTCTTTTGAAGAAAGTATGCTAGATCTCAGCTTAATTGCATTATCAGAAAGCTTTTGAGTTTGATGGCAGTATTTTGGAAGCATGTTAAGTTTTGTAAAGAGCTTTTGGAAGACAAACTTGATATTTTGCCTAGAATAACTTGCATCAAAGTATTGATCAAAGATGCAAATATATTGTGCAAAAATTGCTTCTTCATCTTTCGAAAGTTCATACCATCGAACAGTATAAAGTTTTGTATTTTTCCAAATATCCATTACTTGGTCAATATCGAAATCAAATTGATAAGTATTTTCTCTAAAAAAATGGATACGCGATTCATTGACAATTAAAAATAAAAAGACAACAAACTTTGCAGCATCATCATTCAAGCCAAATGGACTTTCAGTCAATGTATTGATCAGTGTTACCACGCTAAGGGTCTGACTCTTTTTCATCTGATTCATGAGCATTTGCCAAGATGGTGCGAAATTACATTGATCTGGATTAAAAAATTCCCATTTTTGATTTTTCACGTTGAATAAATGGAGACCAGATCTTTTCATTACCGATAAATAAATGGCCTTTTCTGGTGGCGTTTTATCTATACCTAAATCAGCGTCATTTTCACACTCTAGCATATGCTTAAAGAGCATTTTGACACCAGGTGGTACAGACAGTTCACGATTAATAGTATTCACAAGATCATTAATGATGACTGGCATATTTATATAAGCTTTTTCAAGGATATCAGAAATACTTTTTTGTAGCAGTTCTGATGTAAAAGGATGTACTCTTCCGCTAAAATACATTTGCTCTTTGATTTCTAGAATCTTATCTATTTCATTTTTATTTGTGTGGAGCATGTTGTGCAAAATTTTACGAACTAGTTGATTTGATTGTACATCTTTGCGTTTTAACATCGTCTCAATCGCTATTGATTGTTCAATAATGCTTTTTAGCTGTCGAGTTAGTGGTAATGGAATATAAATACTTGTGGGATTTTTTTTGCTTGCTTCTATAAGTTGGTTTTCTGATACATCAGTACTTACATATATTAACTCAAAAGTATCAGTGAGGCTTTTTGTAAGATCTGTTTCTATAAATTTTTTTGTAAAAAACTTTGCCGTTCCTGTATTGATATAAAAACGTTTAGCCAAGACTTTGTCTTCATGAATCAACTTATTAATCTCAGCCTCGAAATCCGTTTTGATTTGTCCTTTTATAATTGCTGCAAGGTCAGTATTAATGTCAATACTTGTTTCTTCAATTAGAGCATAGGCATTAGTAGCCAATTTATGAAGTATTAAACCCTTGTCTAATAATGCGTGAATAGACTCTTGTACATTCTGTGAACCTGGTAAAGCTAACGGTAAAGAGTAATCATCAAGTTGAATTAGATGTTCTAGTTTAAAAGCAGAAACAAGTGCAATAGACTTGATAATATTCTTCTGTGTATTTGTTAAAATATTTGCACTATCAAGATACTCATTAGCCAAATTCCAGGACTCTTGATCAATCATGTTGACGCGATAGGCATTCAATAAATAATTGATATAATCAAAGAGCATCGGTAATGTATAAAGAGATGACTCTGTTTGTTCTTCGGAAATAAAGTTTTGAAATGAATAAGGCTCTTGAGCTGACAAAAATGAGAAAACTGAACGTTGATTCTGAAAATATTTAGAGAATATATGAAAAAGCGCAAGTGCCGTAAATGGGTGCAATGGTGCTAGCTTTTGTAATGATACTTCGTTGACAGGAATACTTTTATGTGAAACATGCTTTTTGTAATCTTTAAAGAGTTTAAGAACATGCGCTTGAATACTTGTAATGGCTGCATTATTAGTGACAGTAATTGCCTCTTCAAAAATATGCATAAGCTCATAAAAATCATCTTGAAAAACAATATTTTCAAAACGTCCTTGAATTTTGTCCCACTCTGTAAACGATATACTGGACGTATTTTGTACGTAGTCTTTAAAACTCTTATGCAATGCAACTACTAGACGATAATTTTTATGCTTATTTGCAAACTCTGCTAAATCTTGTAAAGCGTGAATATCTGAATCAAGATATTTTTCAGAAGCATATTCAATAATTTTTCCAAGTTCGTCAATGAAAATTGAGATTCCACTATATCCAAGCTTGATAACTTCATCATTAAAAATTTCAAGTAAAGAAAGAAATGATATTTCTTCATTTGTCTTGATAAATTGATGTGTGGCTTTTAACTCTTTTTTTGCATATAAAGCAGCAATGAAAATTTTTTTGAAAGATAGATGTTCACCGATCAGTTTAATAGTCAAAAAACCTTTGACATGAGTTCCAACAAGATCTTGATAATGTTTATATATCTCAGGTTCTTTATTATGTAGCTTTTGAATACAAACTGCATGCTCAGTTTTTTTAGAAAGAAGTGCCTCAAGAAAAAGCAATAGTGATGATTTACCAGATCCAAAAGGACCAGTAATTGCGATAGAACTCGATGCACTACCTATGAAGATTCTGCGTAGCGCCTCAACAGAAGAAGTAGATAAAATATATGAGTCACAATTCGTATCATACAGTATATTTGTTGATCTTCGGAAATTTGATGCTATGTTGAAAATTTCAGAATATTTCACGCAACTTCCTTGCCATAAACATTTGCAAGTGCTTCTTGGAGCGTTGGTAAATGATGAATGTAAATTTGTTTTATCCCTGCTGCTTCTTGATACACAATTTGATTATCTGTAAGAACACTCAACTTGGTTAATTTTTCTAATAGTTTTTCTTCTGTCAAGCATAAAGTGTTTTGTAAACTATTCTGTCCAAATTGTAAATCTTTTACAGAAATTGTGCTACCTTTATGATACCGAATGAAATAACAAAAAATAAATAAAAATGCTTTATCAGATAAGAGAGCTGGATTTTTTAAATTTACGATGTATTCATTATCTACTTTGTGAAGAATATTTAAATCATGAAATAGACTTGCTGAAAATTGGTCTTTATCATTATTTTTGAGATACATCTTTGTCAGAATAGTTATATCACTTTCTAGCGTAGTTACAGACATTCTTATTTGATGCTCACTACACCACTTTTCTAATTTTAATTGAAGAGAATCTTTTGTAAATGTTGTGAAAAAGAATTGATTAAAAAAAAGATGATACAGAGTTGCCTTTTCAATATTCTGCGTCAAAAATGTATGCAAAATCCAAAGAGAATCAACTTTTTCAAGATAAGGATCTTGAGAAAAAATAAGGACTGCTAATTCATTAAACTTTCCACCATCAAATAACCCTAATTTATGTACCCATTGACGTAAGGATTTAACTTTATTGCTACCTATCCCTGTTAACTCAATAGCAGTTTCTATATGTCCTTGTATGACATTTACATCGCGATATGCTAAACAAAGCCAAGAAGCTTTACAATCAAATTTCTCATGTCCTGAAAAGGATATTTTGTTAAATATCATTTTATATCTTACCCTTTTTTGACTCATAAATGTAGTTTAAAAATATATTGTATTATTTGAATTCTTAACATAGAAATTAATACATAATTTCACACATAGTAGCAATTAGTAGATTACTTTCTTTACTTTTATCAAACCAACTTTGATTTGTCCTAATCCATTTAAGAGTATTGCTTTTTTTAATTCTCTTCTATATACATAATAATTATAGAAATGAAATAAGTGTTTTGGATTATTACAAAAGAAACATTATACTTTGATGAATATTCATATTCTCCCATATCGCAATGCCATAGTTTTATACAACGCCACAAACTGTTTATGAAGCGTAAAATGGCAGCCTAAAATATCCGCTACATTTTTCTGATTTATATTTTTTCCGATACTTTTAAGGTATTTGATTGCACCTTTGACTTCATTTTCACTGATAATTCTGCCAACCGTATCTTGTAAAGGGATAGATTGATCGATTGCTTCTTTAAACCAAAAAGGAGCTATCTTTGTGCTGTGTAAGAAATCTCGATGTGTTAAGTTATTGTCTTTTGCAAATTGTATTAAGTTTATTGGGAAGTTTTGAAATAGCTGGTGAATCATAGCTGTAAGATAAAAATTTTTATAAATCAAAGTCGCTTTTTTTGAATGATAATGCGCTTCTTTTGAATACAATTGATTATAGGCATCAATCATAGGAAATGCCTCAAAACGCAGCGCATCTTTCAATGAAGCTATTTTGTAATAAAGTAGATTATAGACATGAAAGACAAATAAAGAGGATATTTTTGTATTGTTAATCTCAAAATACCCCTCTTTTAATCCTTGTTCAAACCATTCAATCGCTTGTATACCAAAAGATTGTTCCATACTTATAGGGTGCGTTAGCGTTTGTCTGAGATCATGCTCACACCTGCTGCAATACACTATCTCTTCCGATGGTTTCATTTTTGAAAAACGAACTCGTTCATAACACACCCAACAACGATCCATTAAAAATACACGATGCTTTGGGCAAGCATTATAAAAAAGATACCGCCATTGCTTACGCCAATACGGTTGGGAATCTTCAGCTAAACATTTTGGACAAAACATCAGTCCATAATGCGTTCGTTTATCTTTGAGTTTTCGAATTTGCTTGGGCGGATACAGCGTAGCACTATCTCCCTCAAAAAGATACCCTTCTTCGCTGCGTAGGCTTAATGACTGGAGTGTTTGCACATTCAAGTGGCATTTGGAGGCAAGCTGGCTTATCAATGCCTTAGTGTCATTAAAATCTAAGTCTATACGACTAAGTGCACTGCCATCATGTTTGATAAACAAAGAAAGAAAGGTTGTTAGAGAATAGCCATGAGCGAAAGCCGTTCGTGTTAACCATGAACTTAACAGTTCATCAGGATAAGGATGAGGAATGATTAAGCAATCATACCCATCAACCCATCCCTTACGTCTCATAATTTTGGCAAATACTCAATCTCAGCAGCAGTTATTCTTTCGCGACCCGATTTAATCGCTTTTACAGCTGCTTTTTTCATTAAATTGACAGTCTTACCAATTAATCCTTCTGATTCTTGGTAAATAATATCCACTAAAGGTAGATTATCGGCTATATTTGATGCTTCTTTAAGCGGTAAACAACTCTCATACGAAGCAAGAAATGAACGAAATTTTCTATTATTGCTCCAACGAGGTAGCTCTACTGATGGGAAGCGCGATGCAATTTCATCATTAATTGTTAAAGCAGAAAAAGCATCGCGTGTTCCTGCAAGAATAATAGCAAGAGAGAGTTTATTGCTAATGTGTTTTAAATCATTGATAAATGTTCGTTGTTTATTGAGGTTGCCTGTTAATGCGCTATGAATTTCATCAATTAATATCATTTTTGTATTAAGTTTACGCAGATAATGTTCTACTAAGCGCGCTTTTTCCATAGCTTTTTCACTGACTTTATGTGGAACACATAATTCATCGAGGATGAGAGAGTAGAGTCTACCTTCATCGGGTATGGATGGGGCTTCAAAATAGATAATTGGAATTTCATGTACTGACTCTTCTTTAGCATTTATTGTTTCAAAGGAGGCTTTATGCTTAGTATAAAATTTTTTTAAAATAGCTGTTTTACCATTATTATAATCACTATAGACCAATAAGCCTTCATTTCTCAATTGACTTGGTTCATGAAACTTATCTTCTAATATTTCAAGAAGTTTCATTGCCGAAGCATAAGTAATCCACTGGTCTTTTTTACAATATGCTACTCTTTCTGCATCACTTTTTTCTAAATAGCTTAGGGCCGCTTTTGTGAGACGTCGACTACTCATAATACTTCATCCACAGGGTAATAATCATACCCTTCTCTATCATCATCATCATCTATTTCTTGAATAATCAGCTTTTCATCACGAGATATTGGCTCTTTTTTCAAGATTTTCTCTTCGTACTCAAGTATCTTTTTCGTATGTTGCTTTGAACTATTGCGCCTTAGTGTAGAACGCTTTTCGCGTTTTGCTTTTTCAACATAGGTGCTCAATCTTTCGTAACTTCTAAAAATATCATGCATCTCTAGTTCTCGCCCTATCACTTCTTTTTTTGCATCAGCAATAGATTTTCGAAGCTCTGATAAATTGATTGCTGGTTTTCGAATATCACTATAGGGGACAATAATATAATCATTAATATCTGGATCATACACATATAATTTACTAATATCTCTAGGATCTCTTCGGCACATGACAGATTTTGTGTGAATTTTAGCAGAGAGTTTTTTATATTCCGAAGGAACAATCCACTTCCGAAGTGTTTCAGAAAAATACGTAATGTAATCAATGGTAATGCCATTTTTCTGAACGGTGCGCTCAAAAGCTGGTAAAAGAGCCATGCGAAGCTTTATTGTATTTGCAGGGGCTGATGGCAAAAATGGAATTGTTCCATCACCCACACCTAAAAACGCTTGATAGAACTTTTCCTCAGGGCTCATTCCAAGCGAGCTGTGTTCGGTTTTATGATAAATATTAATCACAAAGTCAAGATACCATTGCTCTAGTTCTTGAATTGTCATGCTTGCATGATATTCAGAATCATAGGTACCTTTTTGTTTTATGTTAGAGAATGTGGTTCCTGGTAATTGATGCACTGCTTTCATATGTGTTTCAATCACACGTTCAATCATACCACCGTATTCAGGATGTGCTACAGGTCGGTATTGATTTTCGATGCTGTATTCTTGACAAAACTTCTCTAATGAGGTTGAACGAAACTCTTTGGCATTATCCATGTGTACTTTGCGAGGCAAGCCATACACTGGCCATTCTCCTTGAATGTTGTGGTAATGCAGAAGATCTTCTTTGGGTAAAATCGCATTCAGTAAGCATTGTCCTACACTAAAAAAATTAATTGATTCTAATGAAATATAAAAACCGTAAATCATTCGGCTATAAACATCAATTGCAACCGTAATATTAGGTCTGCCAATCGTTTCTCTTGTAATTTCATCTACGAGCATAACATCAACTTTTGTGTGATCGATCTGGATAATATCCAAGGGCATTTTGACTTTTGGGAATTTTCCAGGCATTCCTCTTGTATCGCGCACACTAACATTTTTACGATATTTGGCAACTAATTTTGGATGTATTTTTTTTAGACGTGTACGAATAGTATTATCAGTAGGTGGAGTTTGATTGGCATAGCGACACTTTTCAACTATTTTTTGATAGATAACTGAAATAGGATATTGTTGCTCATCCAAATAAAAATCTTCAAACACAGACTCAATAATTGCCTCAACAGATTTATCTAGGCGTCCTTTCAATTTTCCACCACAATTTTTATATGCAGTTGCCAATGAACTCACTGTTCCATAGGTTTCATATTTCTCTAGCCATCGATAAATAGTAGCCACCCCTTTGCTATGTTTATCGGCAACTGTTTGTATATCTTGGGTTGATCGTTTTTCAATATCAAGTAGTGGTTTTATAATATGATATCGCTCTAGTGCCTTTTTGTATTCTTTGTCATCCAAATCAACTAGATGCTCAACCTTTGAAGTTGCATTTTTCGATTCTTTGATAAGTGTATTCACCTTAACAATGCACTCTTTATAAGGCTTTTCAACAGATTTCAAAAGCACTTCATTAAATGATGGATATGCTTTAATCGTGTAAAGTTTATCTTGATGAAACACGCTTGTGCCAATTTTAAAGCTAATAACGTTCATGATTTATCCAAACTAGTGAATTCATAGTCAATTCATCTTGATAAAAATCTGTGCATAATTTTCCATTGGACACTAGGCTCCAAATAGCATTTGCAACTTGCAAATATTCCATCTTGGATTGAGCAATCAAGTTAGCTAATTGAAAAGCAGTCATAGGTTCTTTTGCAAAATCCAAAATTTTTTCATCATTTCTAGTATCTAATGATTGTGTTTTATAGCGATATAAGAAGTCAAGATTTTCAATATAACTTTTTGGAAAAGTTTCATCAGTGTAGAGTATAAATTCCATTCCCATATATTCTACGGATGCTTGAATACTTTTAAACTTTTGTTCAAATTTTTCTTTGTCTTTATTGATTTCAGTAAGATATTTCACTTCAACGATAGTCTCTTTTTTCAAAGTATCTTTGCAATATTTAATGAGGCAATCAGCACTGTATGTTCGTATACTACCATCATAATCAATTTTAAGTTGTGGCTGTTCTATGTAAGTTTCTACTGAGTTGTCAAATTCTAGCGTCAAGAAGAGACTTCTTTCCAGAAGTGACTCAAAAGCTATAGAGGATTTATTTTTTACACTTGGGAAAGATCCTGTAACAGAGCGATAATTTTTTGTTATTTTACGCTGAGAAAATACTTTATGATCTGCTTCCATGTCTGATATTATCTCCTTTGGATAATTATACCACTTAATCAAGAAAAATATTTTATTTCTGCGCATTATCAAACTTTAATGCAAATATATTAGACTATTTTTTTTTAAACAAACCTGCTTTACTTACAATTGTTAATCTCAGCCAATATAAAAATAGTGTACAATGGAACAAAATATGAAAATATAAATTATCAAACTTTATTTATATCAACATTTTTAATAAAAAATAAAATTGCAACAAATATATAATTGACGTGTGTCATAGATTCTTAATAAATGATGCGATAAAATGGTTACAAATTAAACTACACGAAAGGAACAAAGAATGGCTGTTGAAACAAGCAGAAGAGACTTTATAGGCATGGCATTCGGCGGTTTTGCAGCGGCAGGTGGGGTCATAGCCCTTGGCGCTATGAAAAAGACTTGGGATCCACTTCCAAGTGTACAGTCTGCTGGATTCATCACCGTTGATCTCTCTCCAATGAAAGAAGGAGAAGTGCAAACGATCCAATGGAGGGGCAAGCCTATTTTCATCTTGAGAAAAAGTGCGGATATGCCTAAGAACGAGAAACGTGACATTGTAGCGGGCAATAAACACTATGCTGTCATGATAGGGCTTTGTACCCATTTAGGCTGTATTCCAACATGGATGCCTGCAACGAAACAATT